>CAMGFA010000001.1 GCA_946055165.1 uncultured Bacteroidales bacterium
CCTCGACCTCCGGCGTGACAGGCCGGCGTTCTAACCAAGCTGAACTACCGCACCATTTCTGGTCGTTTGCTTGAAAGCGGATGCAAATATACTGCTTTTTTCGCAATATGCAAATTTTTATTATAATTTTTTTGTACCCCCTAGGCGAATCGAACGCCTATCACAGGAACCGGAATCCTGAATTTTATCCATTAAACTAAGGGGGCTTCAAAATTCACGAGGAGTTTGCATCACTGCGAACTCCTCGCTACTTAACCTAAACTTAAACTATGAAAAACTTCGTCACAAATATAAACAACTTTTTTGAATTATACTATCTTTTTTCTTAAAGATTAAATAAGAAAGTTTTTTTCTGTAAGATTACCGTATTCTTACACACTACTTGTGTTTTTCCTTGGCCGGGAAGGAGGCTTTTTTTACCTTTGCTCCAAGCCGCGATGTTGCGGTTCAACTTTTAAACAAAAAACTATGTTCAAATTGTTAAAACGTGTTTTGGACCTGCATCTGTTGGAAAAACTTTCCCAGCACTGCACATTGTTCATGTTCCTTTTGTTCATGCTGCCTTTCGCCCAGTCCTGCGATACGACTTTTGGCTCCGGGCCCGACGGCAGTCTGCTTGTTCATTTCGTGGAAAATGGCACTTTCCCGACTAAAATTTATGGCGATGCCGTGGACACGAACAAATTCATCCTCTCTATTGCCGATTCCAAGGGCGCATCGGTTTATTATGGCAGTTTCGGCGCTGCTCCCGAAAAAATAATTGCCGCTCCCGGAACATACACAATTACGGCCAAATCCTGCGAATTTACCACGCCGGAGTTCAACTGCCCGCAGTACGGAGACACTCAAGTCGCGGTGGTATCGGCCGGAAAAGAATGCAGGGTCCAGCTCAATTGCGACCAGCTGAACAGCGGGGTGCGGCTCAAGGTCGATCCGGCCTTCCTGAGTGAATATCCGCAGGGCGTGCTGTTTTTGAAATCGGCCGATGGAAAGCTGATGTACGGTTACAGCGAGCGCAGGATAGCATATTTCCGTCCGGGCAACGTGAGTCTGGTGCTCAATGACAACGGAAAGGAAAGCATTCTCTGCAGCCGTTATCTGGAAGCGCGCCAGGTGTTGCAGATTAATCTCACCATCGGTGACAATCAGTCTGCAAATATAGCCGCAGGCATTCATATCCAGGTAGATACATCAAGGAATTGGACCAGCGAAAATATCTGCATCGGAGCGGACAATCCCGAAAAGGGCAATGAAAAGGAGAATGCGTACAGCATTGCCCAGGCAAAAGACAATATAGGAGCTTCGGATGTGTGGGTTTATGGCTATATAGTGGGCGGGGATTTGTCTTCGAGCCGATGCAGTTTTGAGGCTCCCTTCTCTTCGAGGACCAACATTGCCATTGCCGCCAAATCTTCCTGTACGGACAAGGAGGCTTGTATGTCGGTACAGCTGAGCCAGGGAAAAATCAGGGATGCTCTCAATCTGGTGGACAATCCCGGTCTGCTTGGAAAGATGGTTTATATAAAGGGAGACATAGTGGAATCGTATTACGGAATACCAGGTATTCAATCCATTGTGGATTATTCTTTGTAGAATCGGAAAAAAGTGCGACCTTTGCGTGCTCAAATGACACGTAAATGAAAATCAAACAGTGGCTTGTCAATGCCAGACAGGTGGCTCTGGCGCAAAGTGTGATGCCTGCTGTGCTCGCAGTGAGTATGGCGGCGGGGGAGTCCGGCTTCCACTGGTACAGCGCCTTGCTCGCAGTGCTTGGGGTGGCATGTGCTCACCTGGCCATGAATCTGGCCGATGATTATTTTGATTACAAAGTAGATATGCTTGGGGACAGAGACAAAGTCATAAGGCAGGGTTTCAGGGCTATGAGCAGAAAATATCCGTATCTTACAAGCGGGGAAGAGGACCTCAATTCTACTGCCCGGGCTATAAGCTGCTTCATAATCGTGGCTTTGTGCTGCGGCGCCGTGATTGTGGCCGACAGGTTCATTTCCGGAGTACATTTCCTGGGAGAGAACGGTTTGTGGTGGATCTTCGCCATTGTGGCAGCCTGTGCTTTTTTAGGGGTGTTTTATTCTGCTCCTCCTCTCAAGCTGGCTTACCGCGGTTTCGGGGAATTGATAATAGGTTTTATTTTCGGTCCGCTTCTGATGATGGGCGTATATTATGCCTGCTGTGCCCGAGTGGATGCCTCCATTGTGATGGTTAGCGTTCCAGTGGGGCTGCTTGTCCTCAATATTCTCTTTACTCACAGCTTTATAGAGAAGGAAGGGGATAAAGCCAGCAACAAGATGACTTTTGCACGTCTTTTAGGAAGCGACAAGTTGAATCTGCTTGCTTCGGCGCTTTTCATATTTTTACCTTTTGTTCTTATTGTTCTTGCCGTGGTCCTGAAATGGCTTCATCCGCTCAATTTGTTGTCCTTGTTGGTATTGCCCCGCGGAATATGGCTTTTTGGAACACTTGTGGACTTCAGCCGTGGCAAAAGGATAGATATAGAGAAAGTTCCTGTCTGGATAGGTCCCGTGCCTGAGTGGAATGAGGTCAGGAGCAAAAAATTGGATTGGTTTTTGGGACGTTGGCTCTGTGCGCGTAATCTGCTCAGCGGCTTTTGTGTTTTGCTGATGTTGGCAGCCATTGTTTGTAAATTTATTTAGGAGTATGAAATTCAATCAAATATGCTATCTTGGACTATGGTGGTTCAAGGCAAAATTCTTCAATTGCAAAAAGCCTTTGCAAAGTGTGATTTTCATTTCGGACCGATGCAATCTGAGTTGCAGGCACTGCAGCGTATATAACCACAAGAATCCTCTGAGCAAAACTTTCGCTCAGATCGAGGAAGAATTGCGCTACTGCTACTCTCTGGGTTCGCGTTTTGTGGATTTTGAGGGTGGAGAACCATTTCTGTGGCAGGATAATGGAAAGACAGTCAATGACTTGTGCGATTTGGCGCACAGTATTGGCTTTTTCAGTTGTACTATCACCACAAATGCACAGAAGCCGTTTTCCGGAGCAGGCGCCGATTCCATCTGGGTATCGATGGATGGAGTGGGAGAGTATCACGACCGTATTCGCGGCGAGGGCAGTTTTGCGCGGCTCGAGAAGAACGTGGCCGATTCTGGATTCGGGGAATTGTCTGCCAATATGGCCATCAACTGTTTGAATGTGGACAGTGTTGCCCAGGCTATTGAATATGTGAAGAACAGTCCTTATTTCCGGCAGATTTCGCTGAATTTCCATACTCCTTTTCCCGGTACTGAAGCTCTGGCTTTGAGTCCTGAAAAACGTGCAGAGGTAATTGATCTGATAATCAGCTACAAAAAAAGGAACTATCCTATCATGAATTCAATCAGCGGCCTGAAATATATGAAAACCTTGAAGTTCAAAAAGGCCTGCTGGATGAGCAATTTCATTTTTACTGACGGTACACGCAGTCCTCAGTGTGCCGGAATGCAGGCCGGGGTTTGCGGCAGCTGCGGTTTCTGTATGGCCGGTGAGGAACGCGCCGTGATGAACCTCAAGCCCGATACGCTTCTTGCCGGAATGAATCTCCGCGTGAAGTAAAATTCTGCCTTGCAGAAAGAAAGATTTATTGAAGCTTGCTGCAGAGGCGGTCGGTAAGCGGCTGCGTGAGTTTCATGCAGAGGCCGATGCACACGGCAAGAGCAAGTGTGCCCCAGCCGATGATCGGGGTTTCTTTTGGCCCGAGAAGATTGCCGAAGAACAGGAGGCAGACAATCAGTGAGATGAGCAGAATGCTGCAGTCGACGAAGATTTTGACTGTGCTGAATTTGCCTTTTGTCGCGATGGCGAAGGCCCGGACGGTCATATCTGCCGGGAGCATCCAGGCTTTTGCGCTCACCTCCAGGGAGATGCCTATGGCTGAAATGATGCAGGCAAGCACCAGCAGCCAAATTTGAATGAGAACTGTTGAACTGCTTCCCGATACAGCACCCGCAGCAAGGCTCTCTCCAAGAACCTCTGTGCTTGCGGCGCAGATTTCAGTCTCCGGGCCGCCAGGAAGTACGAGGCCGAGGGACAGACACAGCGGGGCGCACCAGTTGATGAAGATTCCGAGCAGGAAATTGGCCGGTACTTGAAGGAGGTCTATCCATTTGAAGCGGCGTCCCAGAACGAGGAGTTGCACCAGCATGCAGACGGTGAAGAAAAGAATGTTATACAGCCCCAGCGTTAAGACCGGGTATTTGACACTGAAGGCGTAAGGAGTGGCGTTGAGCCCGTTGATTCCGAGATTGGCGTTGACCGACAGCACTATGCCGAAGGCTACCAGAAATATTCCTGTTGTGGAGATGATGTAGCGGAGTACGCTTTTTCCGATATTGTTCTTCATTTCTTGATTGCTTTTGATGCGACCCTTGCAAATATAGCAAAGTTTTGCTAAATTTGCCCGCTTTTTGAACGGAGTGCATAAAAACAACTGTTCAGGGAGCTGCCTTGGTACGTCGGGTGAATTTTTCCGGGGGCGTCGGGCATGGAATTTATTGTTTAACCCTTTAATTTTTCAATTGTTTTACCTTTATGGCAGAAACAAACAACGCAGCACGCCTCAATGCATCCATCGCTCCGGAAGAGTTCAACTGGGACGAGTTCGAAGGCAAAGTAGGCGGCGAAGACAAAAAAGCCATCGAAGAGGCTTATGCAACAACACTTAACAAAGTTCATGAGAACGAAGTTGTTGAAGGAGAAGTAACCGAAATCAACAAGCGCGAAGTCATCGTTTCCATCGGTGGCAAGAGCGAAGGCGTTATCAACGCAGCTGAATTCCGCTACAATCCGGACCTCAAACTTGGCGACAAAGTAGAAGTATTCGTTGAATCGGCAGAGGACAAGAAAGGCCAGCTCGTACTTTCCCACAAGAAGGCACGCGCACTCAAATCCTGGGACCGCGTTAGCGAAGCATTCGAAAATGACGAGATTGTCAAGGGCTTCGTTAAGACTCGCACCAAGGGCGGTATGATCGTCGATGTATTCGGCATCGAGGCCTTCCTCCCGGGCAGCCAGATCGACATCAAGCCTATACGTGACTACGACCAGTATGTCAACCAGACAATCGACTTCAAGATCGTGAAGATCAATCAGGAGTTCCGCAATGTAGTGGTATCGCACAAGGCTCTTCTCGAAGCAGAGCAGGAGCAGAAGCGTGCCGAACTCATCGGCAAACTCGAGAAAGGCCAGGTACTCGAAGGCGAAGTCAAGAACATCACCAACTATGGTGTATTTGTTGACCTCGGCGGAGTTGACGGTCTTATCCACATCACAGACCTCTCCTGGGGCCGCATCAACCATCCTGAGGAGGTTGTCAAGCTCGGCGAGAAGATCAAGGTCGTTGTACTCGACTTCAATGAGAACCAGAAGAGAATCGCTCTCGGTCTCAAGCAGCTCACCGCTCATCCTTGGGATCAGCTCGACGCAAACCTCAAGGTTGGAGACAAGGTTAAGGGCAAGGTTATCCTCATCGCCGATTACGGCGCATTCGTGGAGATCGAGCCGGGTGTAGAAGGACTCGTTCACGTATCTGAGATGTCCTGGAGCACCCGTCTGCACTCTGCACAGGATTTCCTCAAGGTAGGCGACGAAATCGAGGCCCAGATCCTCACCCTCGACCGCGAGGGCAGGAAGATGTCTCTCGGCATGAAGCAGCTTACCCCTAATCCTTGGGACAACATCCGTGAGAAATACCCTGTAGGCAGCCGTCACAGCGCAGTTGTCCGCAATATCACCAGCTTTGGTGTATTTGCACAGCTCGAAGACAGCGTTGAGGGACTTATCCACATCAGCGACCTCAGCTGGAACAAGGTTAAGCATCCTTCAGAGGTTGTTGCCGTAGGTGACAAGATCGATGTTCAGATTCTTGAGTTCGACGAGGCCAACCATCGTCTGAGCCTTGGTCACAAGCAGCTTACCACCAACCCTTGGGACGAGACAGAGAAGAAATTCCCTGTAGGTACCGTAGTTGAGGCCACAGTTGCAGCCACCACAGACAAGGGCGCAAGCCTCAAACTCGAAGGTGACGTCGAAGGCTTCTGCTTCAACCGCGAACTCGTCAAGGAAGACGGCAAGCAGCCTGTTGTAGGCGAGACCCTCAAGTTCAAGGTAGTCGAGCTCCGTCGCAGCACCCACAGCGTGCTTCTCAGCCATGTCCGCACCTATGCCGAGCAGAAAGAGAAGGCCGCAGCAGCTGAGGTAGAGAACACCAAGAAGGCTGTAAAGAAGGTGAATGCAAACGTCGAGAAGACCACCCTCGGTGACATCGACGCCCTTGCCGCTCTCAAGTCCAAATTCGAGAAAGGCGAGTAATGAATTTCACGCTCAGGATATTGGGCACGGCATCGGCTATGCCCATTTCTGATACCAATCCAAGCGCCCAGGTACTTAGCGTACACGGGCGCTTGTTTCTGATTGACTGCGGTGAGGGGACCCAGCAGAGGCTGCGCCAGATGCATCTGGGTTTTCTCAAAATCGAGGCCGTGTGCATAAGCCATATTCATGGCGACCACGTGTTCGGTCTCTTCGGCCTGCTTTCGAGTATGGCGATGTTCAACCGCACTGCTCCCCTCAAAGTATTTGGCCCACAGGCTCTTGGCCCGATTCTGCGCTTCTGGCAGAGTTTCTTCGGCGACGGCTGCAATTACGAAATTGATTTCCACAGCCTCACGGGCAGCGGGATGGAGTGCGTATATGAGAACAAAAGTTTGAAAATCAGTGCTTTTCCACTGAGTCATAAAATAGATTGCTACGGCTATCGCTTTGACGAAGTTCTGGGAGCAAGGGCTCTTTCCGAAGGCCGATGCCCACGCAGCTATGCCTATTGCTCCGATACAATGCCTTTTCCGGAACTTGAAGATTATGTTCGTGGCGTGAGCGTCCTCTATCACGAGACCACCTACCTTAAAGATATGAAAGACAAAGCTTTGGCTTACGCTCACAGCACTACGGCCGATGCCGCCTCGTTAGCTCTGCGTGCCGGGGTGGGCAAACTTCTTGTGGCCCATTACAGTTCAAGGGTAAGGGAAAAGGAGCTTTTCCAGAAGGAGTGCCGGGAAATTTTTGAAGATTCTTACGCTTTGAGCGATTGTGAAGTTGTGGAGATTGACTAAATTTGCGTTTATGAAGAAAGTGACATTAATCGCGGCTTTTCTGCTTTGCTGTCTTGCACAGGCCCAGGATCCCGCAAAAGAAGCATATATAAAGAAGTACGCGCCCATCGCGGTGCAGGAAATGAAGAGGACCGGCGTTCCGGCCTCTATTACCCTTGCCCAGGGTCTGCTCGAATCGGCTGCGGGGCAGTCGCGCCTTGCCACCAAGGCCAACAACCACTTCGGCATCAAGTGCCACAAAAACTGGAAGGGAAAGACCATAAGGCACGATGACGATGCCCGCAACGAGTGTTTCAGGGCTTACGACAAAGCCGAAGATTCTTTTCGCGACCATTCTGATTTCCTTCGCTACGGAGAACGCTACAGGTTTTTGTTCGATCTCAAGCCAACTGATTACAAAGGCTGGTGCTATGGTCTCAAGCAGGCCGGTTATGCCACCGACCCAAAATACGCTACCAAACTCATAGGAATCGTAGAAAGCTATAAACTGTACAAATACGATAATGTGAAGGTGGAAGTGCTTCCTCCGGACAAACTTGAGCAGCCTCAGATAGTGCCTCTCAAGGGCAGCGAAATAAAATATGACGAAGAGTTCGCCTTTGAAACCCAGAGACCGATTTACAGCATCAACGGCGTGAATTTTGTCTATGCAAGGGAAGGGGACAGCTACTCCTCCATTGCAAAGATGTACAATCTTTTCCTTTCCGAAATACTCCGTTTCAACGAAAGTACGGAAGACATTCCTCTTATGGCAGGGGAAATCGTGTACATTGAACAAAAGAAGAACCGTACCCAGAAAGGTCTTGATATGTATATTGTTGCGGAAGACGGCGAAGACCTGCGCTCCATTTGCCAGCGCTTCGGCGTGAAGAGTTCGGCCGTAAGACGCCGCAACAAGCTGGGCAAGAATGAAATGCTGGTAAAGGACGAAGAACTCAGATTACGCTGATGACAAAACAAGGCACGGCAGCAAACAAAGGACGGAATAAAAGCCGTGGCAAGGAAGGGCGGAAAGGCCCCTCCAGGCTTGTGCATGCTGCCAAAGCCGGCAAAAAAAACAGCGGCACCTCCGTAAAAAGGAAAACTCTGCTCTGGGCCCTTGCTGCAGTGCTGTTTTTCGTCGCTCTGCAGGCTTGGGGCTGGTTGAGGGACAACCGTCTGCCCAATTTCAGCGCCAGTGCCGACATCTACGTCTGCGATACCACCACGGTGGAAGGCGTGATTGCCCAAATCAAGGATCAGTGCGACATCCGTCTGGAGAAATCCCTTCGCCGCGTGTTCGAGCGCAAGAAGGTGGAGCAGTATCTAAGCCCCGGGCACTACAGGATTGAGCCTCAACACTCCAGCGTGTATCTGGCCCGTATGCTCAACAACTGCTGGCAGAGTCCCGTGAAACTCACCCTTGCCGGCAGCCTGCGCCTCAAGAGCGAGGTAGCGGCGCGCATATCGTCCCAGTTGCAGCTCAGCTACGAAGAAGTGCTCGGCGCTCTGGACGATGCCCCTTTCCTGCGCCAGTTCGGCTTCAGCCCCCAGACCGTGTGCGCCATGATAATTCCCGATACCTACGAAATCTGGTGGGACGTGAGTCTCTACGAACTTTTCGAGCGTTTCTACAAGGAATACAAACGATTCTGGAACGAAGAGCGTTGCGCCCAGGCATCGGCCATAAAGCTTAAACCGCTGGAGGTGAGCATTCTGGCTTCTATAGTGCGCTGCGAGTCGAACCACATTCCCGAATATCCGCAGCTTGCCGGAGTTTATCTCAACCGCCTGCGGCGGGGAATGAAACTGCAGGCCGATCCAACAATAGCATTCTGCTACGATTTCCAGCTCAACAGAGTGCTGTCCAAGCATTTGAAGGTGAAATCACCTTACAATACCTACATCCACAAAGGATTGCCTCCCGGCCCGATATGCTGTCCTACTAAAACTGCAATTGATGCTGTACTGAAGGCTGACACTGCCTCGGGTTTCCTTTATTTCTGCGCCAGTGAGCAGTTCGACGGAACCCACAAATTCGCAAAATCTTACAAAGAACACCAACTTAATGCAAGGGCCTTCCAGAAGGCTCTCGACAGGAGGAACTAAAATGGAAAACATCGTATTTGAAGCAAGAGAACTCGCCGCACTTGTGCTCAAAGACGAGCTCAGAAGCAACGGAACCCCTTTTATCTCCCATCCCGACGGAGTGGCTGCAATAGTCCGCGACGAAATCGGACTCCCTCCGGAGTGCGAGGCCGCAGTCTATCTCCACGAAGCAAGCAGGACCCATCCCGAGCTGGATATGAGCGCCTTTCCGCAGGAAGTGCTCACTATCGTGGATGGACTGAACAAAATCAGTACAATCAAGCCAAAGGACACCCGGCTTGAGGCAGAAAATTATAAAAAGCTCATCGTCCAGTACAGCCGCGACCCGCGAGTAACAGTTATCAAGATTGCTGACCGTCTGGAGGTGATGCGCAATCTGAATATTTTTCCCAAGACCAGCCGCGAGCAGAAGCAGCTCGAGACTCTGATGCTCTACATTCCTCTGGCCCATCAGCTTGGACTTTACAATATCAAGAGCGAACTGGAAGACATCTATTTCCGCTACGCCGAGCCGGAACAGTACCGCGCCATCAAGAACAAGCTGGCCGCAACGGCTGCCGACCGCGAGAGGCTTTCGAAAGAGTTTATCGAGCCGCTCAAGGCCCAGCTCGATGCTGCCGATATCCATTATAAACTTAAGGTCAGAACCAAGACCGCCTACAGCATCTACAAAAAAATGCAGGTGCAGAAAGTGCCTTTCGAGGGAGTGTATGATGTGTTTGCAATGCGCTTCATCATTGACTGCGAGCCTGTAAAGGAAATCGAGCACGACCTCTGCTGGAAAGTTTACGGCTATGTGACCCAGGAGTATGAACCCGATATCAAGCGTCTGCGTGACTGGCTCACCACTCCGAAGCCGAACGGTTACGAGAGCTTGCATATCACTGTGAGAAATGCCCGGGGCAACTATATGGAGGTGCAGATCCGAACCAGAAGAATGGACGATATAGCCGAAAGCGGTCTCGCTTCACACTGGTCTTATAAAGGAATAAAAGGTGAAAGAACTCTTGACACCTGGCTGAACTCAGTGCGCTATGCACTTGAACACAAGGCAGTAAGCAATCCTGAGGACCTTCCGCAGGCCCCGTCGAGGGAAATTTTCGTGTTCACCCCTACAGGAGAGCTTCGTATTCTTCCTGCAGGAGCTACAGTGCTGGACTTCGCCTTCAATATCCACTCCAACGTGGGTGTTCACTGCGCCGGAGCCAGAATAGGCGGCAAGGCAGTGAGCATAAGGGAGAAACTCACAACGGGAGACGTTGTGGAAATCATTACCTCCAAGACGCAGAAACCGTCGGCCGACTGGCTGGGCTGGGTAGTGACCTCCAAGGCCCGCAGTAAAATCCGGCTCGAACTCGATGCCGCCGAGCGCAAGCTGGCAGCAGAAGGCCGCGAACTCCTGGAGCGCCGCCTCAAGAACTGGAAACTGAATTTTTCCGACGAGGACCTTATGGAGTTCTGCAAGGAACGCAAGTATTCAGGCCAGATACAGATGTTTGCCGCTCTGGGTGCTGGTGAACTCGATGTAAACGATATCAAAGAGTACATCCTTTCGGCATCGGCCCGACAGGAGCAGAGTCTTGCCGCAGCCGTGGCAATGGAGCAACAGCGCCAGAATTCAACATACAGCGGACAGGGCGACGATATTCTTGTGCTCAACGCAAAGGATGTGAAGGGCCTGCAGTACAAGATGGCCCGATGCTGCAATCCTGTTTTCGGGGACGAGGTTTTCGGCTTTGTGACAAGGGGCGACGGTATCAAGATCCATCGCATGTCCTGCTCCAATGCTTCCAGGCTGATAGAACGCTATCCGTATCGTATTCAGAAGGTTAAGTGGCAGGATACCCAGCGGAACGGGGAATTTCTGGCCAAAGTGAGAATACAGGCTTTCCCGGGCAATCCTACTCTGGTAGGCGCAATGGATGTCCTTGACAGGTTCAAGGCCCAGTTGAGGAGTGTGGAGGTTGGAAAGATTGAAAAACAGAACGACAGCAAGAACTACGACATATACACCTTTACCCTTCTCGTCCCTTCCAGCTCCGAACTGGACAAGATTATATCCCAGTTCCAGAAGGTGAAAGGGGTGGAAAAGGTAAAACGTATTTAGTCAATATCGACCTTGATAGGGGTGTCGAGCTCCAGCTCTGCAGGAAAATCTGCAATGCGCGGACAGGCCGTAAGGTCGATTATGGAGTTGAGAAGAATTTCTTTAGGCTTGCACTGTTTTACCAGACGCACAGCTGCGGCAAGGGTGCCTCCGGTTGCCAGAAGGTCGTCGTGTATGAGCACTGTGTCGTTTTCAAGGATAGCTCCAGTATGCATTTCTATGGTATCCTGCCCATATTCAAGCTCATAGCTCTCGGAAAGCTTCGGCCCCGGGAGCTTTCCTTTTTTGCGCACCGGAACAAAGCCTGCTCCCAGTCTGTAGGCAAGGATGGCCCCGAGGATGAATCCTCTTGCTTCAAGGCCTACCACCTTGGTGATTCCTCTGTCTTTGTATTTGTTGTAGAGAATGTCGCTGAGTTCTTGAAGACACTCAGGGTCGAGCATAAGGGTAGTTATGTCCTGGAAATGAATACCCTTTTTAGGGAAGTCCTCGATTACGCGGATCTTTTCCCGTAATTGTTCAATTGTCATCGAAAAATTATTAAAACCAAATTTACTCATCATTTTGCACTTATGCAAGAAAATTCGTATTTTTGGTAAGGAAGAATGCTTGGTAAACATTAGTTTACAGGAAGTTATATAAAATGGATATGGAGTACACAAATCTGTCACAACTGCAGGGGCTCATTGCTTCCAGGGTCGGTGACATCTGCTGCTGGGTAAAGGTGGAGATTGAGCAGATGAACTGTTCCGGCGGACATTACTACCTCTCCCTCATAGAAAAGAAGGAGAGCGGGGAAGTTCTGGCCCGCGCCCAGGGCAGGATATGGCGCTACAATGCTTCCATAATCTCCTCCTTTGAGTTCGCCACCGGAGTGCAGTTCAAGGCTGGCATCAGTGTGGTGCTTCTGGCCAAGGTGGATTACCATCCCGTTTATGGTCTCTCCCTCACCATCAAGGAGATAGACCAGGCCTACAGCATCGGTCTGGCAAAACTCGAGAAACAGCGGAACATAGAAAAACTCAAGTCCGAGCAACTGCTGGAGCGCCAGAAGGAGCAGCTCGCACTGCCTTTACTGCCCCGCAGGGTGGCTGTGATAACATCGGCCGATGCCGCCGGATACGGCGATTTTGTGAAGCACTGTGCGGACAATGCTTATGGCTATTGTTTTGATTTCCAGCTTTTTGCCGCGGTTGTGCAAGGCCAGGGAGCACCCGCTTCCCTGATTGCGGCTCTGCATCAGGCCTCCCTCGGGGATTTCGATGTTCTGCTCATCCTGCGCGGTGGAGGCTCCGAGGCCGACCTCGCCTGTTTCGACGATTATTCCCTTTGCCGCGAAATTGCCCTCTGCCCTCTGCCGGTGCTCACTGCCATCGGTCACGAAAGGGACTATCATATTGCTGATATGGTGGCATTTGAACATTTCAAAACCCCGACTGCATTGGCCGATTTCCTGATAGAATGGACGGCCGATGTAGAATCGGCGCTCAATGAATCGGTCCGTAATATCCGCAGTCTTATGGAAAGGGCTGTGCAGCGCAGACAGGAGGAACTTTCCCGCAGCATTGCCGGCATACGTTATAATCTGGCCCAGCGGATAGACATCCTGCAGCGGCAGCTCGGCCGGGAGCTGGCAAATATACGCTTCCTTTTGGGCAGCAGGGTAGAAGGCTGTCAGCGTGAACTCAACCGCTCGCTGGGCAATATCCGCTACCTGGTGGCAAGCCGTCTGGCGCTGATGGACAAAGACTTGGAACTCAGGCGTTCAGCGATTTTTTCGGCCGATCCCCGCAAGATTCTGGACCTTGGCTATGTGCTGGCCCAGGACGGCAAAGGCCAGCTGCTCAAAAGTGCGCGGGCCCTTGGCAAGGGCGACGACTTTGCCTTGCGTTTCAAAGATGGAAAATGGAACTGCGAAATAAAAGAAATCAGATATGAATAATCAGGACTACAAGAAAAACCTTGACAGACTCAAGGAGATTGAGGAAATCGTGAAGAATCCCGATTCCAGTTTGGACAGTATAGATGCTCTTCTGGAAGAGACCAAGAAAATCGTGGAGGAGTGTTTCGCCTATACCCGCAATCTGAAAGAAAAAGTGGAAGGCCTTGCAGACCTTCCACAACAATAGATTTCTATAGAGGTTTCGGCAGCCCCGCCCAGGCCATGTTGCCTGTGAGCCACAGGGCCAGGAAGACAATGGCGAGGATGATGATAATGGACACAATCCAAGGCCAAGGGGATTTCTTCTTCGGGGCATACGGGTCTCCTGCGCGCAGAACCTTAGGGTAGCGGGCAAGGGATGTAAGAGTTGAACCGAAGAGTGCGTTTACCAGCACTACGGAGTTGATGGCCCAGCCGTTGGCGTTGAGGATAGGGCCGAGGTTGCGTTTGCGCAGCTTGTTCCAGGCAATGAACATCGACGGTCCCGATATTATCACAACCAGTACAAAGAGCACAATCAGAGGCATATACCACGGTTTTACAAGGGCGGCGAGTGCGCTGGCTATCATGCCGACGCCCATTCCCAAGGCAGCGAAGATTCCTGCAAACTTGGCAATGTCGAAAGGCTGCTTGGCTGCTGCCGGAGCGGCTGCATCGGCCTTCGGAAGCTCGGCTTTTGCGGCTGCGCTTGTGAGCTGGCTGCTGATTTTGCTTTCCTTTTCGGCAGCGCTCTTGTTTATGCGCTCTGTGATGGTGCGGGCCACTTTCTTGTAAGGCAGCCAGAAGGCCTGGCGTACGGAAATCGGATTGTCCACGATTTTGGTCACAACGGCATCGTAGTCAAGGCCGTCGCGGTCGTAGAATACGGCATTCATTCCCACTCGCAGATTGTCCACGTCGCCGTCGGTGAGGATGGCTGCGATGGTGAGGCTCTTTCCTGTTTTCTTCGAAGTGCAGTTGCAGTAGATGATGTACATGCCGCTCTGGGAGGCCATATCGGAGTGCTTGCCCATATCGCTTACCCTTATGCAGAGGTCCAGACAGCGCTGGTCGATATAGAGTTTTCCGGCTTCGAATACGCTCTTGCGGGCTTTGTCGTAGAAGGCCCCGAAAATCACGTAGTTGTCGAGGAATTCGTAGAGGTAGCGGCGCAGAAGCAGGAGTTTGTGTACATCGTCTATGGAGTTGGCTTCATCGCTGAGGGCAAGATCCTGGCCGATAAGGCTTTCGATTCCGGCTTTGGCGTTCTCGGCCAGCAGTTCGTCAATGGTTTCCAGACCCAGAGACTCGACTCCGGCTCCGGCCTTGGCGTTTTTCCAGGCCCTGTACGAGTCGAACTTGGCAAGTATCTTCTGCCACTCTTCGCGCTTGAGCTGTTCTGCATCGGGCAGTTCTACATCGAGTACCAGGCTCTTGAGAGCGTCCCAGTCGGCCTGCCATGCAGGGTTAATTCCGCTGAACGGAAGCACTCCTTCCTTGTTCGGGCGGGCGAGAGGGCTGGCGGCGATGGCTTCGTTGCACTGGCTCAGGTCCTGTCCGGCTGCAGCACTGATGGCCGAGAGGGAGGTGTCGAGCTGGGCGGCTGCATCGGCATTGAAAGCGATGAGGGAGCAACGCACAAAGAAGTCGTTGATTTTGGCGCTGAGTTTTTCGCAGGCGCAGAGGGCCTTGTCGGTGTTGGCGCCGTATGGGAGAAGCTCCGGGTTCACGCTCTTGCGCCAGCTGCTGTAGGCCTGGAGCTGGGCGTAGAAGTCGTCGAGCAGCGCTTTGTCTATGCCTTGTGCGCCGCTGCGGTCGGTTTTTCCGCCGAGAGTGGCTAGACAGGCGGCAATGGCCTTCTTCTGGGCCGGGTCATCGGCCGAAAGTTCGCACACAATGCCGTCGCCGTTGAAGCGCGTGCCGCTGAATATGGCAACCGAATCGGTGCTGTCGGCCAGGCTTATCTTGTCCGATTCTTTGCCAAGGTTGCGCAGAATCTGCGCTGCGCTTGCTGCCAGACGGCTGCCTGTGGGACTGTTGCTGTCTATATTGGAAAGGGCGATGTCGCTACCGCCGTCGAGAAGTATGTCCTTGTCCTTGAGCACGGAACAGATCCATTCGCTGGCCTGTACCACTTCGTGCACGCGTATTTTGCCGTCTTTGTCGCTGTCCATAAGCGAGAGGAATTCGCGGTTGAACTCAAGTCCTTCGACAGGGCAACTGAGGGTGGTCCAGAGTTTCTGGTCCAACTCGCCGAGGTGGGCGATGTCTTCTCCGCTGCTGATTCTTACTCTGCTCACCCCACCGAGGGAACAGAATTTCCAGAGGTATTTTGTATCCATTTTAAGAAAAATAGTGTTTGTCTGGTGTCAAATATACAAAATTCATTCGTAAATTAGCACGTTTATTATCTGTTTATGCGTATATCTGGATTTAAGTCCGTGCTTGTTCTCTGCACGCTTTTTCTTGCTGAACCTCTTGTCGCGGGCCCCGCTTTGGATTTCGGGCAAACTTTGAGAGTCGATTACACTTTCTGTGGCAATTTCTCCAGGCAGGAGATTTATCTCGACGAACTCTGCTCCTTTGAGGGATGGGCCGGAAGGCGTCACAATCTCGACAGCCTGCTGCTGAAGGGCAATGGACAGATTTCGCTTTGGTCTATGGAAGGTGAATTGCTGTATATCAATAGTTTTTCCACTTTGTTCCAGGAGTGGCTCACCAGCGAGGAGGCGCAGAGCCGCAGCCGCAGTTTCGAGGAGGTCTTCCTCCTCCCTATGCCCGTGGAGAAGTCTCTTTTGCGTGTGGAACTCTTTTCCCACAAGGGCCAGAGCAGTGTTCGTTTCGAGCACGTGGTCGATCCTGCCGATATTCTCATCCGCCGTCTCCATCCCTTCCAAGCGCCTGTGCGTGAGCTTCTCGCGAGCGGCAGCCCCGGCGAGTGCATAGATGTGGTCATTCTTGCGGAAGGCTACACCGCTGCCGAGCAGGAGCTTTTCTGGGCCGATGCGCAGACGGCTATGGAGCAGATACTTTCATACGAGCCTTTTGCATCGTACAGGAACAAATTCAATTTCAGGGCGGTGGCTCTGGAATCGGCCCATAGCGGAGTGAGCGTGCCGCAGGAAGGGCTGTGGAAAAATACTGCACTCAGCTCGCATTTCGGCACTTTCTATATGGACCGCTATCTTACCACCCTGAGGTTGCGCAAATTGCACGACTGCCTTGTCGGGGTGCCCTACGAGCATATCATAATTCTCGCAAATACAGACACTTACGGTGGAGGTGGCATTTACGGGAACTACACCCTCACCACTGCTCATCACAAGATGTTCAAGCCTGTTGTGGTACACGAATTCGGCCACAGCTTCTGTGGTTTGGCCGATGAATACTATTACGACGACCAGTACGAGCAGTATTATTTCAGCGGCATTGAGCCTTGGGAGCGGAATATCACAACTTTGGCCGATTTCGCATCAAAATGGTTTGATATGCTGCCAGGGGCTGCTGTTTCCGGATGTGGCAAGGATGTGCCGTTTGAGATTTCTGCGGACGGGCGGGGTGATGGTAGCCGGACTGCGCTTTCTGCGAGTGGTCAGGGAGAGGGTAGCCGGACTGCGCTTTCTGAGAGTGGTCAGTGTGAGGATCGCCTGGCTGCGCTTTCTGCGAGTGGTCAGGGAGAGGGTAGCCGGACTGCGCTTTCTGCGAGTGGTCAGGGAGAGGGTAGCCGGACTGCGCTTTCTGCGGACGAACTGTGGAAGAGAATTGCAGCAGGGGAGGATGCCTCCTCCTTTGTGGGACTGTACGAAGGTGGCGGCTATCTGAGCAAAGGTGTGTGGAGGGGCTTCCCGGACTGCAGGATGAAGACCAATTCCGCCCCGGCCTTCTGCCCTGTGTGCCAGCGTGCCATCAGGGAGTTCATCGAGTATAATCTATAGCTTCAGGGCGGCTTCTATCGCAGCGCCAAGGTTTTCACCTTGAGTGCTGTCAGGGAGTTATCGAGTATAATCTATAACTTCAGGGCAGTTTCTATTGCAGCGCCAAGGTCTTCACCCTGAGGGTAATGCAGGGCCTGGAGGCCGTTCCTGCGGGCTGCTTCCACATTGGTGAGGGAATCGTCAATAAAAAGCATTTCTTCCGGGACGATGCTCTTGCCTTCTGCTGCTTCAAGCTCTTGTATCTGCTTGAGGGCTTCCTGGAAAATCCGGTCCGATGGCTTCAGAAGATGCATATCGTAGGACAGGAAGAGCTTTTTGAAGATGCTGTCCATAGGGATGCCGGCATCTTCGAAAATTTTGCGGCTCTCGGGCATTGAGATGGCGTTGTTGTTGCTCAGAAGGAAAAGATCATACTTGATGCTCAGCTCTTTGAGCAGTTCGGCTTTGTATGGAGCCAGGCCAATGAGCAGTTTGCGGAAGGCGTGGGCTACCTGCTGGGCAGTGACTCCCGGACTGCACATTTTGAGAACCTCTTCGGCGAATTGTTCCGGGCTTATGCTTCCGGCCTCCAGTTGCTGGAAGATGCCCTTCTGGTGGCAGGGGTCCAGAAGTTCGGCCGCTTTTGTGAAACCTATTTCGTCCCTGCAGGCTTCGATGCAGGCTTTTATGTCGAGGTCTATGAGTACTCCTCCAAGGTCGAATATGATTGCTTTTGTCATTGTTTCTATAGTTTGTTTGTAAAAATAGCGATTTCGTAAAAATAATGCAAAATGTGGCCGGGAAAAGTGCTATATTTGCGGCCTTGATTTTTAGCTTATGAACTGGAGTGTATTGTGGACGATTCTGCTGCTTATAGGATCGAATATCTGTATGACTTTCGCCTGGTACGGTCATTTGAAATTGCAGGAGATGCATATTTCCGACGGCTGGCCGCTTATTCTCGTAATTCTTCTTTCCTGGGGAATAGCCTTTTTCGAGTATTGCCTTCAGGTGCCAGCCAATCGTATAGGCTCAAGCATAAACGGAGGCCCTTTCAGCCTCATCCAGTTGAAGGTGATTCAGGAAGTAATCAGCCTTACCGTGTTCACGGTAATCGTAACACTCTGTTTCAAGGGCGAAAGCTTCCACTGGAACCATCTCGCCGCGTTCTTCTGCCTCATCCTCGCAGTATTCTTCAGCTTTTTGAAGTAGACGCTTTCATTAAAACTTATTTGAAAGTACCTTCGCGGAGACGCTTACCATGACCGCCTTACGTCCATTGCTCACGCAGTTCCCTTGCGCTGCAAGTCTTCCAGCCACGAGCCCGGCTGCCCCGCAAATTAATCGCAGTCAAGAACCATTCCCGCAGCGACTTTGCGGTAGCTTTCTTCGTCACAGAGGGCTTGGGTTACGCAAAGTGCGAAATCAACTGCGTAGCCGGCACTTCGCCCGGTGATGATTTGTCCGCTTCGCACGGCAGGGCGCTTTACGAACTTTGCCCCTTTGTCTATGAGGGCCTGTTCAAAGCCGTTGAAGCAGGTTATTTCCAGCCCTTCTATTCCGTCCAACTGGCTGAGAACCAGTCCCGGTGCGGCGCAAATGGCAGCAAGCAGCCCGCCTTGGGCGTGGTGCCTTTTCATTGCCTCAACAAGAGCTGCGCAGCCGGCCAGAGTCTTTGAACCGGGCATGCCTCCCGGGAAAATCATAATTCCGCCTTCGCCACAATCGTCCAGCACCTCTTCCAGCAGGGCATCGGCCTGAAGGCAAACTCCGTGGGACGATTCAACGCTCCAGTCCCCGCTCACGGAAACAAGTTTCACATCCACGCCGGCGCGGCGCAGAGCATCGTTCACGGCAAGGGCCTCGATATCCTCGAAACCATCGGCCAAAAAAATGTAATTCCCTTTCATACAATACTATTCATCATCAAAATCAAGTTCGTCCCAAAGCTGCTCCAGAGAGCGGCGCTCCTTTTTGGTGGGGCGTCCGCTGCCACGGTCCCTTTTCACGAAGAAGGTTTCCACCGGAGCGCGAAGCTTGTCGATTTCGCTCTGCGGGGTGAGGTTTTCGGCGTATTGAGGCACCAAAGCCGCGCCTACCCTCTGCTCCAGCGGAGCCAGCACCCTGTAGCTGAACAGGGCCGATCCCTTGCGGATTTGTATGGTCTCGCCCACCTTCACTTCCTTCGAAGGCTTGCAGTTCACTCCGCCCACCTTAACCTTGCCGCCGCTGCACGCATCGGTGGCCTCGCTGCGGGTCTTGAAAACCCTTATTGCCCAGAGGTATTTGTCAATCCTCATCTTCAGAAGTATTTTCAACAGGACCTTCGTATTCCAGACGGAAGGAGCTGCCATCGGCAAGGCTCAGGTCCAGACTAATCTTCCATTCCCCGTCCTGCACGGAGCTGATGAGGAAGCTCCCGCCCTTGAGGGCGTGGTACTGGCTGTAAAGAATTTCCTCGGTTTCCAGACGGAAGAGGTAGTCGTCGTTGTGGTAAAACTCGGCAGGATTGATTTGTCTGCCAATGAGTTCCTTGCGCAGTCCCACGTTCACGGTCTCCCCTTGGACCCCGGTAAAGGCGAAGGCATAAGACACTTCCATATCCAGCATATAGGCGTGATAGAGCAGGGTACTGTCGCCCTCGAAGCAATAGGCGGCAATGGCCTTGGGAGCCTCCGGGGGTACCAGAATCTCTCCTCCGGGTTTGTCGGTGGAAGGCTTGGTGCAACCCAGCAGCACCGCAGCAAGAATCAATGCGTATCCGGCTTTCATCTTACAAAATGCTTACCGGGCCCTTGTAGGCTACTTTCAGACCTTTGTAATTGGTGAATTCCACTTTGAGCTGTGTTTCCGAAATGAGGCTTGCGGTGATTGTGCCGCTTGAGCCGTTGCCGTAGTTGTACTCGGCGCCGTCGTAGCTCACATTGTATATTTCCTTGCCTTGCGAGAAGCCGTGCGCTTTGCCGTCGAGGTGCTCCTGCGGCATACGGATTTCGAGCGGTCTGCCTTCGCTGTCCACCAGGGTAATCGTGGCAATCTCATCCTGGACAAGCAGGCTGGCCGATGCTATCTCGCGGGTTTCCTTCCCAACGAAAATTCCCTGAGGGAAAGGCTTTTCTGCATAGAAGTCCGATGGCAATCCGCTGTATGTGAGCCAGAAACTGCCTTTGCTGCAGTTGAGCCTGAGCAGGACTGTGCAGCTGCCGTCTTCTGAGCACAGGACGCTGAACGATCCTTCCGGATTGACCTCTTCTGCATTGTCCGGCAGCCCGACGAAATCTCCAGAGGCGTTGTCAGTAACAAGGAAAATATAATCCTGTGTCAATGTTGCAAGATCGTGGCTGCTTCCATCGCATTCCCTTTGAGGAAGGGCAAGGAAGATGTAGTTGTTGCAGATTTCAAGGTCTTCAGAGTATTCAATATCTCCGGATGTAAAGAAGAAATAATTCATTCCAGCCTCGCTGGCAAAGAAGGCGGCGCGCAGAGGTTTTTCCTTGCCGTCGTACTCAGAGCTGGCGAAGTCCACAAAAATGGAGTTGTTGTTCACCTGATATTCATAGTCCGGGACTACAAGCCTTACGCTCAAGGTGTCGTTGGAGGAAAGAACAATGGACCCCTCGGCAAAGACGCCACCATCGTCGCAGCCCACCCTGAAAAGTCCGGCAAGGGCCTCATCCCTGTTGTCGGGAGTAATTCCTTCTATATAAGCTCCTTCCATATTGGAAGCTACGGTGAAGAGCATTTCCTCAGTTGTAACATCTATCAGGTCTCCAACAAGCAAAGGCGATACACCAAAGCTGACAAGACTCCCGGTATGGTCCATAAAATTCTCCTCGTTCACACCCTCTTCGGTGCTGCCCACAACAATGAGATTGTCCCCGTTTGTGAGAGCGAAGGCCGATTTGAACTCTCCGTCTATATTGTTCAGTACAAAGCTGTTGTCCTTTTCGGCTATGAAAGGGTAGTCTGGTCTTTGAGGTTTTTCCTCAGGTTTTTCCTCCGGCTTCTCTACCGGTTTCTCTCCCGGATTCTGGGGATTCTCCGGCTGGCAGGAAAAGAGGCTGAATGCTGCAAGCAGAACAGCCCCGGTCAAGGCTATTTTTCTCATAATATAATAAAATTGTCAATAAGAGCCTTTCCGCTCACTTTGTTGTGAGCCTCAAGGCAGTCGTAAAGTTCAAAAGATATTTCGCAGCCCTCAGAGGAGTTGCGTACACTAATCTTGCCCGACGTGAGGCAGGCGTAGTTCTTGCTCCAGATGTCGTTCTTCCACTCGATGAACCAGGCTCCGCTCAGGTAAGGCTCGTTGAAATAGCCCGGAGTGCCCGAAAGGGCTATTCCCGGCACCAGGTCGTTGCTGTTGAAATAGCCGTTCTCGTTCAACTCCACAATAGGGTAGTCCCCGTCGGGAAGTCCTTTGGATATGTCCCAGTCCAAGTCCACCTGCAGCTCCAGGCGCAGCATCTTCCCGTTTCCCTTAGGCTTGTTCGCGGATATGTCCAGGGCCGAATCGGCCAGATAGAGCCTGATGAACTTGCGTTTGGGGTTGAACATGTCGAAGATGTCGCCTTCGTCCTTGAGCTGGGCGCGGCAGAGGTCATTGAGTTCGAGTCCGGCGCTCAGGGTGCTGCTCGGAATTTCTTTCTCAGCCTCGTCCACATAGCTCGGAACGCCCTTCCACTCGAAATGGCGTTTGCGGAATTTTTCGCCTGCTATCCAGCCTTTTACAAAGAGACTGTCGCCTTTTTTACTGATCGTGAAGTCTCCTTCGTCGGCAAGGTCGTAGTTGATTTGGTCCGATCCCTCTTCGAGGCTGCCCCAATAGCTGCCGTCGTAAACGGTCAGTTTGCCTCCGGGCACTTCGATGCTCGTGCTGTAGCCGTTCAGGAAGGTGTAGGGTGAAAAACTGCCCGAATTGCTCATAGGCTGGTATCGGCCCGTCAGGAAGGCCGGATTGGCTTCCTGGGCGGGGTTGTAATAGCTGTTGAGCAGCAACTGTACAAGTTCTCCCGGCCCGATTGGCGCGCCGCTTTCGTCGCTTTCCATATCGCTCCAGAACTTGAGCAGCCAGCAGTCGGAAAATTCATCTCCGATGTCATCTCCCTTATAGCAGAAACTGGCGTTGCAGTATTTGAGACTGTCCTCCTGAACCGATGGCGGCAGGGGAGAGTCCGGAACTTCCTGCGGCTTGGTACAGGCCCACAGCATTGCCAATGTCAGGCACGGTACAAGAATGTGTCGTTTCATTTCTGGCGGCAGTAAATTTGGACAGGACAGCCTGTGAGTTCGAAATTCTCCCTGAGTTTGTTCTCAAGGAAGCGTTTGTACGGCTCCTTGATGTACTGCGGCAGGTTGCAGAAGAAGGCAAAGCTCGGGAAGCGTGTCGGAAGCTGGGTTACATACTTGATTTTCACATACTTGCCCTTCGTTGCAGGTGGAGGGGTCTCCTCTATTACAGGCAGGAGGGCTTCGTTGAGACGGGCTGTGGAAATCTTGCGGCTGTAGTTTTCATAAACCTTTGCCACTGCGTTGAGCACGTCCTGGATGCGCTGCATCTTTACTACCGATGTAAAGATAATCGGTACATCGGTAAAAGGGGCAATCCTTTCCCTGAGGCTCTCTTCGTACTGCTTGAGGGTGTTGTTGTCCTTGATGAAAAGGTCCCATTTGTTCACCACCAGCACCACGGCCTTGCGGTTGCGCTGGATGAGGTTGAAGATGTTCATGTCCTGGGCCTCCATTCCTGTGGTCGCATCTATCATCATAATGCACACGTCGCTGTGCTCGATTGCGCGGATGGAGCGCATAACCGAGTAGAACTCAAGGTCTTCGTGCACCTTGGCCTTGCGGCGGATGCCGGCCGTGTCCACCAGCATGAACTCGTGGCCGAACTTGTTGTAATAGGTCTCTATTGAATCGCGTGTGGTCCCTGCGATTGGGGTTACGATGTTCCTCTCGGCGCCTAGAAGAGCGTTGGTGAGCGAGGATTTGCCCACGTTCGGTTTGCCCACTATGGCAATGCGCGGCAGCCCTGCATAAGGGTCCGTCTTGTCGGAATCGTCCTCCAGAGGCAGCACACGGCAGACTTCGTCCAAAAGGTCTCCCGTGCCCGAGCCGTTGGCGGCCGAGATGCTCCAGATTTCGCCGAGGCCCAGGGAATAGAACTGGTAGGCATCGTACATCTTCTCTCCACTGTCAACTTTATTGACACAGAGCACTACCGGTTTTTTTGACTTTCTCAGGACCGATGCGATTTCTGCATCATAATCTGTTACACCGGTGGCAGCCTCTACCATAAAGAGAACCACGTCGGCCTCCTGAATGGCAATCTGCACCTGTTCGCGGATGGCCGATTCGAAAATGTCGTCGGAATTGCTGGTGTATCCTCCAGTGTCAACCACCGAGAACTCCCTTCCGCACCACTCGCAGCGGCCGTAATGCCTGTCGCGGGTGACGCCTGAGATGTCGTCCACAATGGCCTGGCGCATACCTACCAGGCGGTTGAAAAGGGTCGATTTGCCCACATTCGGGCGCCCTACTATAGCTACTAAACTCATAAATCAGTTGTCCTTTTTGAGAGTCCCCGAAAGAGAACAGTCCTTGCAGGCCTCGCTGTAGTTGCCGCTGCACACTTTGCCGTGCAGGGCGGCATCTTCGTCCTTGAAGCAGCGGATGCCCATTTTCTGCATCTGCGGATTGGAGCCCACGTCGTACTTGGGGAACTCGCCGCCTTTCTTGAGCAGAAAGACGCACATTCCCAGCACACAAAGGCCTATTACAACAGCTGCTGCAACAAATGTCATCTCTCGAATACGGGACTTATAGGTTCGTAATTGTAAACTTTATGTATGATGGATGCAAAAAGCGGAGCCATCGATACAATTTTGATCTTGCTGTCATCGGCCAGTTCCGGATGCGGGATGGTATCGGACACGAAAACCTCCTTCAGGGACGAAGCGTGCAGTCTGGCAATGGCCTCGCCGCTGAGCACTCCGTGGGTGGCGCAGGCCCTTACGCTGCTAGCCCCCATTTCCATAAGAACGTCGGCCGCCTTGCAGAGGGTGCCGGCCGTGTCTATCATGTCGTCGATTATCACGATGTTGCGTCCCTTCACTTCGCCAATAGCGGTAATGCTTCCCACTACATTGGCTTTCTCCCTGGTTTTGTGGCAGATAATGGTCGGCACACCCAGGGCGCGGGCATAGCTGTTGGCTTTCTTGGCACCGCCCATATCAGGTGCGGCTATGGAAAGGTTCTCAAGATTGAGGGCCTTGATCTTCGGGAGGAAGACCTGCATACTGTAAATATGGTCCACCGGAATGTCAAAGAAGCCCTGAATCTGTTCGGCGTGCAGTTCGCAGGTCATCACCCTGTCTGCACCGGCGGCCTTGAGCAGGTTTGCCACCATCTTTGCGCCGATGGCCACTCTCGGACGGTCCTTGCGGTCCTGTCTGGCCCAGCCGAAGTAGGGGATTACGGCAACTACGCTGTCGGCCGATGCCCTCTTGGCGGCATCTATGGTAAGGAGCAGCTCCATAAGATTGTCTGCCGGCGGAATGGTTGACTGAAGAATATAGACGCTGGCTCCGCGCACGCTGTCGTCGAACTGCGGCTGAAACTCTCCGTCGCTGAACTGGGCCACGCTCAGGGCACCTAACCTGTGTACGGGTTCGTCGTCGTTTTTTATGATGTTCAATTCGTCAATGACTCTGCGTGCAAAATCCTCGGAGGCTCTGCAGGCAAACAATTCCATTCTGTGACTGTGAAGCATTTTATAAGGTATCTAAAATTTCTTCTATATATGAGAGTATTTCCTCCTTGCCGCTGTGTTTTGTGGAGGACGATGCGAACATCTTCGGCAGTTCCTCCCATTCCTGCGAGAGTATGCGGCAGTTGCGCTCTATCTGCGCCTTGAGTACATTCGGGCCGATTTTGTCCGTTTTGGTGTATATGATTGCGAAAGGGATGCCCTCCCTGCCCAGACTGGCAAGGAAGTCGAGATCTATCCTGCCGATGTCGTGGCGGCTGTCGATGAGCACGAAAAGCAGGGCCAGTTCGGGGCTCTCGCAGATGTAGTTGTTTATGACCGAGCGTATTGCCTCGCGCCCTTTCTGGTCCAGCTTGGCATAGCCATAGCCGGGAAGGTCCACCAGATACCACCTGTCGTTTATGAGAAAGTGGTTCACCAACTTGGTTTTGCCCGGGGTGGAGGAGGTCATTGCCAGACGGGAATTGTTGCAGAGCATGTTGATGAGGCTGGACTTGCCTACATTGCTTCGCCCTATGAAAGCGAATTCGGGCAGACGCCTTGCCGGCCTCTGCGAAAGAACAGTGCTGCTTCCAGCGAATATGGCGCTGTTTATTTTCATACCCGCACAAAGATACAAAAATATCCAAGATTTTTTCGTAAGTTTGTAGGCTAACAGAAGAATTATGGATAACAATATAAAAAGAATCTACGGTAACAATGTCCTTGCAATGGTCAGGGATCTCAAGCAGATAGAAGACAGGGAAAAGCGCAATCATCAGGCAGCAGCGGTGGTAAAGGTTATGGAGCTGCTCAATCCCCAGGTCAAGAGCCAGGAGGAGTACGAGCACAAACTATGGGACCACCTTTACATGCTTGCGGATTTTGATCTCGACGTGGACAGCCCCTATCCTTGTCCCTGCAAGGAGGACTTCGAAACCAGGCCTCTTACTATTCCAATGAAGGACAGTAAGATACGCGCAAGTCACTATGGCCGTAACATTGAGAGGATTCTCGACCTTCTGGCAACCGAGCCGGATGGCGAGACCAAGACAGGGCTCATTCGCGCCCTTGCCATATATATGCGTCAGCAGTATCTTATATGGAACAAGGACAGCGTGAGCGACGAAACCATCTTCGCAGACATAGAAAAACTTTCCGAAGGCTGCGTTGTAGTGCCCGAAGGCGTGAGCCTGGGCAAGGTGGACAGCGACCTATCCTACAACAGACCTAATATAATAGTGAACCAGAACTCTTTCAACAGAAACAAGCAGTTCAAGAAAAAGAATTACCGAAAGCGCAAATGAAAAAGCTCATCCAACTGCAGGACGATCAGAAGGAGATATTGTGCAAAGTCCTTGGTCTGGCGGCCGGGGCTTTCACCGTTTTTGCCTTCATAGCCCTGCTAAGCTATCTTTTCTGCTGGAAAGCCGATATGAGCGGCGATGAACTGCTCAACGCTTCGGGCAGTTTGGGCTATGACCTGGCCCGCTTCCTTGTTTGCGACTGTTTCGGACTCGGCAGTTTTGCCCTGCTTGCAATCACGGGAGCTCTCTGCGTGCAACTTTTCCAATTCCGCATGCGCCGCAGTTTCATCTCCCTTGTGCTCAAGAGCCTGTATGCATCGTTCATCCTTGCGGCCCTTCTTTCCTATGCTGGCCGATTCTTTTCTCTCTACGATGCTTTCGGTGCCGGACTTGGCGGACGCTGCGGAACACAGGTGAGCTTTTTTCTTATAGACAAAATAGGTCTTGTGCCAACAGGCCTGCTTCTGGCTCTGTTCTTCCTTATTCTTGCCCTCGTGTGCATCCCGGGTTTCTCTGGCTTCTTTCTTAAGATAGGAAAGAAAAAGCCTAAAAAGGAAAAAATTGTCTTAGGGCAGGAAAATGTGCAGCAGCCTTTGCCGGAAGAGCCTGAGCAGGAGGAAGTTGAAGTTCCGGAGCCGGAAATTCTGCCGGAAACGGAGCCTGCGGATGCGCTTCAGGAGCAAAGTCAGGTGGAAGTTCCGGCCGAGCCCGGCATCACTGTAGAAGAGGGCGAAGGAGTGAGCAGCGTGGTCAAGCAGCCGCAGAAGAGAATAGACAACCGTCTGGACCCGCCCGACGGCCTGCCGAACTTCAAGTTCTTCCCTCTCGATCTGCTCAAATCCTACAAGGAAGGCAACTACACCCTTTCCCAGGATGAGATAGACCGCAACAAGAACAAGATTATCAGCACCTTACGCAGCTACAAGATAGAGGTTCTGGACGTCAACGCCAAAGTGGGGCCTACTGTAACCCTTTACAAGGTCACCCCTGCGGAGGGTGTTAAATTCTCCCAGATCCGAAATTTGCAGGACGACATCGCCCGTTCCCTTTCTGCAAGGGGAGTGAGAGTGGTGCTTCTGGCCGATTCTGTGGGAATAGAGGTAGCCAATGACAGGGCGAGCATCGTTCCTCTTCGCGGACTTCTCAACAGTGACGAATACCGGAACAACAAGTTCGAACTCCCTGTGGCTCTGGGCTATACCATTACCCAGAAGGTTAAGGTCTTCGACCTTTCAGCGGCCCCGCACCTGCTTGTGGCCGGTGCCACCCAGCAGGGTAAGTCCGTGTGTCTGAATGTGATCATCTCCTCCCTGCTCTACGGCAAGCATCCTTCCGAACTCAAGTTCGTGTTCATAGACCCGAAGATGGTGGAGTTCTCAGCCTACGCCCACCTTATCAAGCACTATCTTGCTGTACTCCCAGAGGCGGAAGACGAGGAAACTGAGCGCAACAGGGCTATTGTGAAGAACGCCAAGGATGCCGAGAAGATTCTGCGTTCCCTTTGCGTGGAGATGGACAGCCGTTATGAACTGCTGTCCAAAGCTGGAGTGAACAAGATTACCCTCTACAACGACAAATTCAAGGACCACAAACTCAATCCTCAGAACGGCCATCACTATCTGCCTTATCTTGTGGTGGTTGTAGATGAGTATGCCGACCTTACCCTCACTACGGGAGCATCTCCCGAAGCAAAGGCGGCCAGCCGCAGCATCACCAACAGCATCATCCGTTTGGCCCAGAAAGGCCGTGCTGCCGGACTTCACGTAATCCTTGCCACCCAGAGGCCTTCGGTGGATGTCATTTCCGGTATAATCAAGAGCAACTTCCCTATGAGAATTGCATTCCGAACCGCCTCCAAAACAGATTCCCAAACCATTATCGACGCTCCCGGTGCCGAGAAACTCATTGGCCGCGGCGATATGCTATTCTCGGCCGGAATCGAAAACGAGCGCATACAGTGCGGTCTGGTGGACAATGACGATGTGAACAATATCTGCGAATTCATCGCTGCACAGACCAAATACGGCCAGTGCTACAATATACCGTATTATCTGCCAGAACCTCCATCGGAGGGCAAAGACTCAGACGGTTTTGCCGATGTGGGCGAGCTCGACGAGCGTTTCGAGGAGGCTGCAAGGCTGGTGGTAAGCACTCAGAACGCCTCCACCTCATATCTGCAGACCAAGATGGGAATGGGCTTCGCAAAATCGGCCCGAATAATTAATCAATTGGAAGCCAAGGGAATAGTAGGCCCTCAGGATGGCGCAAAAAAACGTCAGGTGCTGGTGGCTACCCTTGACGATCTGGAAGCAATGTTATGAAAAGAGCAATCCCGGCAGTCCTTTTGAGCCTTGTGCTCAGTTTCTGTGCAGTGGCGCAGAATGTGGACACTTCCATTTTTTCCCAGTTCAAAGGGAATAGGGTGAACCTTGAATATGTTTATCTGATTCCGGGGACTCCGGACATAGAAGTATATGGCACGGCCATAGTGCAGCGGGACTGTTTCCGCATAGAAGGGGCAGGGCTTCTCATCCTCTGTGACGCGCAAAGTGTGTGGACCCTTGACCTTGAAGGCAAGGAAGCCTATGTGGAGGCAGCGGGGCCTATGGACTATCTGAACTATCTGCTCGATGCCTCCTGGGAGGGAGATGACATCATAGGCAGCATAAACGAGCCTGCCAGCGGTTCTATCATCTCCTTCCGCCTGAGCTCCATAAGCACGAGCCCAATCAGCGGCGACCTGTCGGCCTTTGTTCCCGCTCCCGATGTCTTCACGGGTGACTGGATAATTACCGACCTGCGTTAATCAGTTTACGCTCTGAACTTTATCCTCGCGGACGTACCAGATATGTCCGCTAACGTTTTTGTAGCCCATCTTTCTGAAAAGACGGACATATTGGGCCACCTGTTTGTGGTATTGCGGCTTTTCCTCGCCGAACTTGAAATCTATTACAAGAACTTCATTGTCTTTGACTACAACCCTGTCGGGGCGGTAAATACTTCCGTTTTCGCCTATAATGTCGGCTTCGTTGAGGATTTTCCGGGCTCCGCCAAACCACTGTGGATGAGCGGCAATGCCTTTTCCCAACAAGGCTGCTGCCTGCTCTCTTTCCTCTTCTGCAAGCAGTCCATCATCCACTGCCCTCTGCAGTGAGGCTGGCAGGTCTTCGGCCTTCTCCACCCGCGAGAGTATCTTGTGCAGGCATATTCCATTGAGACGGGCCGATTGCCCCACACCCTCTTCGGAGAAGAAGTCGAAGGCATCGTCCGAACAGGAAAAACGCTCTTTTTCCGGATCCGGGTTCATCGGATAGGAGTCGTAGCCTGCTTCGAAGTCAGGCGTCTTCCTTTCCTGCTCCCTTTTCATTTTGGAAAAATCGTATTCGGAACCGAGTCTCAGGAAGATCTTCTCATTGCCGAATTCCTTGCACAAGCATTCGTGCAAGACTTTCGAGATGCTATTCTGCTTGCTGCTCGTCGGACAGGTGATTATGTACATTTCCTTTTTTGCCCTGGTGAGGCAGACATAGAAAAGATTGAGATTGTCTATGGCCTGGGCCTTGGCTTCTTCCAGATAGTCTTTATCGAAACTGCTGTTGCTGCTGCTTTTCTTGTTGAGCTTTATAGGATAGATATTCTCTATTTCCGGAGAAGTTTCGTCCGAGTAATGGCACCATTTTTCTGTGCGCAGGGAATCGAAAAGAGGGTCCTCCCCGGCAAAAGGAAAGATTACTACATTGAAAGCCAGACCTTTGGCTTTGTGGACAGTCATAATCCTTATGGCATTCGGATTCTCCGGGCAACTGAGAGCAAGAGAGCCCTTTTTGTTCTCCCAATACTGCAGGAAACTGCTTATGTCGTTTCCGTATTTCTGGCTCCAGGCAAGGACCATATCCATAAAGCTTTGAACAAAAAGCTGCTGGTGTTCAAATTCTTCGGGGAAAAGCGCCTTGAGCTTTTGGAAAAGACTGTCGCAATAATCCACAAGGGAACTGTAACTCTTTTCCAAATCAACATCCAAATCCCGGGCTGCGTATTTTTTGAGTCCGTTTTCCGGCGAAATCCTCTTGTACAGCAGGGCGACAAGCTTGTTGATAATGTCGGATGAAGTAAAGAGAAGTGAATCGTCCGAAATGACATCGAAGCCGTTCTCGAGCAGAAGCTGGGCAATTTCTGCACCCTGCTTGTTTTTTCTCACCAGTACGGCGATATCGCTTGGTATGGCTCCGTGGCTAAGTGCTTCTTTAATAGCTACAAGAACTCTTCTCCCTTCGTCGGAGCGGTCTTCTGTCTCGAAAATGTCCACATAGCCTTCTTGAGGGTCTTTCACTGCCACTTCCTGCTCGCAATCGGCGTAGAGCTCCTCAAGCTCCATCGCTTTGGCCAGTTGCCTGAAAATCATATTGTTGAATTCCACAATGGCCCTGTTGCTGCGGTAGTTGTGCTGCAGTGCCTTAATGTCGCACTCTCCTTGGAAATTCTCGGGAAGTGTGTACTCCAAAAGTTTCCAGTCGGAATTGCGGAAGCGGTAGATGCTCTGTTTCGGGTCGCCTACGATGAGGTTGTCGTGACAGTTGTCGTTGCTTTCCTTGAGAAGGGGATAGAAGTTCTCCCATTGCACATAGGAGGTATCCTGAAATTCGTCCAGAAGGAAATGCTCGTAGCGCACGCCCATTTTCTCATAAACAAAAGGGGTGTCGCTTCCGTCGATGATATCTTTGAGAATGGAGCCTGACCTTCCGAGGGAAAGCACATTCTTTTCTTTCTGTATTTCTTTGAATTTCTTGAAAAACAGCGGACTCATCCCCATGTCAAAGCAGCTTTTCTCCACGTGCTTGAGGTTGCGGTAGCGAGCCATTTCTTTGCCGGTAAGGAGATCCAGGAAGTCTGTGCCTTCCAGCTTTGCAAGCATTGTCTTGTTGGGTTCAGGGATATCTTTTCTCAGGGAGTTCCTATCGAGATAGGGCTTGAGGCTCCTTGCCAAGGTCTTGTTGCTGTTGATTATATCGGGATCGATATTTTTTGCGGCGGCATAAAGAGCGCCTTCAAAATTCTTGAAATACTCCCTGCAGCATCTGAGTACGGATTTGAGCCTTTCCGGACTGTTGATTGTATTGATGTCCAGACCCCTTTCTTCCACAAGGCGGCTGTAGTCTTCCGCACAGAGTTTGTTGCAGAATTCGTAGAGTTTGTCGCCGAGCCTGAAACTCTCGCCCTTGTTGAGTTTGTCGTCAATCTCGGCTTCGAACCAGTTCAGCAGGCCGCTGTCGTCTTCGCCTATTTCATCCAAAATGCGGTCCACGGCCTCACGCACCAGCGAGTCCTGGTCCAGTTCCACCTGATAGTCATTGCTTTGGCCGATTTCCCGGCTGAAAGAGCGCAGTGCCTGCTGGAAGAACTTGTCTATCGTGCTCACACTGAATGCACCGTAGTCGTGCAGCAATTTAACGAGCAATTCCCTTATCTTCGGGTCCTTCTCTCCCATTTCGAAGAGATTGGCCAGGATGCGGTCTTTCATTTCCGCCGTGGCCTTGTTTGTGAAGGTCACTGCGAGGATGTTGCGGTACGCGTTGCTCCTGCCGCTCTGCAGCAGCAAATCAATATAGGTGTGCGAAAGAGTGTATGTCTTGCCCGATCCGGCCGATGCCTTGTATATCTTTATCATTTGCCGCAGATTAGTTTGAAATCACAGTATTTGCAGTTATTGTCGTCGAGGGTGCGTTCCCATTCAAAGGCGCAGTTCTGCATATCTTTCAGACAAGCTTTCATGTGCTCTTCCATTCTCTCCATAAATACCTTGCTCACAGGTACCTGCTCAACCGGCTCGGTGAAGAGCCTGGAGGTCTGGTAAATGGAATTGTAGAGCTGCTTGCCGGGGTAGAGTTCTGCGGCAAACTTGTCGTAGAGGAAAAGCTGAATGGCAATTTTTGGCCAGCCTGTAGTATAATTTTTTGGTGCAAAGCATTCGCAGGCAATTCTTATGGCATTGTTGTCGTTGATATTCAGTTCATCGTCTTCCACTTTCCCTGTCTTGTAGTCCACGATGCGCAGCGATCCGGCCGTAAGGCTGTCGAGCCTGTCGATGAATCCGATGAAAGGAAAACCTTCGAATTCGCTTTTGAACATAAGCTCCAGCCCCACAACTTTGAAGCTTTCCTGCTGCCTGAACTCAAGCATAAGGATATCCTGCTCAATAACTTTGCGCACATACTTGACTATCATTTTCTTGAATACAAGATTGCGCCCTTTGACCTCTATCCCGTTCAGATTCTTGATTATGCTGTCTTGAACTAGCTTTCCGATATCTTCTTTTTGCAGAATGTCTTCGAGTTCCTTGCGGCTTACGTCTTTTCCTATGAACCTGGAGTAGAGTTTCTGCATTGTCTCGTGGAACACCGTTCCGATGAGGCCGGCATCGAGGTTTTCGTTGATTTCGTCTTCGTCCTCGAGGCCTTCCACGTATTTGAAATAGAATCGGGCCGGACATTGGATAAAGGTCTGAATGGCCGATGCCGACAGTCCGTTGCCCTGTTTGAGCTTTTCTATATGTTCCGGAGTTTTGACCAGGCTTTTTGTTCCGCTTATTTTGATCAGAGGGAAACGGCTGTTCCAGCGCCTTATTTCTGCCTTGAAATGCAGCTCCAGCTGTTTGATGAAGCGGCTTTCTTCGCAGGATTGCAGGCCCTGTGCGGAGGTGTTGAGCAGCAGCCAGATCTGTTTCGGCCTCTGGATGAGCCGGTAGAAGTAGTAGGCCCAGAGCGAATCCTGATATTCGTAGGTCGGCAGCCCGAAGCCCTTGCGCAATTCGGCCGGAATAAAGCTTTCGCTCACCCTGTGCTTTGGAAAAACGCCTTCGTTGCAGCTGAGAATGATGAGGTTCTCGAAGTCCAGTGCCCTGGTTTCCAGCGGTCCCATTATCTGCAGGCCTTTGAGCGGCTCGCCTTTGAAAGGAACGCTTATTCCGCGGCTCATATTCCTGAGAAGCTTGAAGAAAGTCAATGGGAGCAGCTCCAGCTTGTAGCGTTCGATTTTGGCCAGACACAGATAGTATTCCTTCGCAAAGTCCAGTTCCAGTTTGTCGCCGTTTTTCTCCCTGAGTTTCAGGCCGATGCATTTGAGTACATTCTGCCCGTAGGCTATTATGCGGCTTATTTGTGAGGCGCTGTTGTCTTTGACGTCGATTTTCGGCGCTCCGAAGATGGCTTTCAGCAGCGAATCGTCCTTGAAACTGAGCTCTTCCGCATTTTGGTAGTGACTGTTCTGCTTGAGTATGAGCTTGACTGCTTCTGCTTCTTCCTCACTCAGGCAGTTTTGCAGCAGGCTGTTGTTGAGGATGGGCCTGAACTGCCTGTAATAGTAGAGCATCTTCCCGTCCTTTTCCCTCTGATGCAGCAGCAGGGAGGCAATATTCTCCATAAGGTCAGCAGTCTGGCTGCCTCCAAGAGGGTAGCCCATAGTGATGTTCACCTGGTCGATGTGCTCCGGAATGGACTGCAGCGCAGGCAGAAGCAGGCTCTCGTCGGGCAGGACGATGGCGCTTTCCATTCCCGGCCTGTTGAGACCCATAGCTTTGAGCACCCTTCCGATCTGCTTGCACTGTCCCACCTGAGAAGGCACCTGCAGCACGTTTATCACAGGGCGGTACGAGCTGTCGTAAGTGGGCCTGAAGGCTTGCGGGAAGTCTATAACATTGTCTTTCAGGAAGAAGGACGATTTGTTCTCGGGGTCTTTTATCCAGTCGCTGCAATAGTCCCAGCAGAACTCGGCCAGCCCGGCATTGCGCATCTTGCGCAGTACCTTTTTCTCGCATTCGTTGAGGGCATTGAGGCCGATGAAGATGAATTTGCTTTTGTCGGGGAAGGCTTGTGACAGAATGTCAGGAGCGCTCTGCCCATCGAAACGGGAGGCGAAATCCCTGTAAACCTTGCCTTCGTAGGCCTTTCCCAAAGAATCGAGCCTGGCATTGAACTCCCTGTACAGAGGCAGCAGCAGGTCCCAGATACGCCGGAATTCCTTTTTTATCTTGCCTTCCTCTCCGCTGAAGTTGCGGCTGAATTCTTCAAGTGCAGCCTTCTGCTTCTCGCTCAAGTAGGAATTGTCCTGCAAGGCTTTGAACTCGGCAACATTGCAGAGAACCCCCTCGGCGTTCACCAGATATTTGTCTATGTCGTTGAAATCGGCCAGAATCATATCGCCCCAGAAGATGAATTCGTCGAGGCTCTCCACGCTGCCGTAGCGCTCAAGGCTGAGCTTGTTGTAGCATTTGTAGAGTTCGAGCAGCAGTTCCACCCTGTCCGATGCCCATTTTCCGCAGGCAGAGTAGAAGAAGTCGTTCACGGTGAGCATACTCGGACACAGAAGGACCTCGCCCCTTTCTTTGGCGATATCTGAAACGTATTTTCTGAAGAAGAGCAAAGACCTCTTGTTCGGGAAAATGAAGCAGCACTGCTCCGGACTGCAGCCGGGCTGGAAATAGTGCTGCGCCACTTGTTGCAGGAATGGCGTCATTTATTTTATTATTGTTCTTTCTATGCGGTGAGGAATGGAGGTGAAGATTTCGTAAGGGATGGTGCCCAGGATGGAGGCCAGCTCGCAGATGTCCGGGTCTTTTCCGAAGATGGTAACAGTATCGCCCACCTTCACGTCCAGTCCTGTTACGTCTATCATACACATATCCATGCAGATATTGCCCACGGTAGGGGCCCTGTGCCCCTTGACGCAGAAGCTTGCGGCTCCTCGTCCGAGGTGGCGGTCTATTCCGTCGGCATAGCCGGCAGGAATGGTTGCAATGGTGCAGCCCTGAGGCGGAACCCGGAAATGGCGGCCGTAGCCTACAGTGCCGTCGGCCTCTGTCAAATGTTTTACCTGCAGCACTTTAACCTTAAATTCGGCAACAGGGGAGAGCTTTTTTCCCGGAAGAGCCGAAATGCCGTATATTCCTATTCCCAAACGCACCATATCGAACTGGTACTGCGGGAAGCGCTCTATTCCTGCGCTGTTGAGGATGTGGCGCATCGGCCTGTAGTCCAAAGCCGAGCAGATGGAATCGGCCATATCGGAAAACAGCTTGATCTGACCCAGGCTGAACTCGTCCTGCTCCGGGTCTTCGGCAGCTGCGAGGTGGGAGTAGAGCGATACCACCCTGATGTGCTTGCACCGGGGCAGGTAGTCTTCCAGCTCGGCAAGCTCGCTTGGCATAAAGCCCAGGCGATGCATTCCGCTGTCTATCTTGAGATGCACCGGGAAATCGCTTATGCCCCTTGCCTCCAGCTCAGCTTCAAGGGCTTTGAGGGTGGAAAGGTTGGGGATGCCGGGTTCCAGGCGGTATTCTATGATTTCGTTGAAGAAGTCGGTGCCGGCGGTGAGCACGAGTATGGGCAGGCTTATTCCGGAGCGCCGGAGCTCCACGCCCTCAACAGGCAGGGCAACTGCCAGATAATCTGCCCCCAGGCGCTGCATCATCGAGGCAAATTCCACAGCTCCGTGGCCGTAGGCATTGGCTTTCACGAGGATGAGCAGTTTGGTGCTTTCCTCAAGAAGGGAGCGGAAGTATGTGTAGTTGTCTCGGCAGGCCTCCAGATTGAGCTCCAGCCTGCTGAAATCTTCATTCCTGCTCATTGACTCCGTCCATAAGGGCCTGTTCGTTTTCAAGCCTTGTGATGTTGCTTATCTGTCCGAATTCGTCGCTTATCTTGCACTGGCCCATCACTTCCAGAAGCGCGGTGCTGGGTGCGAGCGGCGAAAGTGTGAATTCTCCTATTTCTGCCGGAACCAGAAGGCACTGGCCCTCCTCCAGGGCAAAACCTTCCTTTTCCACCACCACTTCGGCATTTCCGTAAAGGCAGTGGTAGAGGGAAAAACTGTCGCTGTTTTCCGAACTTATCTTCAGAGGCGTGTCCAGAGCTATCTTGTTTACCACGAACTGCGGGAGCTCCAGCAGCTTGTCTATCTGTCCGTTCACTTTTTCCTTTTTCAGGACTTGAGGAACAAGGCTCCTGTAGTTGATGAAATCCAGGGCCTCCACCAGACTGAGTGCGCTGTCGAACTCTTCGGGGGAAAGTTCCTGCCCGAAAGGATAGACGCAGAAGTCCAGGGCCGATGCCTGCGAGATTTCAAGGATTTCCATATCTCCCGAGGCTGCGTGAACTGTGCCGGGCTTGATATGATAGCATTCTCCGGCCTTTACCGGCTGGCAGTTGAGCTTCTTTTCAAGCGAGCCTTCCTGCACCATCTGCAGCAGGGAAGCCGCATCGCAGTCTTCATTGAAGCCAAGATAGAGCTTTGCTCCCGGAGCAGCCTTGCGTATATACCAGAGTTTTTCTTTCCCCAGAGCATCGAAGCGGCTTTCGGCAATGCTGTCGTCGGGATGAACCCTCAGAGGCATGGTCCCCTTGCAGTTTATGAGTTTGACTTGCACCGGGAATTGGCAGCCGTAGATGGAGAATATCAAATCGCCGACAACGCGGTCCATATAGGCTTCCATTATTTCGCTTATGCTGTTCGAGGCCAGCCAGCCCTCCTTTACAAGAGAGTCGCGGTAGCCCAGATCGGCCAAAAGGAAGCTTTCGCTGCCCCAGGAATAGTTGTCTTCCAGACGGCAGAGCTTGAAAGGATAAAGTCTGTTGTTTTCGCTCATGGTCCTAGTCACTGTTTCGGGCAATTCCAATATAGTACAAAAGGGTGGCAAGTGAGCCCAGGGCGGCAATCACATAAGTGTAGGCAGCCCAGCGCAGGGCGTCTTTTGCCATAGGGGCCGTTTCGAAATCACATATTCCCGACATCTCCAGCCATTGTACGGCGCGGCTGCTGGCATTGATTTCCACCGGCAGAGTTACAAAGGAGAATAAGGTGGTTACGGCAAACAGGCCGATTCCGAGCCACAGGATGGAAGGGAAGCTGTAGAAGAGGAGTACTCCGAGCAGCAGAATCCAGCTCATGATGTTGCTGCAGAAGTTCACCACAGGGACAAGGGCGCTGCGCATCCTGAGGGGAGCATAGCCCATTGCGTGCTGTATGGCGTGGCCTGTTTCGTGGGCGGCAACTGCAACCGCAGCTATGGAAGCCTTGCTGTAAACGCTTTCGCTGAGGTTGATGATTTTTGTCTGCGGGTTGTAGTGGTCTGTGAGCCTTCCGGGGACACATTGTACCTGAACGTCGTATATTCCATTGTCCCTGAGCATCTTTTCTGCTGCCTGGGCGCCTGTGAGACTTGCTCTTACTTTTGAATATCGGTTGAATCTGCTGTTAAGTCCGGCTTGTACGATTGCACTGGCAATCATTACAATAATCATTATTATCCAAATGTTCATATATCTATCAGTTTTTCTGACTGCACGCAAATAGCGCACCACAAAATCATACAAAATTAATAAAAAATAGCGAGATAAATTTGGAAATTAAAAAATAAAGCGTACCTTTGCAGTGTACTAATGAACTAATACACTATAAAAGATATGATACAAGTTCAAAATCTGGCCTTCAGTTACGACCATAACGAAGTGCTCAAAAACATCAATCTCAAGCTGGAAGAAGGCAGGATTTACGGCCTTCTCGGAGAGAACGGTGTGGGCAAGACCACACTGCTCACCCTTCTGGCCGGTCTCAAGAAGCCGCAGATAGGAAGCATTGAGGCCGACGGCATTGCTCCCTTCAGCCGTGACCCTGAATACTTCAGTGATATGTACTATCTTCCCGACGACCTCGCCAAGGAAAACGACCGTGCCGGCAGCTGGGCCCGCAGCAGGGGAGTATTCTGGAACAAATACTCTCACGACAAGTTCCTTTCCATAATGGCGGAATTCGAAGTGAATCCTGAACAGAAGCTCAATGCAATGAGCACCGGACAGCTCAAAAAGACCCACATTGCCTTTGCTCTGGCCTGCTCCACCAAATATCTGTTTATGGACGAGCCAACCAACGGCCTTGACATCCCGTCCAAAACCAGCTTCCGTTCGGCCATCTTCAAATACACCTCCGATTCATCGGTTGTGGTAATCTCGACCCATCAGGTCAGGGACCTTGAAAACATCATCGACCCTATCATCATTCTCGACAAGCAGCAGGTCCTGCTCAACGCTTCCATCGAAGAGATTTCCCGAAAGCTCTACTTCGACTATGGTCAGACCCTCCATCCTGAAAGTCTCTATTCGGAGCAGCTCCCGGGAGGTTTCATCCAGGTTTATCAGAACACTCAGGGACTGGACAGCAAAGTAAACATCGAAGCTCTCTTTAATGCAGTTTACAAAAACAAAGAACTCACAAAAACACTTTTCAGCAATGAATAAAGTATTCAATTTCAAGCGATTCGGTAAATATTTTGTTTACGATATCCGCAATGCCTGGAACAATTTCGGGCTTTCGATGCTGGTCTGCGCCCTGCTTCCGCTGCTCTGCTTTGCAGTGGCTCAGCTTTTCAGCCTCATCATCAACGGTGTTTTCAGTGAGCATCTTGAAGTTTCCAGATGGATGGCCATCTGCATTGCTCCTGTAGTTGTAATCCTCACAGCACCGAACAAGATTTATGGAAAAATAACCAGAAATCGCGAGGGCTCGGACTTCATTCTCCTTCCAGCATCGGTCACCGAAAAATATGTTTCCATGCTGCTCACCCTTTGCGTGGTGCTTCCTTTTGCCTTCCTCTTTGTGCTGTTTGCCTGTGACAGCCTGCTCTGTCTGCTCTTCCCACTCAAATACGGCAGCACAATCTTCTCCATGCTTTCATGTCATAATCTTTTCAATCTCACTTTCCCTGAGTTCTCGGGCGAGATAGGCATAAATGTCGGTTTGTATCTCATTCAGGTATGGGTGATTTATATTCTTGCCTTCAATCTTGGTGCAATTTTCTTCAAGAAGGCCAAAGTGGCAAAGACCATACTGGTATTCATCGGAATAGGCATAGTGCTGAGTATGATTTCCGCAATTTTCTTCGGTTCGTTCGATGTTCAGGACTTTATCGAGACAATGTCTCCTATGCGTTCCCTCGATTTGCTCAATAATTTTATCGCAGGCTGCGCCAGTGTGGAAATCATTGTTCTGCTTGTCCTTACATTCCTTCGTCTGAAAACGATAAAGCATTAGTATTATGATGGAATTCGATAACAACAGGCCGATTTATCTCCAGATTGCCGACAATCTCTGCGAAAAAATCCTCAGTGGAGCATTTGAGGCTGGAGGCCGTCTCCCTTCTGTGAGGGAATGGGGTGCCACCATAGGTTGCAATCCCAATACGGTGGCCCGCTCCTACGATATCCTTTCGGAGCGAAAAATAATATACAACCAGAGAGGTATCGGTTTTTTCATTGCGGAAAATGCCGTGGATATAATCAGGAACAGTGAAAAGAAGATTTTCATCGAGGAAGAGATTCCTGCCCTCATCAACAGGGGCAGACTGCTCGGACTTGAAATAGAAGTAAAATACAAAGACTTATGAAACAGATAACTAAACTTTTTGTTCTCCTTGCTGCAGTAGCCTCCCTCAATGGCTGCCGCTATGTGAAAGTGAGCAAGGAAACCCGCCAGGAGTATGCCGATGTGAAGAGCGGCCTCAATATCAAAACCAAAACTCTGGAACTCCCCGACTTCTGCAATATAGATATGGCAATGGCATCGGAGCTTATATTCACTCAAGGTGAAAGCACTTCTGTACAGATTGTGGCCCCGGAAGCCTATATCGACAATATACTGGCCTATGTAGATGGCAACACTCTTATAGTCAACAGCAAGAAAAAGGCTTTCATACTTGGGATGAGAGATGTGAAATTCTACATTACAAGCCCTGAAATCAAGCAGCTGACTTTCTCCGGTGCCGTGGATTTCTCAACTGACGGCCCTGTTTGCACCGATTATTTCAATCTTTGCTGCAATGGAGCAGCCGAGGTCGAGATAGACCAGCTCACTGCCGGGGGAGTTGAACTCGAAGTCAATGGTGCAGGTGATATAGAGATCGACAGGATAGATGCTAAAACACTATACATTAATATCAACGGTGCAGGCGACTGTACAATCTCCGGAAAGGCAGACAATGTGGACGTTTCAATGAACGGTGCCGGGGATGTTGATATTACCGGGCTCCAGGTTCAGACCTTGAGCTCCTCTGTAAATGGAGCGGGCAAGATTTCCCGCCCGAGGTAAACTTTTTATACACTTTCATTTCCTTGAGTCTGCATGGCTGCTGCAAACCATGCGGGCTCTCTCGTTTTTTGTGAAAAGTATTACTATATTTGTGAGTTTATATGTAATTTTATGGGAAAGAATTCTTGGATATGGAAAAATCTGCTCCTGGCCGCAGGCCTGGTGCTGCTCATCTTTCTTGTTGTGAACTTGTCTCTCAAGCTTTTCACCCAGCATAACCAGAGTGTGAGCGTGCCCGATTTTGTGGGTATGGGCCGTGAACAGGCTTTGCAGAAGGCTCAGGAGAGCAAGTTGGAGCTTGTGATATCGGACTCGGTCTTTGTGAACCGTTTCAAAAGGGGTGCAGTCTATGCCCAGCATCCTCAGGCAGGAAGTCAGGTCAAGAAGGGGCGCAAAATATATATTACCCTCAATGCAAATCGCAAAAGGCAGGTGGAAATGCCCCAGCTCGTGGGTTTTTCCATGCGTCAGGCCAAGGTGATTCTCCAGGAGAAGAATCTCAAGCTCGGCCGGCTGATTTACAAGGCAGACATAGCCACCAACAATGTTCTCGGCCAGCAGTGTGGCGGCCAGGACATAGCTCCAGGTACCAAACTGGACGTGGGCAGTACTGTGGATCTGGTTCTGGGTCTCAATCCCGAAGATGGAAAAACCGCAATTCCTTCATTCATAGGCAAAAGCTGGCTCAAGGCTGTGAGCTATGCACAGGACTGCTATCTGAACGCATCGTCCCTTGTATTTGACAGCACGGTGCGCAGCTACTCCGACAGCATCTCCGCCTTTGTTTACAGGCAGTTGCCGGAAAGCGGCGAAGAGCGCGTGACGATGGGCAGCCCTGTCCGTCTGTATTTTACCCTCGATCCTGGCAAACTCCCTCTCCCTGAGGAAAATACGGAAGAGAATGAGCAATGAAGCATTCATAGACGAGCTCGAGCAGATTGAGCAGCAGGAGCAGGAACTCTTCGAACACTTCCGTCTGAACGTGGATGTGGGCCAGACCCCCATGCGCATAGACAAATACATGTCGGAGCACATGGAGGACACTTCCCGCCACCGCGTGCAGCTTGCCATCAAGGAAGGCTATGTATATGTGGGAGAGAAGCAGGTGAAAGCCAATTACATAGTGCGTCCGGGCGATGTCATCCGCTTCATTATGCCTTACCGCCGCAGGGGAATGGAAATCCTTCCGCAGGATATTCCGCTCAATATTGTTTATGAAGATGATGACGTTCTGGTAGTGAACAAGCCTGCCGGAATGGTGGTGCATCCCGGTCACGGGCACTTCGAAGGGACCCTCATCAACGCACTCGCCTTTCATCTTGGCCTCAAGCAGGGGGCCGATGCTGAAGACGAGCGTATGGGCATTCTGGTGCACCGCATAGACAAGGACACCTCCGGTCTGCTGCTTGTGGCAAAGAACGACCAGGCCCAGCTGCGCCTTGCCAGGCAGTTCTATGAACACAGCATAGAGCGCTGCTACAACGCCATTGTCTGGGGCAACATCAAGGAAGATGAAGGAACGGTCGATGCCCCCATCGGCCGGGACCCGAACGACCGCCTGCGTTTCAAGGTCTGCAGCGAGCCCGACCAGGGCAAGAGGGCGGTGACCCACTACCGTGTGCTCGAGCGTTTCGGCTATGTGACCCTTGTGGAATGCCGTCTGGAAACCGGCAGGACCCATCAGATCAGGGTGCATATGGCATCCATCGGCCACCCTTTGTTTGCCGACGAACGCTATGGCGGAATGGAAATCCGCAAAGGCACCATCTACTCCAAATACAAGCAGTTCATACGCAACTGTTTCGAAATATGCCCGCGTCAGGCCCTGCACGCCAAGACTTTGGGTTTTGTGCACCCCGCCAAGGGAAAAATCCTGCGCTTCGACTCGGCCCTTCCGGAAGACATGACGGCCCTGCTCGCAAAATGGCGCAAATACTCAAACAACATGCCCGATGAAGAAGAAACAGAATAGACTCATCATTATGCTCCTGCTCCTCAGCTCCCTGCTGATGAGCCTGCCGTATCTGCTGCCGCATTGCGGTCTGCTGATGCTTGTAGCCCTGGTGCCCCTGCTCTGCGCCGAGCATCTGGCTTCGGAGTACGGAATAAGGCGTTTCTTCTGGTGGTACTACGCCGCCTTCATCGTTTTCAATGGCCTCACCACCTGGTGGGTCGGCAAGGCAACGGTAGGCGGTGGCATTTTCGCAGTGATGGCCAATGCCTTCTACATGTCGGCAGTATTTGCCCTTTTCCGCATGAGCAAAAAGCGCCTTCGCGGTTCACTTCCATATATCTTTTTGGCAGTCACATGGATAGCCTGGGAGCGCTTTTATCTTACCCTGTCGCAGATCAGCTGGCCATGGCTGCTTTTGGGCAATGCATTTGCCCGCACCACCACCCTCGTGCAGTGGTACGAAATCACCGGCACCCTCGGCGGCAGCCTTTGGGTATGGGCAGTGAATCTCGGTGTCTTCGGCCTTATGCTCAATCTCTCCAACGGAAGGTTCTGGGAATGGACCGCGAAGGCCCGCTATGCCTCCTCAATTGGCTTGGCCCTGCTGGTAATTGTGCCTGTAACTGCTTCATTGATAAGATATAACACCTACGATGAGAAGTCCGACAAAGGCAGCCTGGAGGTCCTTATGGCCCAGTCCAACTTCGACCCTTGGCAGAAACTTCACAGTGTGCCCCAATCGAAGCAGAACGCACAGGCGGTGCAACTCCTGCAGGCTCAGCTTTGCGGGCGTAAAGGCGCGGAATACCCGCAGGAACCCCTGCTTCTTATGCTGCCGGAATCGTTCTGTGCCGATATCTGGATGAACCACCCGAACACTTCCAGAACCTACAGCACCTTCCGCAACGAGCTGGTTGACGCCTACCCGAATGTGAATCTCATCTTCGGGGCATCGACCTTCGAGCAGTTCAACACCCGCGCCAAGCCGAGCGATTACGCCCGTCCTCTGAACGACGGCAGCTGGTACCTCTCCTACAACACCGCCTTCATCACCGACGGCAGCGGCCGCCTGGACCACGTGAACAAAACCAAGCTCGTGGTTGGCAGCGAGTTTACCCCTTATGTCAAGATTTTCGGACCTCTGGACGATGCTCTCGGCAACCCTATGGGCCGCACCTCTCCTCAAGGCGAGGCCCGTACCCTGAATGTGATGGGCTACGAAGAGGGAGGGGAGAAGATAGCTTCCATTATCCCAGTGGGCGTGCCTATCTGCTACGAATCCATCTATCCCGAATTCTGCGCCGACTACGTCCGCAAAGGGGCTCAGGCCATCTGTGTAATCACCAACGACGGCTGGTGGGGCAACACTCCCGGATACAGGCAGCATTTCAGCTATTCCCGCCTTCGGGCCATTGAACTGCGCCGCGACATTGCCCGATGCGCCAACACCGGCATCTCGGCCTTCATCGACCAGAAGGGCGACGTGCTCCAGCAGAGCGGCTGGTGGCAGCCCGATACCCTGCGCGGCAGCGTCAATCTTACAGACAACGAAACTTTCTTCGCCCGCTACGGCGACATCGTGGGAAGGATATGCACCCTGATGTTCGTAATGCTGGCTCTCACTCTGATAATCAAGGCAATAAGCAAGAAATGAAACGCACTGCACTTTTCCCCGGCTCCTTCGACCCTTTCACCGCCGGGCATCTGAACATACTCAAAAGGGCCCTAACGATGTTCGACGAAGTGGTTGTCGCCGTGGGTATCAACCAGGACAAGCGCGGCTTCTATTCCACCCAAAGCCGTCTCGAAATCATCCGTGCAGCCACAGCCGGCCTTGAAGGTGTGAGGGTCTTCCACTACGACGGCCTCACGGTTGATGTCTGCCGCGAGCTGGGAATCAATCACATAGTAAGAGGCGTGAGGAATATGCTCGATTTCGAGACCGAGCGCAGCATTGCCGATGCCAACCGCCGCCTCTGTCCCGAAATAGAAACCATCATCATCCCTACAGCCCAGGAATTTGCGCACATATCCTCATCGGCCGTAAGAGACATACTCCGCCATAACGGCGATACCTCCATGTTCACCGTTCCGGGAGTTGAACTGCCCGAAATCGACAAATGAGAGCTCTTGCACGCATAGCCCTCCCTGCGGCGCTTCTGTTTTTATGCGCCTGCTCGGCCTCGAGACACAGGGCCCCTGCCTCTGCTGCGGCCGCCGCTTCTGCGGACACTTTGGCCCAGGCCCCTGCTGTGGCCGATTCCGCGCAGCTTGCAAAGCTCGACGACCTCCTGCAGGGCTTCTACTATGCGCTGCTTCCCGAAAGCGTGGAGGTCAAGGTGCAGGAATGCGAGTCTTTGATGATGGCATCGTCCGATTCCCTGCTGCGCAACTGGATAGGGCAGAAGATAATGGAGCACTATATGGAGCCGCCTCTGATGGGGGAGGAGGAGGTGGCAGTTGTGCTGTACGAAAAATGGTACAAAAGCGGCCGACTTGCTTTTACCGACGAGATGCAGGCCTTCGGTGCGGCTCTTTTCTACGAATACAACAGACAGTCCCTGCTGGGGATGCAGGCTCCGCAACTGCAGCTCTGCGATTTGAGCGGCAGGAAGGCAGTCTATCCCCGTGAAGGCCGCTACAGTATATTTTTCTTTTACGATGCTGCCTGCGCCAAATGCAAAGCTCTTTCTGCTGCACTGCCCGATGTGCTCAAGGATTTGCCCTGTGAAATGGATTTTTACGCCGTTTACTGCGGCAGCGACAGGCAGGCCTGGGAAGAATTCGCTTCCCGCTTCCTTTTGAGCGAGCCAAAAGTCAAGCTCTTTCACCTGAGCGACTTCGAAATGGAATCGGGCTATCCTCTAAAATACGCCGTGAGCGCCACTCCGCGCCTGTTTTTCATAGGCAACGACGGCAGCATACTCGGACGGCGTCTTGACTCGGAATCATTGAAACAGATAATCGATATCATCAGACTCTATTATGGCCAGGTCGAAGAACAAAAAGGCTAAGAAGGGAATGGACCCTATGCTCATTGCAAAGGAAAGGGAAGCCCTCAAGCGCAGACACCGCAAGACAGTGCTCTTCAACGACAGGGAGAATGCCCTGCTCGAAGAGTACTGCACAAAAAACAATGTCAAGGCAAAATCGGCGCTTATCCGCCGTATTGTGATGGAAAGGCTGCTCACGGAGATGGGGCAGAACCCTCCGAGCCTTTTCTAAAGCCGCCAGTCTATGGCCTGCTCTCCCCTCGATTCTAGGTAGAGATTGGTTCTGGAAAAATGCCGGCAGCCGAAAAACGCGCCTCTTGCAAGGGGTGAGGGGTGGGCTGCCTGCAGAACAAGATGCCTGCTGCCGTCTATGAGCTCTGCTTTGCTGCGGGCATAGTTGCCCCAAAGCAGGAAAACTATTCCTTCGCGTTCCCTGCTGAGGCTTGAAATCACGCTGTCGGTGAATTGCTGCCATCCAATTGAAGCGTGGCTGGCGGGCTGGTGCGCCCTCACGCTGAGCACAGCGTTGAGCAGCAGCACTCCCTGCCTTGCCCAGGGACTCAGATCCGTTGCCCCGCTCATCTTCACTCCCAAGTCGCTTTCGATTTCCTTGAAGATGTTTTTCAGCGAAGGAGGTGCCTTCACGCCTTGAGGAACGGAAAAACTCAGCCCCATGGCCTGGCCCGGATTGTGGTAGGGGTCCTGGCCCAAGATGAGCACTTTTACTTTTTCGAAGGGAGTGAGTTCGAAGGCTTTGAAAATCAAATCTTCTTCAGGATAAATCGTTTCGCCCCGCTTTTTCTCCTCCTCCAGACGCAAAGAAAGCTCCGCAAGAAGATTGTCTTCCTGCAGAGCCTCTTTCCAGTTCTTATTGAGTTCCAACATCAGAAAATGAAGGAAATCACGTCGTTGATATCTTTCACATAGTGGAAGTCCAGACCCTTGATGTAGATTTCCTTGATGTCCTCCACATCCTTGCGGTTGTCTTCGCTTATCACAATGGTCTTCACTCCGGCACGCTTGGCAGCAAGTATTTTTTCCTTTATTCCGCCCACAGGCAGAACTTTGCCGCGCAGAGTCATTTCGCCTGTCATTGCAATGTGCTTGCGGCAGGCCTTGCCCTTGAGCGCGCTCACCATCGAGCTCACCATTGTAATACCTGCAGACGGACCGTCCTTAGGGGTGGCTCCTTCCGGCACGTGAATGTGAATGTCCTTCTTGGCGAAAGTTTTGGCCGTCATACCTGCAAGTTCCGGATGGGCCTTGATATATTGGTATGCAATAGTGGCCGATTCTTTCATCACATCTCCGAGGTTGCCTGTCATCGAGAGGGCTCCCTTGCCCTCGGAAACAGAGCTTTCCACAAAGAGGATTTCGCCTCCCATCTGGGTCCAGGCCAGACCTGTGATCACGCCCACGCCTTCGTTTCCTTCCTGCTTGTCGTGCATTGCGCTCGGCAGGCCGAGGTAGTCCCTGAGGTGTTCACATTCTATGGTCTTAGGGTATTCCTCCTCACAGGCAATCTTCTTGGCCGTAACCCTGGCAATCTTGGCAATCTGTTTTTCAAGACCGCGTACGCCCGATTCGTGGGTATAGTTGTCGATTATGCTCTTGAGGGCCTTAGGGCTTATCTTGAGTGTGTTCTTCTTTATTCCATGCTCTTCCAGCTGCTTTGGAACCAGATACTTCTTTGCGATTTCGATTTTCTCCTCGGCCAGATAGCCGCTGATCTGGATGACTTCCATTCTGTCCAGCAGCGCCGACTGGATAGGGGAGGTGCTGTTCGCCGTGGTGATGAAGAGCACATTCGACAGATCGTAGTCTATGTCGAGATAGTTGTCGTGGAAGGCTTTGTTCTGTTCCGGATCCAGAGCTTCGAGCAGGGCCGATGAAGGGTCTCCCTTGAAATCCGATGCCAGTTTGTCTATTTCATCGAGTACAATCACAGGGTTGGAAGTGCCGGCCTTCTTGATTCCGTTGAGAATACGTCCCGGAAGGGCACCGACATAGGTTTTGCGGTGGCCGCGGATTTCGGCCTCGTCGTGCATGCCGCCGAGGGCAATTCTCACGTATTCGCGTCCCAGGGACTTGGCAATGGAGCGTCCGAGACTGGTTTTGCCCACACCCGGAGGGCCTGCAAGGCAGAGGATAGGGGATTTCATGTTCCCCTTGAGTTTGAGCACTGCAAGGTACTCTATTATTCTGTCCTTCACGCTGTCCAGTCCGTAATGGTCGGAGTCCAGTACTTTCTGGGCGTGTTTGAGGTCAAGGTTGTCCTTGCTCATCTCGTCCCAAGGAAGGTCGAGCATAAATTCGAGATAGTTGTACTGGACGGAGTAGTCCGGGGAGTTGGGGTTGTATTTCTCCAGTTTCTCCAGCTCTTTGTCGAATGTCTTGGCCACTTCGGCGCTCCATTTCTTTTTGGAGGCGCGCTGGCGCAGTTCGTTGAATTCCTCGCGGTCGTCCATGCCGAGCTCTTCCTGTATGGTTTTGAGCTGGTTGTTGAGGTAGTACTCTCTCTGCTGCTGGTCGATTTCCTGTTTAACCTTGCGGTTGATTTCCTGCTTGATGTTGGCAAGTTGGATTTGCTCGTCCATCATTGCAAGCAGTTTCATGGCCCTTTCCCTCACGTCGTCGTACTGGAGAAGGTCGATTTTCTCCTCGAAGTTGTCGATTTCCGCCGTTGTGGCAATAAAGTTCACAAGGAAAGTGAAGTCGTTTATGCTGTTGATTGCCATGGTGGCCTCCCTGTTGAGGAAGGAGGAGGTGGAAGTAAGCTGCTGCACCTTTTCCTTGAGCGATGCCATCATTCCTTTGACATCTGACGAATTGTCTTTTGTCAATATGTCATCGAGGTAGCTCACGTTGGCCTTGATGTAAGGGTCGTATTCCACCACATAATTGAGTTTGATGCGCTTCAGACCCTGAAATATTGCGGTAATGGTGCCGTCCGGCATTTCAATGCTTTTGAGAATGCGCACGGCACAGCCGTAGCCGTAGAGGTCCGACTCCAAAGGGTCTTCCACATTGGCATCTATCTGAGGTACTGCACCTATTATTATATTGCGTTTTTCGGCTTCCTGAATGAGTTTGATGGACTTTTCACGTCCGATCGGTACCGGAAACATCGCTCCGGGGAATATTGCCAGGTTCCTGAGCGCCAGCACCGGGATGGTATCCGGAAGATTGTCCACCTCTACAGGAGGCAGGCCTTCCGCCTGCCCTACAGGGATGACGCTTATGCTCGCGCCTCCTTTCATAATCTGTTCTATATCTTTCATCATATCCATATCGCTTCTTTATGACAGATTGTCAAAAATACAATAGTATTTATATCCGGTCAATCTTTATGCCACAATTTTTTAAAGATTTTTTCAAAATGCAAATTTACTATTTTGATTTATCAAAAAAACATTTTACATTTGTAATTCAAAAATTTATTGGATATTATGACAAAGGCAGAAATCGTTAACTCTATCTCGAAAGCAACAGGTATCGAGAAGGCAGCTACTCTCGCAGTAGTAGAAGAATTTATGAACACAGTAAAAGGATCTCTCGCAAAAGGAGAGCCTGTTTATCTTCGTGGCTTCGGCAGCTTCATCATCAAGCACCGCGCTCAGAAAGCCGCAAGAAACATTACCGCCAAAACAACGGTAGTTGTTCCTGCTCACGACATTCCTGCTTTCAAACCTTGCGCTGATTTCGAGGACCTCGTTGCAGGAAAGTAATTTTTAATCATTTATAACTATGCCAAACGGTAAAAAGCATAAGCGCCACAAGATGGCGACTCACAAACGTAAAAAACGTTTGCGTAAGAACAGACACAAGAAAAAGTAATGTCGCATAGAGGTCCGCGGTAGTCCGTTGGGCCTTTTTGTTTTGTCTATGGAAATTGAAAAACAGGAAAAAGACCTGGTGGTCTCAGTAGGCCGAACCGAGGTTATGCTCGCGCTTATGGAAAACCATAAGCTTATCGAGTACAACAAAGAGTCCAGCCAGGGCCACAGCTATTCGGTGGGGGATGTCTTCCTCGGCAAAGTGAAGAAGATTATGCCTGCTCTGAATGCTGCTTTCGTTGACATAGGTGACAGCAAGGAGGCATTCATCCATTATCTGGATCTTGGCCTGTATTTCAAGGCTTTCGACACATTTGTGAAGAAGACCAATACAAATACCGATGCCAAGGATCTGTACTCCAACATTCAGATTGGTCCCGCCCTTGAAAAGGAGGGCAAAATCGAGAATGTTCTTCAGCAGGGCCAGATGATAATGTGCCAAATTGTCAAGGAGCCTATATCCACGAAAGGGTCCCGCTTGACTGCTGAAATTTCATTGGCAGGACGCAACATTGTACTGCTCCCTTTCGCGCAGAAAGTGAGCGTTTCCCAAAAAATTTCTTCGAAGGAAGAGAGAAAAAGGCTTGAAACCCTTGTCCGCAGCATCCTTCCGCGCAATTATGGCGCCATTATCCGCACCGCATCGGAAGGAAAAAACGCTGCAGTTCTGGTTGCTGAAGCCAAGTCCCTCATTCAAAAATGGGAAGATTCCTTCCCGGTGGTCTCAAAGAACAAGTCGGTTCAGCTCCTTTTCACGGAGTATTCCAAGACCACTACCATATTAAGGGACCTGCTCAACGACTCCTTCTCCAATGTCTATGTGGACAACGAGAAGATATTCAAGGAAATACGGGACTATATTTCCCTCATTTCTCCCGAACAGGAGAAAATCGTAAAACTTTACGAGGGGAAGGAGCCTATTTTCGACCACTTCGAAGTCACCCGCCAGATCAAGAGTTCTTTCGGCAAGGTGGTCCCTATGCGTCAGGGTGCCTATCTTGTGATAGAAACCACTGAGGCCCTCAACGTGATTGATGTCAATAGCGGTACCCGCGCCAAGACCACAGACCACGAGGAAAACACTTTCGAGGTCAACAAGATTGCGGCAGAGGAGATCGCTCGGCAATTGAGGCTCAGGGATATGGGCGGAATCATCATAGTGGATTTCATTGATATGGACTCTCAGGAGCACCGCAATGAACTCCATAAGTATATGATGGAACTTATGTCACAGGACAGGGCAAAGCACAATGTGCTGCCCCTTACCAAGTTTGGTCTCATGCAGATCACAAGGCAGAGAATACGTCCGGTGACGGAAATCAACACTCAGGAGCAGTGTCCTCTGTGCCACGGCACGGGCAAGATTGCTTCCACGGTGGTAATCGACGAACAGATGGAGCGCCAGCTCTCCTATTACATCAGCGAGAAAGGCTGCAGGGATTTCGTCCTTCGCACCAGCCCCATTTTGGGGGCCTATCTGAGCAGGGGAATGTGGAACTCCTATCTGAGCAAGTGGAAAAAGAAGTACAAGTGCAAGATAAGATTGGTGGAAAGCACCGACTATTCTGTCCTGCAATATGAATTCTTGGATTCATCTGAAGAGAGCCTGTCATAACGACAGGCTCTCTTTTTGAAAAGTGTTATTATAGAGTTAATTACTCTGCAGGGACAAAATAGTCGACACCATGTCCTAGGTTGCCGGTTGATCCGTCTTCTAGTGTGACAAAGTATTGTACATAGATGAAACAGAAATGGTCTTCATACATTCCGCTTTCAAATCCGCCTTCAAATACAAAAGCGGGATTTCCTTGCCAATAGCCGATATCACGAACTCCTACGGGGCCGTATGTTCCATATACAAACGGAGTGGTCTGTGTAGGAACACGGAAGATAGTATATGTATCTCCTTCCTCATCTTCTATGCTGTAATCAGGATAGTTGTAAATTTCCAGGTGTGAATCTACTCCGAATACATCTTTGAAGCGGAAACGGTTTTCATCGGTGTCTGCTACCTGAAGGGTGGTTGGAAGCTGCTGTCCGCAACCTAATTTTGCGTAATTGAAAGGTATATAGGTTCCGGAGACAACATCAAGCCAGGTTACTCCTACGAATTCTGCCTCGCTGACTTTGCTTGAGCCGCCTCCCACAGCAACTGCTGCAAGGTGGTTGAGTCCGAAAAGTCCTGTTAAAACAGTATCTTTCACTGCGGTAGCTTCGAGCTTCTTTCCGTTTTCCTTGATGGCTGCGGCAACTGCTTCTGCGGAGCTCTCTGCAAGTACCTTGTATTCCTCATCGGACAATACTGCGAAATAGAGCTCATCTGTACACTTGTTAGGGACAATACGTACCCTGATGTCGTTGTCGGCATTGTATTCGCTTCCTGGGGCATAGGTGTAAACTGTCACTCCAGGGGTTGTGTCAACACTTCCTATCGTGCTCTCTTCTGCGGTGCAGGCTGCAGCCATAAGGGCTGCAGACACTGCTACAAAATTGAATATTTTATTTTTCATAAAGTCAATGATTTAACTGGTTTACCAAACATGTTCCGGAGAATCCTCGCTTGGAGCGATAGGGGTTGGATTGTTGTCGTTGGTAACTGCCTTGTTGTAGTTTCCTTCGGTCTGCACAATGCAGAGATCCATCCACTGTGGAGGGGTTTCGGTGTTCCACCTGTAGTTTTCAGTGTGGTTGGTGCCTGCATAGCTTCTGACAATGCCTTTGTTCAGACGCTTGATGTCGAATGTGGCAAAGCCTTCGCCCCAAAGCTCAACTCTTCTCTGCCACCAGATCTGGTCTCTCAAGCTTGCAATCCCGTCAACAGTATAGTTAGGGTCGCGGAGTTTTCCGAAGTTCTCGAGAAGAGTCTTTCCTCTTGCTTCGTCCTGCATTGCAGCAGCTTCGGCCTCGATAAGCATCATCTCTTCAACTCGCATAAGAGGCATGTCCACGCAGAAACCTACATACTGGTTGTCTGCAACGCCGCCTGCATTGCGAAACTTTACACTCAGGCAGCCTACAGTACCGCTTGCGGAAGCACCTGCACAGGTAATAATCTGCTCAGGATAATCTGAATATGCGCTCAATGCAGCTATTGCTTCTTCAGGACTTGCGGATTCGTCAATAGCAGGATCGACAAAGCACTTCTTTCTGATATCGCTGTCAGGAATGGTGGAGTAGAGGTGGGCATCGATGCGTTTCGGTGCGCCGTAGTTCGATGCATAGCCGCAACCGCTGGTGCTTTCGATAATCATCTGCGATCCCCATGAAGAGTCTGCATCGTTGGCGAGGATATTAGGATCGTCAGACTTGTTGCCGCAGGCAAAAATCCAGGAGTTCTGGCTTGTTGCCGAGTTGAATCCGCTGGTGCGGCTGAGGTACTGCTCTGTGGTGAGAGGGCTGAATCCTTTCTGTGCCTTCTTTGCATACAGTTCGGCATTGGCCCAGTCTTCCATTGTAAGGTAAGCCCTTGCCTTGAGACCGAATACAACGGTGGTATCAACGTCTTTGATGTCCTTGCGGCTGTACCCATTCAGCAAGTTCTCTGCTTTGTCGAGGTCGCTGAGGATGAATTGCCACATATCTGTGTTGGTAGCTCTAGGATTGTTGGTGCCGCTTTCAAGTGTTGTGTTTTCGTCCACGATAGGAACTGTATGGGCATCAGGGTTTCCTTTGTAGGTTTTGCCGTACATTCTGGCAAGGTCCATATAGAACATTGCGCGCATGGCGTGTGCAAGTCCTGCTCCGGCTTTCTGAAGATCGCTTGGCTCTTCACCTGCCATCTTGATTACGTTGTTGCAATCCTTAATCCAGCCATAGTAGTAGGTCCAAGGAACTTGACATATTGCATATTGAGGGCCAAGAGCTACACCGCAGCCATACCAATTAACATACCAGTCTGCATCTTCACAAACTATATCCTGTCCCATCACATCCCTCTGAAGGAGAAATGAAGGGTAACCGAAGTCAAAAGGACGATAATCTGAGCCAGAGTAGGTAAACTGGCCGGTAAGCAGGGTACAGGCACTCACAAAGTTCTGGAATGCGTTCGGAGCATTTGCGGCCTGGTCTGCAGTTACAAAGCTTGCCTGAGGGAGGGGCTCCTTTATACATGAAGAAAGGAGAGCTGTTGCCGTCAGGGCAGATATGAATATTTTTATGCTTGTTTTCATAACTTTTGTCATTTTAGAAAGTGAACTGTACACCGCCTGAGATGGTCCTGATAGGAGAGTAGCTGTTTACACCGGAAGAAGATGTTCCCTGGTAGGCGTATCTTGGATCGAGACCCTTGCGTGCAGACCAGAAGCAGAGGTTTTCACCTGCAGCATAAATTCTGACCTTGTATTTGTTTTTGAAGAGTTTCTCCGGCAGGGTGTATCCGATTGCAAATGACTGGAAGTCGATGTAACTTGCATCGGTGAGGAAACGGTCGCTTGAAGCTGCACCGTAATTGTCGCCGTATTGCCAGCGTGGCAGGGTGCTGGTGGTATTGTCCGGACTCCAGGACTTGATGTAGTCCTGATGGATAGCCTGACCTGCGCTGTTAGCTCCCTGAGCTGGGCTCATAAGACTCTGATAACGGAAGTCATAAACTTTGCCGCCAATCTGGTAGTCGAAGGTAACGGACATATCGAGGTTGCCGATCCTGAGAGTGGTTCCGAATCCGCCGAAGGCATCTGGAAGCATGGTTCCGTGAGCGTATTTGGTAGCGGAGTTGAAATCGTAGGTGGTGCCTCCTTTCTCGATTACGTTGCCGTCGGCATCTTTGGTGTCAACATAGAACATAGCCTGACCGTAGGCGTCAACGCCTGCATAGCAAGCTGCATAGTAGTTGTACATAGGGCCGCCCACTTCGTACCAGAGGCTTACGTTTCCGGTAGATTCGTTGAATCCTCCGTTCTCCATAATCTTGGATTCTGGCAGGGAGAGAATCTTGGTGGTGTTGTGGGAAATGTTTCCGTAAACGGTCCAGTCAACATTCTTTGTCCTGATAAGAGAAGCGGTGAGTGAGAGTTCCACACCACGGTTCTGGATGTTGCCGGCATTGCCGTACATACCGCGGGAACCCATAGACTCAGGGATAGAAAGCCAGAAGAGAAGGTCTGTGGTCTTCTTGTTGTACCAGTCGAAGCTACCGCTAACTCTTCCTTTGTAGAAGCTGAATTCTGTACCGATGTTGAGGGTAGTTGTGGTTTCCCAGGTAATGTTCTCGTTTCCGAGGTTGCGGAACGATACAGTCATTGAGTTCTCTGTTGCCTTGATAAGGCTGTATGTATCGACATACATATACTGGCCGATGTTGTCATTACCCTGCTGTCCGTAAGAAGCTTTTACCTTGAGGAGGTCGAGCCAATCAGCGTTGTTGGCAAGAATGTCTTCCTTGGAGAGAATCCAGGCTCCGCCCACTGACCAGAAGTCGCCCCAACGGTTGTTCTTTGAGAAGAATGAGCTGGCATCGCGGCGGTACGAAGCTGAGAGGTAGTACTTGTTGTTGTAGTCGTACTGGGCGCTCAGGAAGTAACCTTCAACATTGTAGAATGTGGTGTTTGAACCGGCATCGTCCTTTGTTGCGGCTGCGTCGATTTCCTGGATGTCGTCGGAGAACATTCCTTTGGCGTGGCCGTAGAGGTAGTTGACAGTTGAAGTATAGTACTCGTGTCCGAGCATAACGTTCACATTGTTAAGGCCGAAGCTGTCGAAATAGGTGAGGGTCTGGATGTTGTTTGTCCTCACGCCTTCTGTAGCTGACTTGGCGATGTATCCGTTGCTGCTTGCAGATGCACCGTAGAGCATAGTGCTGTAGGCTTTGGACTTGTTATTGCCCCAGATTACGGTGCTGGTGATATTGGCTTTGAGCCAGTCGGTGAAGGTGATTTCAGCAGTGTAGGTTCCGTTGAGCTGGCTGCCTGCGCTGGAAGAATCGTTGTAGCGGTTGGCTCCGAGAGGGTTGCCCTGTGCAAGGAAAGGACGGGTTACACCGTAGTTGCTTGCTGCAACACCGTAGTCGTAAGCTGGATTGCCGTAGGAATCGGTCTTGATCACAGGATTTCCGTTGGCATCGAAGTTGCGGACGTAAATAGGGTAGATAGGAGCCATTCCACTTGTGAAGTAGAAGAGGTTGGTGCTGCTCAATTCAGTGCCTGCGCTGTAGTTGAGGGACTGCCTAGAGGAGGTGTAGCCAATGTTTGCACCGAGTTTGAGCCATTTGCGGGCCTGATAGTCTGCCTTGAGGCGGGCGGTCAAGCGCTCGTAGCTTGAGTAGTCCACAATACCGTCTTCGTCGAGGTAGCCGACACTCATATAGTAGCTGGCCTTGTTGTTGCTCTCGCTCACGCTCACGTTGTACTCCTTGCGGAGGCTGTTGTGATATGCTTCAGACTCCCAGTCGTCGGCCTGCATCCAGAGATCTTCTCCGGTGATGCTGTTGGTAACCTTGCGGCCAGGGGTGGCGTTAGGGTTGAGTTTGCCGTTTACGATAAGGGTCTGGTCTTCAGGATATGTGAATACATTGTACTGGAGGTCCTTGAGGAGATCGACATTGGCCTTGCTTTCTGCAGTGGCGGCATCGAGTCCCTGACCATAGAAATACTTGTTGTAAATCTGGGAGTAGTATGCCTCGTAGTAAGCCCCCGGGTCTTTGATGACATCGTACTCAGGAACTGCCTTGCTGTTGACACCCCATTTGATGTCCACGTTCACTACGGCCTGGTTGCCGCGACCGCGCTTGGTGGTAACGAGAATAACACCGGATGCACCACGGGCACCGTAAAGAGCTGCAGAAGCTGCATCCTTAAGAACGGTTACCGATTCGATATCGTTTTGTGGGATGTTCGAAAGGCTTGCGGTGTATGGAGAGCCATCCACAATCACGAGTGGCTCGGTTCCTGCATACATCGAACCGATACCGCGGATGTTGATGCTTCCGCCCGATGAACCAGGGGCTCCCGAGTTGCCGCGGACCTGAAGTCCAGGAACGCTACCCACGAGGGCGCTGGTGATGTTGGTGGTCTGTCGTTTTGCAAGGTCTTCGGATTTTACCACTGCGGCCGATCCGGTGAAGGATTCCTTGGTGGTCTGGCCGAAGGCTACGACGATAGTTTCGTCAAGCATCTGGCTGTCCGGCTTGAGCTCCACGTTGAGCACTTTCTGCCCGTTTACAGGAACTTCAAGGGTGACATAACCCATAGATGCAAAAACGAGCACTGCATCAGGGGCAACTCTCACGGAGTAGTTACCGTCTGCATCAGTGCTTCCTCCTGCTTCTGCTCCTTTTACAAATACATAGGTAAAAGGAACAGCTTCTCCGTTAGAAGCGTCTTTTACGTGACCGCTCACAGTGATAGTCTGTGCATTTGCCAGACCTGCGAACAGGAAAAGTAAAAGAGCTGTGAAAAAAAGTCTAGTTTTTTTCATAAGAACTGTGATTTATAATTAATACTTGATTTAAAGTCTCAATTACACTACTTATATTTTATTCTACTAACTAACACCGCGGCTGAAGAAAACGGTCGTTTTAGTCAGCGCGCGAATGCAAAGATTATTTATTTTTTTTAAAAATCCAAACTTGCTATTTCTTTGTCCGTAAGCGGCGAAATAGCCTTACGGGGGAAATTTGCTTAAAAATTTCAAGTTTGCAAGGCTGTTTAATTAATGAAATTAATACACACTAAGCCTAAAATACGTAAAATAAATTTTAATAATTTTTTAAAAATATCATTTACGCGTGTCCAAATACTTTTTCAGGGTGTTTCTGTGCAATTTCAAACTGTTAGCAACAGATGCATATGTTTTCGTATTCTCTGCAGAACAATTGATAAAGTGATAACAATAATTTTTCGGGCTTGTCCGGTTTGGGGTACGAAAAAAGGCCGGTTTTGGATGACCGGCCTTTGTCGAGATGACGTGACTTGAACACGCGACCCCTACGTCCCGAACGTAGTGCGCTACCAACTGCGCTACATCTCGATGAACTTGGGACTGCAAATTTAACTATGTTTGAGTAAAAAAACAAATAAAATTTCGTCCCTGATTTCTTGCATTTCGTCCTACGTTTTATGCCTTTCATCTTTTTTGTTGCTGAAAGTCAAGGGATTTTGAAGAAAAAATGCCTATATTGCGCTTGGAACGATGCACTAAGATGAAGATAACTGTATCTGCAGGCCTTCAAACCATAGGCCTGATATAGTATGCTCTATATATAAAAGGGTTTTCCTCATATTGGCGTATTGTCTTCCGCTTAAAACAATGAACGCAATCACAATTTAATATTCATTATGAACAAAAACATTTATCAAACGCCAGATATCCTGGTAAATGAACTCCAGATGGAAGGAGTTCTGTGTCAAAGTGGACGAATTGAAAAATGGGAAACATCCAAATTCTCGTGGGATGAGGAAGAGTAAAAAGGAGGACAAGTCATGAAGAAATTAATTTACACAACACTCGCGCTCGGCGCAGTGCTCCTTGCCGCATCCTGCCAGAAGGAAAACACAGTCAACACCCCCCCGGTATTCACCGCCTACGTTGACTCCGACACAAAGACCGTGCTGAACGGAGAGGTTTCGGAATGGAAGAGTGGCGATGCTATTCGTATTCTTAACGGAACAAATGGTGAAGGATGCGCAGCTGTTTATACTACAACAGACAATGGGACTACTGCTTCTTTTACAACAGAAACCGCGTCATTTACTGGAAGCCAGTTCATCGCAATGTATCCAGCAGATCCAGCAGGAAATGCTTGGTGGAACGCATCGTCAGATAAATATGTAAATAACTTATGGCTTACAAATAGTCAAAAGGCAACACCTGGTTCTTTTGATCCTTCTGCTCATATTGCAATCGCCTACACTACCGATAAGACTTTGAATTTTAAGAATGTTGTGGCTTTGCTTAAATTTAAAGTTTCTGGCACAAAAGCTGTTAACGTATCTTTCTCTCACGATGGAGATTCTTATATGTGTGGTAATTTTAACTACAATACAGAGGATAATACTGTTGCTTTCTCCGATGGTCTTAAGCTGAAAGAAGTTAGTTTGAAAGGTAAATTTGCTGAAGGTACAGATTATTATGTAGCTATTCTTCCTGGCACATATAGCAATTTTACTCTGAAAATTAATGGTGTAGAGAAAAATAAAAAAACGAAAGCATCTTTTAAAAGCAATATAATATATGATTTAGGTACGCTCGATGCTTCAAATGTTGAATATCCAGAGTATGAATTTGGTATTGTTGGTTCTTTCAATGGATGGAGCAACACTAATCCAATCAAGATGTATGATACAAACGGAGATGATTGGTATGAAGCAAAGAATTTGACATTTGATAGCGCAAGTGCTTTTAAAATGACATCAGTAGCAACTCCATCTTGGATAGGCTCTACATCAGGAAATCAGACTTTGTCGGAAAATATAGAGTTTATCTTGTACTCAGATAAAGAAGGAAGTAATTTAACAGCTCCAGAAGGTACATGGACTATTGAAGCAAAAACTACTGCAACTGAGAGCTGGGGCAAAACGATTAGTATTCGTATTGTAAAGTAAGTCTATTGTGTATAAAAACAGGGGGCTCTGCTTTTGCGGAACCCTCTGTTTTCGCTTATTCAGCGCAACCGAACTCTGACGTGGCAAAGGGGCATGAAGTGCTCAGCTTTTTTCGTTCACAACACCACCATTCTTACAACTGCATCACTGTGGCCTCATTAAGGCCGGTATATTTGAGAATGAGTTCAATGGACAAGCCGTCTGCTTTCATTTTTCGGGCAGTTTCCACTGCCTTGTTGTGCTCTCCTTCAGAGATTCCCTCTTCTCGCCCTTCTTCACGTCCTTCAGCAAGACCCTCGGCGAAGCCGGCGGCACGGTCCTTTTGCTGCTGCTCCCTTTCGTAGTTGATTCTGTCCAGTTCAGTCATAATCTCCCTATCGTATTTGAGTTTCTTTTCAGCACTAAACGACGCCACTTCCGAAGCCTTGATGAGTTCCATCATCCTGGGCATTGCCTCGAACTGTTTAGGAGTTGTCTCCTTATCGAACTTCCATCCGTGAAGGAACCAGTAAAAGATGAAGTCTCTTTCGCTCCTGCACTCTTCAATGCTCTTTGTGAATCGTTTAGCCTCTGCGAAGATAATGAAAAAATTTCTTGTTCCAAGCTCTCCTGTTCTCAGTTCAGTGAAACCATATCTTGAGATGAAGTTGTCGCTGTCCCAAAGGTGTTCATCTGGATGGGGATAGGCATAGTCAAGAATGGCGATGAGGTAAACAGGCCGCAGCTGGTTGTAGTCGTCGCCGATAGAGAGCTGCCTGTAATAAACATCGCTCATATAAAAAAGACACCGGTCCATGAAGGAAGAGAACTTCTGGCGTTGGACTTCTACGATAACCCTACTGCCGGAATCGGTTTCACAGATAAGGTCCAGACGACTGTCTATACCGATGGCGATGTCGTTGCTGAGTTCGCGGTCGAGATACTCGGTGATGTCCTTGACCTTTTCCACTTCGTCGGGGAGTGTTTGGTTAATAAGATTAATCAGAAGGCCTTTATTGGCCTTGTCATGATAGACGGCCTTAAAAGAGGTGTCATACATTAAATTGGCGAAAATTTGAGTCTTCATAGTCAAAAACAGTATATCAGTTAAACAAATAAACTCTGCTGCAAAGCTAAGAAGAAATAGCCGTGTAAATGCGATTTTACACGACTAATTGCTAAATGGCTTAATTGCAGAAGAGTAAAAAACGAAATTTTAAAATTATCGCTATCTTTTTTTAAAATTTTGCGGTTCAATCAATGAAGTCACACAGGTCCCATAGGGCAAAAGTTTTTTCCGCGCACTGTCGTTGCACCTGAGCTCTATGGGTGGCTCCGCGCGCCGACCGGGCAGAATAACTTTCGCTGGCAGGGACATCTAGCACGGTGGTGTAATGCCGGAATAAGAGAGTTGAGGGTGGGCGTGCCAGATGCAATGATGGACAATGAAGAGGGCATCTGGAACGGTGGTGTAATGCAGGAATAAGAGAGTTGAGGGTGGGTGTGCCAGATGTAATGATGGACAATGAAGAGGGCATCTGGCACGGTGGTGTAGTGCAGGAACAAGAGAGTTGAGGGAGGGCGTGCCAGATGTAATGATGGACAATGAAGAGGGTATCTGGCACGGGGTGTAATGCAGGAACAAGAGAGATGATGGAGGGCGTGCCAGATGCAATGATGTAATGATGTAATGGTGTAATGCTGCAATGATGTAATGATGCAATGCTGGACATGCCGGTAGAGGCTTCGCCTTCGGAGGGATAGTGGACACAAGGGAAGGTGGATGGAAATAGATGTTACCTCTTCCATCTCATTGGCTTTAGATTAATGGTAGTTCAAATAGTGCAATTTTTATGTATCTTTGTGCGATATGCGTGCGGCAGTGGTAATATTGAATTGGAATACGCGGGAGTACCTGCAGGATTTTGTTCCCGGGGTGCTGGCGGCGCTCGGGCCGGACGATGCCCTTTACGTCGCTGACAGTGCTTCCAGGGACGATTCTCTGGATTTCCTGCGTGAGAATTATCCTCAGGTGGGGCTGTTGCCGCTGGAGGAGAACTTCGGCTTTGCCGGGGGCTACAACAGGGCGCTTTCCGCCTTGCAGGAGCGCGAAGAGTTCGAGTATTACCTGCTGTTGAACTCCGACGTGCAACTCGGTCCCGATTCCCTGGAACCGCTTTACTCCTGGATGGAGGCTCACCGGAACTGCGGCATCTGCGGGCCAAAACTGCACGCCCTAGTGAAGAACACCCAAGAATCGGCCGGAGACAAGTATCTAAAGCTCAACCGATTCGAGTATGCCGGGGCAGCGGGAGGATATATCGACCGTCTGGGCTACCCATATTGCCGCGGGCGTGTGCTCAAGCGCGTGGAGCTCGACGAGGGCCAGTACGATTCTCCCAAACGGGTTTTCTGGGTGAGCGGCGCCTGTCTTCTCATCCGCAGCAGCCTCTGGGAGGCTTTGGGCGGTTTTGACGATTCGTTCTTCGCCCACATGGAAGAAATCGACCTCTGCTGGCGGGCCCAGGCTCTTGGCAGCGAGGTGTGGACTGTGCCCGATGCCCTTGTCTGGCATCTCGGCGGGGGAACTCTGCCGAATGAATCGGCCTGGAAACTTGAGCTGAACTACCGCAACAGCCTGTGGATGCTGCAGAAGAATCTGCCGGCGGCAATAGGGCCGATGCGCGCGAAGTGCAGAATTGCATTGCGCTGGATGCTCGATTGGGGCAGCGCACTGGTGTATCTGCTTTCGGGAAAGCCGCAGTTGAGTGCCGCAGTTGTGCGTGCACACAGGCAGGTCCGCCGCAGTCCGGCCTGGCAGCAGGTTCCGGCTCCGCGGTGTGACAGCCCGGTGGCGAACAGCCACAGCCCTGCTGCAGAGCACGGCAGCCCATCCCAGGAGCACAACAGCATGTCTTCAGAGCAGGGCAGCCCATCCCAGGAGCACAGCTGCATGTCTTCAGAGCACGGCAGCCCATCCCAGGAGCACGGCAGCCCCGCCCCGGAGCGCGTTTGCATTCTGTTTCAGGCACTTGTAAGAGGAAAAGGAATATTCAAATATCTTAGAAAATATGAAGGTAGTAATTGACGGAGCTGGCGAAATCGGCTCGCATCTGGCAAAACTTTTGGTAAGGGACGGCAGTGAAGTTACGGTAATCGATGCCGACCGCAGCCGCCTCGACGCCCTCTCCGCAGCGGTGGATATTGAACCGCTCGAAGGCGACCCGTCTTCGCTCAAGTCGCTGTCCGATGCACAGGTGGCCAAGGCGGATTTGTTCATTGCCACCTATCCTTATGTGGATCAGTCGATAAACATACTGGCAGCAATGTTCGCCAAGAGCCTTGGCGCAAAGAAGGTCGTGGCCCGCACCAAGAATATGGAACTGCTCACCAGCCGTGGCCGGCAGATGCTCAAGGACCTCGGCGTGGACCTTCCGTTCTGCCCGGAGAAGATCATCTCCGATGAAATCTCCTCCCAGCTGCGCCACTCAACCATCAACGACAGTATGGATTTCGCCAAAGGCAAGTTGCACATTCTCGCCTTCCGCCTCGAGGAGGAAAGTCCTATCCTGGATATGAAACTCGTGGACTTTACGCACCAATTCTCCCGCGAACAGAATTCCGACTTCCGAGTAATTGCCATCTCCCGCGACACCAGCACCATAATCCCCAAGTTCGACACCAAGTTCAAGCTAGGTGACCTCGTTTATATCATCATCCGCAAAGAAGGCGTGAAAATGCTCACCGGCTATCTCGGAGTGAACGATGTGGCCGCGGAAAAGGTGATGATTATGGGCGGAGGCACCGTAGGCGCCATTACGGCAAGCCTTCTCAGCAGCGAAGTGCAGCAGGTCAAAGTGGTGGAAATCAATAGGGAACGCTGCCTCAAACTGGCCGGCGATTTGCCCGAAGTGATAGAAGTGGTGAATGGCGACGGCCGCAACTCTGATTTCCTCTACGAGCAGGGACTCTACGATTACGATGCCTTCGTGGCCCTCACCGGCAGTGACGAGGCTAACATCCTTGCTTGTGTGGCCGCCCGCAAGTTCGGCGTAAACCGCACAATTGCCGAAGTCGAAAACATGGAATATATGCGACTGGCCGAGGAACTCGGGGTCGATACCGTGATAAACAAAAAGCTCGTCACAGCCAGCCGCATCTTCAAACTCACCCTCAGCGACCGCGCCAAGTTCGTGCGCTATATGTCTGGCACCGAAGCCGAAGTTATGGAGTACACCGCGGAGCAGGGGAGTGCCATCACCCGCAAGACGCTCAAGGACATTGATTTTCCGGACGATGCCGTTATCGGCGGCTACATCCGCGCCGGCGAAGGTGCCATCGCTGTGGGCTCGACCCAGATTCAGGCCGGCGACAGGGTCATTGTCTTTGCAATGCCCGATTCGGCCAAGGCAGTGGACCGTCTCTTCAAATAAGCTGAGCATAGGCCAATCGCCCTGCAGCACGCGCGACGGGGGAATCGGCCAAAAACAAATATTAAATTTCAAAACTTATGATAAAAGAACAATTGGCTTCACTCGACTCCGTGGTCCTCAATTTGGGATCGGGTACAGGGCTGGTAATGAGCATAGTGCTTGCCCTTATAATGTTTGGCGTGGCTCTTGGCATACAACCCCGGATGCTCAAGGAGGTTTTTGCCCATCCGAAGTCCATCATCACCGGGCTTCTGCTTCAGTGGGTGGCACTTCCGGCAGTGACCTTCCTCCTCATACTTCTGCTCAAGCCATGGCTCACCCCTATGGTCTGCTTGGGTATGTTGCTGGTAGCCAGTTGCCCGGGAGGTAACGTATCCAATTTCATCAGCTCCTTCGCCAAAGGCAATGTGGAGCTTTCGGTGAGTATGACGGCCGTTTCCACCGTGTGTGCGCCTCTGGTTACTCCGGCCAATTTCTGGCTCTGGGGCAATCTCTACCTCAAGACCATACAGAACACGGCCGATCTGAGCATCCCGCATCTGAGCATTCCTTTCTCCGAAATCTTTACCACCGTGTTCGTGATTTTAGCCATTCCGGTGGCTCTGGCCATACTTTTCACCAGACATTTCCCGGAGCTCAGCGAGAAAATGCGCAAACCTTTCTCCGTGTTCTCCCTGATGGTCTTCGTGATAATGGTTCTCGGAATGTTTATCCCGAACTGGCAGCTGTTCATCAAGTACATAGGCTTCATTTTCCTGCTTGTGCTCGTTCACAATGCCTGTGCTCTCGGCACCGGTTTCTGCGGAGCCAGGCTTATGAGGCTGCCGAAGCCCGATGTCAAGAGCCTCACCATCGAGGTGGGCATACAGAACTCCGGCCTCGGCCTTACCCTGTTGCTCAATCCTATGATTTTCAGGCCTGAAGTATGGAACAACCCTCAGACCGGGGTGATGTACGGCGGAATGCTTTTCGTCACGGCCTGGTGGGGCATCTGGCACATAATCTCCGGCCTTGTGGTCGCAAGCATAGTCCGTAACAAATGAAAATCTGCGTAGGTCTTTCCGGCGGGGTCGATTCCAGCGTTGCGGCCCTCCTGCTCAAGGAGCAGGGCTACGATGTGTTCGCCATGTTCATGCAGAACTGGCACGATACCGAGGGAACCCTCCACGGCGACTGCGAGTGGGAGGAGGACAAGTTCGTGGCCGAGATGGTGGCGCGCAAGATCGGCATTCCCTTCTATTTCGTGGATTTGAGCAAGCAGTACCGCCAGCGGGTGGTGGACTATATGTTCAGCGAATACGAAAAGGGCCGCACACCCAATCCAGACGTGCTCTGCAACCGCGAAATCAAGTTCGACGCTTTCCTGCAGGCCGCAAGGAGTCTCGGGGCCGATGCCGTGGCCACGGGGCATTATTGCCGCAAAAGGGAGAACCCCGATGGCAGCGTGAGCCTTCTCGAGGGGGTCGATCCAGGCAAGGACCAGAGCTATTTCCTCTGCCAACTCTCTCAGGACCAGCTTAAAAGCGCCATTTTCCCCATAGGGGAGCTCTGCAAGGAGCAGGTGAGGGAGATTGCCCGCCGTGCCGATTTGCCATCGGCCGCCAAGAAGGACTCCCAGGGCATCTGCTTCGTGGGCAAGGTGGATTTGCCGGTCTTTCTGCAGCAGAAGCTCCAGCCGCGCGACGGCGAGGTTATCGAAGTCTTTCATCAGTTTTATCTGGACGATCCCTTCTCCCGCCGTTGCAATGAGATCTGGGCGTCCCAGCCTTCGGCAGAACTACTGTCCGATGAGGAGTTGCTCTTTTTGAGCGGAAAGCCGGACTACAGTGCAATCCGCTTTGAGATAGAAACTTACCGCAGTGGTCACAAGCATAAGAAGAAAACCCGCAACAAGGCCAATCCTTGGGGAGTGGTGGCCGGCCAGCATTATGGAGCCCAGTTCTTTACCCTTGGGCAGCGCAAAGGTTTGAATATCGGCGGGCATCAGAACCCGATTTTTGTTATCGATACCGATGTGAATCTCAATCGCGTATATGTGGGCGAAGGGGAGAATCATCCGGGGCTTTTCCGTAAGGTGATGTGCCTGAGGCACGAAGACTTGCATTGGCTGAGGCCCTGCTTTGAAATGCAAACTGGAGAGAGCCGACGTGCGCGTGTGCGCATACGTTATCGTCAGGAACTGCAGGATGCCCTGCTGCTGATGCGAGAGGCAGGTCTCTTTGTTGTTTTCGACCAGCCGCAGCGCAGCATTACTCCCGGACAGTTCGCAGCCTTCCATCTCACTGCAGACGAGGCTTCCAATCCTGTCGATGCCGAAGCTCCCGAGCTCTTCCTCTCAGCAGTAATAGACCGATAGCTTACATTATAGGCTGGTGTAGGCGGCGAGACCGGCTTCGAGGATGTTCAGAGCCTTTTCGAGCTTGTCAAGCTCCAGCACATAAGCCAGACGGATCTGATTGCGGCCGCAGCCCTGTGTGCAATAGAAGGTTTCGATTGGAGTTACCATCGTAGTCGCGGAATCCATCACGAAATCGGTCAGCATCCAGCGGCAGAAATCCTCCGCATTCTCCACCGGCAGCGAAGCAATGGCATAGAAAGCTCCCAGAGGCACTGGAGAATAGATTCCCGGAATGGCATTCAGCCTTGAAAGAGTGTAGTCCCTGCGGCGGATATATTCCTGTTTCACCTCATCGAAATAGCTCTGCGGAGTGTCCAGGGCACCAAGCGCTGCATACTGCCCCAACACCGGCGGACACAGACGCGACTGCGAGTATTTGAGCGCTGCAGCCATCACTTGAGGATTCTTCGAAACAATGCAGCCTATGCGCGCACCACAGAGATTGTAACGCTTTGAAACCGAGTCACACATTATCACATTTTCTTCCAAGCCCTTGAGATTCAGGCAGCTGAAGTGAGGTTCATCGGTATAGCAGAACTCCCTGTACACCTCGTCGCATATAAGGAACAGATTGTTCTTTTTGCAGAACTCACCAATCTGCAGCATCTCCTCCCTGCTGAACAGTTTGCCCGAAGGATTGCAAGGATTGCTGATGAGTACGGCTTTGGTGCGCGGACTCAGAACCTTTTCGAATTCACTGATATCAGGAATGCGGAAACCATCCTTGATATCGCTGTGCACAGCCTTGAGCTCCACCTGATTGATGACGCAGAAAGTCTTGTAGTTGGTATAGAAAGGCTCCACTACGATGATTTCGTCGCCCGGGTCACTGACAATCTGGATGGCCTGTGCAAAACTCTCCGTTCCGGCCACATTGATGAGGATATTCTCGAGTTTCAGATCAAAACCGAGTTTGCTGTAATACTTGTCTATCAGGGCCTTGCGCAGTTCGGCGAAACCGGCGGAATTGGTGTAGGAAAGATGGTGCAGATTCTGGCATTTCTGCGCTACGGCCTGCAGGGCGCAGTCCGGACTCTTGATGTCGGGAGCGCCTACATTTAGATGATACACATGAATGCCTTTGGCTTCTGCCGCATCGGAAAGCGGAACCAGTTTGCGAATTGCGGACGATGGGAGCGCCGCTGCCCTTTTGGAAATTTCCATTACAATATGTTTTTGCTTCCCCACAGGGAAATTGTTACAAGATTCTCATCCACAAGCACATCGGCCCACAGCCCCAGTTCAGTGGCCTTGAGCGCCAGCACTTGGGCCAGAGCACCGGCTTCAAACAGCCTCGAGCCGTGCTCAAAACAGATACAGGCGCTGCCATTGTCACAGCAGTGCCCGTCCAAATTGAAATCGTAGTATTCAGCGCAGCGCATCACGGCCTCCAACTGAAGCCTGTGCACAGAAGTTCCTGAATCGGCCCCGATATTTTCTGCCGGGCCCTTCAGAGGAAGTCCGTTGCAGCGGGAGAGCAGAGTCTCCAGCGAAGGTTTGGAGGGAAGGCTCCTGCGGGCTCCTCCCTTTTGGGAAAAGACCTGTTCGTAACGGGTTTCAAGATAATTGTCCGCCATTGGAATAGAGCCTTCGAAATAATTATCTGAGTCCCTTGAGCCTGCCTGCAAGACTGCCGTTCATGGCCATCTTCATCATCTTCTGCGAACCCTCGAACTGCTTTATGAGCTTGTTCACATCTGCCACGGAAGTGCCCGACCCGGCGGCAATGCGCTTGCGGCGGCTGCCGTTGAGGCATTCAGGATGCTCCCTTTCGTAAGGGGTCATGCTCTTGATTATTGCCTCGGTACCCTTGAAGGCCTTGTCGTTGTCTATATCCACATCCTTGATGGCGCGGTCCATGCCCGGAATCATTCCCGCAAGGTCCTTGATGTCGCCCATCTTGCGGACCTGCTGAATCTGCTCGTAGAAATCGTTGAAATTGAAGCTGCCCTTGGCAATCTTCTTCTTCATCTCGCGGGCCTGTTTCTCGTCGTACTGCTCCTGGGCTTTTTCCACGAGGGAGACCACATCTCCCATACCTAAAATTCTGTCGGCCACACGCTGAGGATGGAAGACATCCAGAGCCTCCATCTTTTCGCCGGTGCTCACGAACTTGATAGGCTTGCCGCTTACCGCTTTCACTGAAAGGGCAGCACCTCCGCGGGTGTCACCGTCCATCTTGGTGAGCACAACTCCATCGTAATCAATGGCTTCGTTGAAGGCTTTGGCGCTCAGGACCGCATCCTGACCTGTCATTGCATCGACTACGAAAAGGGTTTCTGAAGGCTTGCAGGCCTCGTGCATGGTCCGGATTTCCTGCATCAGTTCCTCGTCCACGGCAAGGCGGCCGGCGGTATCGACAATAACAGTGCTGTAGCCTTCGCTCCTGCCTTTGGCAATGGCCTGCCTGGCCACGGCAACAGGGTCGCTTTCTCCCTCGATGCTGAATACCGGAACGTCAATTCCCTGGGCCAGAGTTTTGAGCTGCTCTATTGCTGCAGGCCTGAAGGTGTCGCAGGCGGCAAGGAGCACCTTGTTCCCCTTCTTCTTCAGATGCAGGGCCAGCTTTCCGCAGAAGGTGGTTTTACCGGAACCGTTGAGGCCGGCCACCAGAACCACTGCAGGACTGCCTTTGAGATTGAGCGCGGAGCTCTCGCTGCCCATAAAGGCGGCAAGTTCGTCGTGTACAATCTTCACCATCATCTGCTGAGGTTTCACGGCAGTGAGTACATTGGCTCCCAGAGCCTTCTGCTTCACGTTGTCGCAGAACTCCTTGGCCACCTTGTAGCTCACGTCGGCATCGAGCAGAGCCCGGCGTACGTCCTTGAGGGTTTCGGAAATGTTGATTTCGGTGATTTTGCCTTCACCTTTGAGTATCTTGAACGAGCGTTCCAGTCTTTCGCTGAGATTTTCGAACATATCTTATTAAATAGAGTTTTGTAAAGTCTGCAAATTTAATGAATTTAACTCATCTTCCCAAAGTTTGCGGCTTGCATCGCTCGGCATACGCCAGTCGCCTCTCGGAGAAAGACCCACCTTGCAGGTTTTTGGCCCGTTCGGCAGGCTCGAGCGTTTGAACTGAGCGGCAAAGAAACGTCTGTAGAAGTTTTTGAGCCAATGCATTACGCTTTCCTTCGTATAGTCTTCCCCGAAAGCTTTCAGAGCGTAGGCAAAAATGTGGGCAGGACTCAAGCCCCTGAAGAAGTGCCAGAGGAAGAAGTCGTGCAGTTCATAAGGGCCCACCAGATCTTCGGTGAGCTGGGCTCCCGGGATGAGTTCCGGCGATACCGGAGTGTCTATAATGTCGCCCAGCAGAGCCTCCAGCCCCAGAATCTGTGCCCTCCAGCGGGTGATTTCGCGGACCAGGGTCTTTGGCACTCCGGCGTTCACGCTGTACATGGACATATGGTCGCCGTTGAAGGTGCACCAGCCGAGGGCGATTTCCGAAAGGTCTCCTGTGCCCACAACAATGCCCCCGCAGTCGTTGGCGAGATCCATCAGCACCTGTGTGCGCTCGCGGGCCTGGGCGTTCTCATAGCACACGTCGCGCTTTGAGATATCGTGGCCGATGTCCTGCAGATGCTGCTCCACGCTGCGTGAAATGTTGATTTCCCGGCTTTGCACTCCAAGTTTGTCCATAAGTTCCAATGCGTTGGAACGGGTGCGCTCGGAAGTGCCGAAGCAAGGCATGGTCACGGCTACAATGTCCTTGCGGTCCAGCCCCAGGCGGTCGAAAGCCTCGCAGCACACCAGCAGCGCCAGGGAACTGTCCAGCCCTCCGCTCACGCCTATCACGCAGCGGCGGCAGCCTATGTGCTTGAGCCTTGTTGCAAGACCATTGACCTGGATGTCAAAGACTTCGCGGCAGCAAGACTCAATCTGCGCCTTGCTGCCCGGGAAAAAAGGGTGCTTTTCCACCTTTCTCAAAAGCTTTTCCGGGAGGGCCTTGCTATTGCTTGGACCACAGTCGATTGTCCGGAATTCCGGTATTTCTATTTGGGCCGATGCAAAATTCACATATTTGAGCCTGGCCTGCTCTATTGCTTGCAGGTCCAGATCGGCCAGAAGCTGCATGTCCTTGAGTTGGAAGCGCTCCTGTTCGGCTACGAGCCTGCCGTCTTCCCAAATCTGGTTGCAGCCGGCCCACACGAGGTCGTCGCTGCTTTCGCCGAAGCCGCTGCTGCAGTAGATGTAGCCGCAGTGCAGGCGAGAAGATGTGCAACTGAGCAGGGTCTGCCTTTCCTGCTGCTTGAAGGCCACATCGTTCGATGCCGAAAGGTTCACCATAAGGTTGGCGCCGGCAAGGCAGGCAAAGGTGCATGGAGGAATCGGGACCCAGAGGTCCTGGCATATTTCCACACCCACGCGGGCCTGGCCAAGAGCGAAAATCAGCGAAGTCCCGAAAGGACAGCTCTGGCCTGCCATCTCGATTTCCAGACACTTGCCTCCAAGGTTCTCTGCACTCTCGAAATATCTTCCTTCGTAGAATTCCCCGTTGTTGGGCAGATATGTTTTCGGAACGATTCCCAACAGGCGCCCCCGCCGCAGGGCTGCAGCGCAGTTGTAGCGCCGTCCGCGCAGGTTTACCGGAAGTCCCACGAAAATGAGGGCGTCGATTTCCCTGCTGCCTTCCAGCAGTTTTTCCAATGCCTTTTCGCAGGCTGTGTAGAGGGAAGCCTGATTGAAGAGTTCTTCGCAGGAGTAGCCGCAAAGGCTGAGTTCCGGAAATACTATCACTTCCGCTGCGTTGCCGGCAGCAAGTCTGCACTGGCTAAGGATGGTGTCGCTGTTTTCGGCCACTGCTGCAGGCCTGACAAGGGGCGAGCAGGCGGCCACACGGATAAAAGCCATATTCAATATGTTTTAAAACATTGCAAAGTTACAGAAAAATCACTAAATTTGCTCGCTTTTTAATTTGATAATCAATTGTGCTATGAATAAAGTAATTAAAATACTTACAGCAGCCGGAGCAGCCATTGCCCTGGCTTCCTGCAGCACTCCTCAGAACATTCCTTACTTCCAGGATATTCAGGAGGGCAGCGCAGATTCCGTAGAGACTGCAAGAATGATCAGGATTATGCCTGGCGACAAGATTTCCATCATTGTCAATAGCCGTGACCCTTATCTTTCCAATCTTTTCAATCTGGCCTATGCCACCCGTTATGTGGGTACCACCAACAGCGAGACTCTTGCCAGTGCCCAAAGTACCGGTGTGCAGGGTTATGCCGTGATGGAAGACGGATGCATAGACTTCCCTGTGCTCGGTTTCATTCAGGTTGCAGGTCTCACCAGAGAGGAGATTGCTCTTAAAATCAAGAATATGCTCATAGACGGCGGTCTTGTTCAGGACCCTGTGGTTACTGTCGAGTACCTCAATCTCAAGGTCAGTGTCCTCGGAGAGGTCATGCGTCCAGGCCGCGTATCGATAGACCGCGATGAGTTCACCATCATGGATGCCCTCAGCTCGGCAGGAGACCTCACCATCTATGGAGTGCGTGAGAATATCAAGGTGGTGCGCTCGGAGAACGGAGTACGCAAGACTTATGTAGTCAATCTTCTGTCTGCCAAGGATTTGTATTCTTCGCCGGTATATTATCTCCAGCAGAACGATATGATTTACGTGGAACCTAACGATGTCCGCGCCCGCCAGAGCACAGTCAATGGCAACAACGTAAGAAGCACCTCCTTCTGGATTTCGCTTGCTTCGCTTCTCACCTCAATGACAAGTACATTCGTAATTCTTTTCAGCAAATAATGGAAAACAATAACAACTACAACACTGCTCAGCCAGCTGAGAACAGTTCCTTCAACCTAAAGAGAATAATCGGACTCTTTCTTAACAAGTGGTACTGGTTCCTCATATCGGTAGTCCTCTGTTGTTTCATCGGTGCTTACAAGATAGTGAGCACCACTCCGGAGTACACCCGCACTGCCACACTCATAATAAAGGAAAGCGCAATGAGGCGAGCCTCCTCATCCGACGTTGAGGCCCTGCTCTCCAATGCCGGCCAGATTCCGAGCAAGCTCGCCAACGAACTTGTAGTGTTCCAGGCTCCTTCCATAATGACGGAAGCCGTTTCCCGTCTTGGCCTCACAGTTGACTACGCTTTCAAGGGCCGTTTTCGCGACAATGTGATTTATGGTCCGGCCGTGCCTGTAAGCGTGGATTTCTCCAAGGTTCCGGACAATGTCTTCGTCAAGTTCGAGCTTACTCCCGTGAATGAGGACAGTTGCACCATCAGCAATCTCCACTACGTTATAAAGAAAGACAAGTTCAAGCAGAAAAAGAACATCAAGGTGATTTACGGCCAGCCTGTAGAGTTGCCATTCGGTACCATTGTGGTGGAGCGCAACCCTTACCATTATTCGGAAAATGAGTGGACAAAGACAGCCAAAGTCACAAAGCGCTCGCTTTCATCTACCTCGAGAATGTATCAGAAGCGCTTCAGCGCCTCTTCTGCAGACAGCAAGCAGCGCCTGAGCGATGTCATCAATCTCTCGATGACGGACTATTCCACCCAGAGGGCCGATGACCTCATGAATATGATCATCACCGTTTACAACGAAAAATGGGTGGTTGACAACAACCAGATGGCAAAGAGCACCTCCAACTTCATTGCAGAGAGGCTTGCCGCCATCGAAAGCGAGCTCGGCAAGGTGGATGAAAACATCTCCCGCTACAAGAGCCAGAACAAGATGCCTTCGGTGGATGCCGCTTCCACCATGTACATGAACCAGACAACCGATATCGCCCGCCAGATCCGCGAACTGGAGAATGAGCTTTCGGTTACCAAATACATGCGCAACTATATGTCCGATACCATCTCCGAAGAGGGGCTCATCCCGCTTCCGGCCGGTATCAGCAACTCTGCACTGGTTTCCCAGGTTACAGAATACAACAAGCTGCTGCTCAACCGCAACAACCTTCTGTCCGTATCGTCCGAAAAGAACCCTCTGGTTCTGGACCTCGATGCCCGCCTGGCAGCAATGCGCGCTGCAATCATAGCTTCAATCGACTCCCAGGTGCTCTCTCTGGAAGAGCAGGTGGCCTTTGCGCTCAACCAGCAGAGCCAGACTGAGGACCAGATTGCCAAGAACCCGAGCCAGGCCAAGGACCTGCTCGTTTACGAGCGTCTGCAGAAGGTTCAGGAGAACCTCTACCTCTACCTTCTCCAGAAGCGTGAGGAGAACGAACTCTCACAGGCCTTCTCGGCATACAATACCCGCGTGGTCAATCCGCCTTTCGGCAGTCCGACTCCAGTAAGCCCTCAGGGTTCCAAGATTCTTATGATTGCCTTCCTGCTCGGACTCATCATCCCTGCCGGCGTAATCTACCTCCTCGACGTGACCGATACCAAAGTCCGCACCAAGAAGGACCTCGAGTGCCTTAAACCGGGCTTCCTCGGAGAGATTCCTCTTGACAACAAGGAGGTTACCAACCGCACCAAGCTCCAGAAACTCATCAAGAAGCAGAGCAACGAGGCCAACAAGCAGAAACTTGTGGTGGAACAGGGCAACAGAAATATGATAAACGAAGCCTTCCGTATTGTCCGCACCAACCTCGAGTTCATCACCCGAGGCCAGAAGGGCAATGTGATTATCGCCACTTCCTTCAACCCGGGTTCAGGAAAGAGCTTCGTCTGCATAAACCTCGCCCAGGCTTTTGCCCTCAAGGACAAGAAAGTGCTTCTGATCGACGGTGACTTCCGCCGCCTCTCCACTTCCAAGTTCTTCAATTTCGGAAAGAAGGGTTTTGCCGACTACCTTTCTATTGGAACGGGTGACATCCACGACTATATCTACAAGGCCGGAAACGGCAAGACCTTCGACGTGCTTCCTGTAGGTACTCTGGCACCTAACCCTAACGAGCTTGTGGGCTCCGAGCTTTTCTCCGAGACAGTGAACGCTCTCAAGAAGGAGTACGATTATGTATTTATCGATTCTGCTCCGATTGATATCGTGGCCGATACCCAAATCATAGCAACTCTTGCCGACCGCACCCTCTTTGTGGTACGTGCAGGCCTGCTTGAGAAGGAACTTCTGCCGGAAATCAATGTGATGTACGACGAGAAACGCTTCAACGGAATGTCCATCCTGCTCAACGGAAGCATTGTGGGCAACAAGTCCTACGGCTCTTACACCACCTACGGTTACGGCTACGGAAGCAAACACAGCGACAGATATTATAAATAGGATAAAGAAATGTTATTCTCGCGCAAGAAAGCCTTACGCCCTCTTTTCAAGGGCTTCAGCGATTGCCACTGCCATATTCTTCCGGGAGTGGACGATGGTTTTGCATCTGAAGAAAAAAGCATGGATATCTTGCGCCTCTACGCTGAATTGGGTGTTTCCGCGGTATGGTTTACGCCTCACGTGATGGAGGACGTGCCAAACAGCACGTCGTTCCTGAAGGAGAGATATGAGGCCTTTTTGTTGAAGGCAAAGGCAGAAATAGAAGGGCTTCCCGAGATTCATCTCAGTTCCGAGAACATGCTCGATGACCTTTTCGAAAAGCGCCTTGCAGACAAGGACTTTCTCTCCTATGTGGACGGGCATCTTCTGGTGGAAACATCCTATTTCAATCCGCCCGAGAACATGGCAACGCTTCTTCGAGGTGTAAAGGCAAAGGGATATTACCCTGTGCTGGCGCATCCGGAGCGCTACCTGTATATGGGCAAGGACGAATACCACGCTCTTCTGAAGGGCGGTATCCGTTTTCAACTGAATATATTTTCTCTTTGCGGGCTTTACGGCGACACTGTGCGCCAGAAAGCCGAAGGACTGCTCAAGGAAGGGCTCTACAGCTTTTGCGGAACCGACCTTCACCGCAGGAGAACTTTTGAAAAATATGTGGATTATAAGGTTGACGCAAAGATTTACTCTTTGCTGGACAACCTCATGCATTCTGTTCCATGCCAGAAAATCTGAGAAAATATTTCGAGGAACTGGTTTCTTTGTACGAAGCGCAGAAACAGCGCTCCGAGCAGCTTGAGGCCGATTACGGCAAGGCTCAGGCAAAGATTCAGGAACAGAAGCAGCAGATCGATGAGCTCAAGAGAAAAGTCGAGAGTCTATCCCTTGCCGCTGCCTTCGGCAATGCTTCGCAAAGCGAGGCTTCTTCAAAGGACAGGGAACGCAGCCGCAAGCTCATAGATTCACTCATCGGAGAAATCGACAGATGTATTGAACTTCTGGAAAATTGATATGCCTCAGAGAATTTCTGTAGATATAGCGTCGCATAAATACGAAATGCACGTTGATTCTCCTGAACAGGAGCATAATCTCAGGGTTGCTGCCGAGCGTCTGAACCAGGTGCTCAAGCGCTATCAGGAGAAGTTTGTCAATGTCTCGGAGGTAGATGTCCTGAGTTTTGCCGCACTCAACGAAAGTATGGCGGCTCTCGGGGCAATTCAGGAAGTGGAAAGACTGCGCAAGCAGATCAAGAATCTCGAATCCGATTTCTCGACCTATCTCGAAAGCCAGAAATAGCCGCCGGTTCCACCTTGCTCCAACAAACAAGTTCTACGGAACCGGGTAAGCTCTTGGTCACGATGGCAGGCCCTCAAGCAAGGGAAGCCTGAACGGCCGAGGCCCCCAAATCTTTACTGAAAGAGTTTCAGCCAAGGGACCGGCGGTTTGTTTTGAGAACAATTAACAACAATATATATTTATGCACAACATCTGGTTATATTTAGCAGCAGCCTTTGCGGGAGCAATCTTCGCACTGGCACTTTATATCATCATAATGCGTCTGGTCAATAAAGGCCGGGCCGATGCCATAATCGAGAAGGCCAATCTCGATGCCGAGGCAATCAAGCAGAAAAAGGCAGTGGAGGCAAAGGAGCATTTCCTTCAGCTCAAGACCGAGCACGAACGCAAGGTGAACGAGAAGAACAATGCCTTGCGTGAGCGCGAATCGAACATCCGCAACAAGGAAAGCCAGCTCAACAACATCTCTTCCGAACTCGGACGCCGCCAGCACGAACTCGACAATCAGAAGAACGCCCTAAACGTACAGAAGGACAAGCTCGCAAAGAAGGAGGCCGAAGCCGACCAGCTCATTGCCGAAGCCAACAAGCAGCTCGAGACCGTGGCAGGTCTTTCGGCAGCAGAAGCCAAGCAGATGCTTATTGACAACCTCAAGGCAGAAGCCCGCAGCGCAGCCCAGGCCTATATCAACGACACAATGGACGAGGCAAGGCTCAATGCCGTGAAGGAAGCCAAACGAATCGTCATCAACACAATACAGCGCACTGCAACCGAGACTGCAATCGAAAATGCCGTAACCACCTTCCCTATAGAGAACGATGAGGTGAAGGGCCGCATTATCGGGCGTGAGGGCCGCAACATCCGCGCACTCGAGGCCGCAACCGGAGTCGAAATCGTTGTGGACGATACTCCTGATGCCATTCTCCTTTCGGCCTTCGACCCTGTAAGGAGGGAAGTTGCCCGTCTTGCCCTGCATCAGCTTGTAATCGACGGCCGCATCCACCCTGCCCGCATTGAGGAAGTTGTGGCAAAGGTCAGCCGCCAACTCGAAGAGGAAATCCTCGAAACCGGAAAACGCACCTGCATCGACCTCGGCATCCACGGTCTCAACATAGAACTTGTAAAACTCGTAGGCCGTATGAAATACCGCTCCTCCTATGGACAGAACCTGTTGCAGCACTCCCGCGAAGTTGCGAACATCTGCTCCATCCTGGCATCGGAACTGGGCCTCAATCCCAAGCTGGCCAAGCGCGCAGGTCTTCTGCACGATATAGGAAAGGTGTCGGAGGACGATCCGGAGCTGCCGCACGCACTTCTTGGAGCTAAGCTCGCAGAACAGTACAAGGAGCGTCCGGAGGTGGTGAATGCCATCGGAGCACACCACGAGGAAATGGAAATGACTTCGATCTATTCGCCGCTCGTGCTGGTGGGCGATGCTATTTCGGGAGCCCGTCCGGGAGCAAGACGCGAAGTGATCGAGAGCTATATCAAGCGCCTCAAGGGAATGGAAGACCTGGCTGCATCGTACAAGGGTGTAACCAAGTCCTACGCCATCCAGGCAGGCCGTGAGCTCAGGGTAATAGTAGGCGCCGAGGAAGTTTCCGATGAACAGGCAGCACGCCTTTCAGGAGACATCGCTCAGCGCATACAGGATGAAATGACCTATCCGGGTCAGGTTAAGATTACGGTAATCCGTGAAACCAGGTCGGTAGCTATTGCGAAATAGTTCAGAGAGCCTCAATCATCCTTTCGAACAAGGCAGTCATCTTGCAAGCAGCTTGATCGGCTGCCTTAACTATTTCTGCTCCGTCGGTCTGGTAGTCCTCCGGCATATCGTCGTGGGCAAGGTCGGTTACAACAGACATTCCGAACACGGGGATGTCGCAGTGGCGGGCCACAATCACCTCAGGGATGGTGCTCATTCCCACAACGTCGCTGCCGATGTTGCGGAAGAACTTGTACTCGGCCGGAGTCTCGTAGCAAGGGCCTGTGCAGCCGATATAAACGCCTTCCTGCAACTCGAGGCCCATCTGTGCGGCAATGTCCTTTGCCAACTTGCGCAAGGCAGGGTCGTAAGGCCTTGTCATATCAGGGAAGCGCGGGCCGAATTCATCCTTGTTCGGGCCGATGAGAGGGTTCGGAAGGAGGTTGATGTGGTCGCGGATGATCATAAGGTCGCCCACCTTGTAGCCGAGGTTGAGGCCTCCGGCGGCATTGGACACGAACAGATACTTGACTCCCAAAAGTTTGAAGACCCTTATCGGGAAAGTGACCTGCTCCATGGTGTAGCCCTCGTAGTAGTGGAAGCGGCCCTGCATTGCAAGGACCTTTTTCCCGCCTACTTCGCCGAAGATAAGGTTCCCGGCGTGGCCTATTGCCGTGCTTTTCGGGAAGCCCGGGATTTCGGAGTAAGGGATAACGGTAGGGTTCTGGATTTTGTCGGCCAGGGCACCGAGTCCGCTGCCTAGGATGATTGCCACCTCAGGCTGGCCCTGAATTCTGCTTTGTATGTATTCGCTTGATCTCTTATATGCTTCCATTTCAGATGTATTTGATAAGTTCGGTAAATATTCTGCTCATTTTCTGAGCTGCCGCATTGGCAGCCTGGACCACATCGGCCCCGTCGTTTACGTAGGTCTCGTCGAAGTCGCCGTGGGCCTCGTTGGTTACAACGGACATTCCGAAGACCCTCATTCCGCAGTGGCGGGCCACAATCACCTCCGGAATGGTGCTCATTCCCACCACGTCGCCGCCCGCAAGGCGGTAGAAGGCATATTCGGCCGGAGTCTCGTAGCAAGGGCCCGTGTCTCCGAAATATACTCCTTCCTGCAGCTTTATTCCCAGTTCCCCGGCCACTTCGCGGGCCTTTGCCCTGAGTGCAGGGTCGTAAGGTCTGGTCATATCAGGGAAACGCGGGCCGAACTCGTCTTCGTTCGGGCCGATGAGAGGGTTAGGCAGGAAGTTGATGTGGTCGCGGATGATTATAAGGTCGCCCACCTTGTAGCTGAGGTTGATTCCTCCGGCGGCATTGGACACGAACAGGGTCCTTGCTCCCAGAAGGTACATTACCCTTACCGGCATGGTGACCAGCGCCATAGGGTAACCCTCGTAGTAGTGGAAGCGGCCTTGCATTGCGACAACGCATTTGCCCGAAATATAGCCGCAGATGAGGTTGCCGGCATGGCCTATGGCCGTGCTCACCGGGAACTCGGGGATGTCTTTGTAAGGCACCACAATAGGGTCTTCGATGGCCTTGGCAAGGTCGCCGAGCCCGCTTCCCAGCACAATGCCGGCCTCGGGGCTGCGCCCCTGGAACCTGCCTTGCAGGTATTCGGCGGCAATGCGGTATTTACTTTTCGTCATTGTCGTATTCCCTTACAGGCAGAGTGCCTCCGAAACATTCGTCTTTCACATAGTCCAGAGTCTCGCACAGGGCGGCCCTGAACTTTTCGAAATCTTCCTTGTAGAGAAAAATCTTGTGTTTGTCGTAAGTTATGCTGCCGTCGGGCCTGGTCTGCTTGCGGCTTTCGGTAATTGTCACAAAGTAGTCCTTGCGGCCTCTGGTAGATTTTACATCAAAAAAATAAGTCCTTTTGCCGGCTTTCACCGGTTTGGAATAAATATCCTCAGCGCCTCTTTCGCCCTGATAGGAGTCGAAATCTTCCCTATACATAATATTTTTTGGTTTTTAGTTTATGCAAAATTAGAATTTTTTTCGATAAGATATTATCTTTGCAGGAATATTTGACATAACAAGGATGCTAAACAGAAGAATACTTCGCGTAAAGGTTTTCAAAACCATCTACGCCTATGCCGAAAATCCGCAGATGAACCTCGCACAGGCTCAGGCTCATTTGGACGCCCTGTGCCAGGGCACCAGGGATTTGTACCTCTTTATGCTTGCCTTCGTCCCTGCCCTCACGCAGCACGCTGCCCAGAGGATAGAGCAGGCAAGAAACAAGTTCTACCCAAGCGAGGAGGAACGCAACCCGAATCTCAAGTTCGCAGAGAACGCACTTGCCCCCATCATCGCGCAAGACCCCGATTTCAATAAAATCATTGCCAAGAAAAAGCTCAGTTGGGAGCCTTTCGACTCTTTCCTCTGGAACTACTACGAAGAGCTCAAGGGCTACGACTTCTTCAGAAGCTATATGTCCCGGCAGGAGCGCAGTGCAAAGGAAGATGCCCAGCTTTTCTGCGATATTTTCGCAAGCCTGCAGGACAATCCCAAACTCGAGGAAATCCTTCAGGAACTTTCCATCTGGTGGGACAACGACCTGGCCTATTCCCTCAACTGCTGCTGTACCGCAGTGGAGCAGCTCGCCGCTGGAAAACCATGGTCCCTGCCTGAACTCTACCTCAGCCAAATGCCTGGCCAGAACAGGAAGGAATCGGACAAAGACTTTGTCTATGGCCTTTTGAGGCGTGCCTTCTGCGATTTCAACAAGGATATCAATGCCATTGCAGAGGTCACGGAGAAATGGGATATCAACCGCGTATGTGTCACCGACCTCGCGCTCATAGTCTGCGGCATGGCAGAATCGGCCGCTTTCCCGGACATGCCGGTGAGGGTGATTATCAACGAATATGTGGAAATCTCCAAATATTTCAGCACCCACGAGAGCAAAGGCTTCGTGAACGGTGTATTGGACAAATTATTAAACAAGCAATAAAATGACAAATCTTTTGACTCTTATCCTTCAGACAGAAGGCCAGGGCTCAGCCAACGGCTGGAGCTTTTGGATTATGATTCTCGCAATGTTCCTCATCATGTGGCTCTTTATGATCCGCCCGCAGCGCAAGCAGCAGAAGGAACTCGAGAAATTCCGCAACGAACTCAAGAAAGGCGACAAGGTGGTTACTGCCGGCGGAATATATGGTACAATTGCAGAAGTTGAGGAGAGGACAGTTCTTCTCAAGGTGGACGGTGATGTCAAACTCCGCGTTGACAAGACCTGCATCTCTGCCGATGCTTCAGCTAACCAGACCCAGAGCAAGTAAGCTTTGAAAAGGCCTCTTTCCATAAGTCTGGCCCTTTTGGCCTCGCTCACTATCTGGCTTGTGAACAATCTCTCCGAGACCACGAGCGACATAGTGAGCGTGCAGCTTATGCCCCATTCCAACATCGAGGGCCGCAGCAGCACGGCGCGTGAGAGCGTGACCGTGACGGCCGCCGTGTCGGGCTCGGGCTTTGCCCTGCTCAAGCTGGCCTTCAGGCGCAACCGGCCTGTGGACATCACTTTCGATGCTGCCGACCTCCAGCATAGGGAAGGGGAGTTCTACTACATTTCGGACAACACCCTTTTCAAATACGCCGGAGCCATTCTTGGGCCGGCTGTCTCTGTGCAGTCCTTCGTGTCGCACTCGCTCACCTTCCGCTTCCTCGAAGAGAACCACAAGAAAGTGCCCATTGTGCCACTCAATCTTGTGAACTACCGTTCGCAGTATATGCCTTATGGGCCAATGGAGCTTTCGGCCGATTCTGTAATCGTCTATGGCGAGCCTTTGCGTCTTGCCTCCATAGACAAGGTGCTCACCAGACAGATTATGCACAAGGACGTGCGGCGCAGTTTCCATGGGACAGTGGCTTTGGACCAGCCTGCAGGAGTCCGTCTCTCGCAAAAGGAAGTGACATATTCACAGGATGTTACGCGCTATGTTGAGTACAGCTGCCTCATGCCTGTGGGAGTGCGCAATCTGCCCGAAGGGCTTTCTCTTGCGGTACTTCCGGCCCAGGTGCAGATGAACTTCCGCTTCGTGTTCCCGGTCACCGGCAATCCTGCCGCCCAGGCCGAGGTTTATGTGGACTACGACGAGTTCGCCAGTTCCATCTCGGGGAAGTGCATGGTACGCTGCAGCGATCTGCCCGACGTAACCATCTGCTGGGAAAGCAGTCCGCAAATGTGCGTCTGTGTGGAGACCTCGGGGGTTAGCGGAAACAGGAAATGAAAAGCTGCCTGATAACAGGACTCATTGGGAGCGGAAAGTCGGAAGTCTGCAAAATATTGCGGCAGAAAGGCTTTCCGGTTTACGATTCCGATTCCCGCACCAAGGCTCTCTATGCCTCCGACCCCTCTCTTGTAGCCAGGGTAGAGGCTGCCACAGGCTTGGAGAAAGCACGTTGGAAGGAACTCTTTTCCCAGCCTGAAAAGCTCGAGGCTTTGGAAGCAATCGTGCACCCTGTGGTGCTGCAGGACTTCCGCCGTTTTGCCGGGGAGCAAAGCCGGGAGCTTCCTTTGGAGCCTTTTTCGGAGCAGTGGGTGTTTTTCGAATCGGCCATAGCGGGGGACAAGCCTCTTTTCAGGGGGGCTTTCGACAAGGTGCTGCTGCTGCGCGCCCCCAAAGAGCAGCGGGAAGAGCGCAACAGCGCCGCCGCACAGAGGCAGACCCTCCAGAAGGAGATTGGCGAATGGGACTATCTCATTCTGAACGACGGCAGTCTGGAGCAATTGCGCTCCAAAACAGAAGACTTTTTGAATTTGCTCTGCGCAGAAGGCAGAGCCCTTACAGATAAACAGTTATGAAAACAGATCTTTCAAAAATCCTTTCAGTATCGGGCAAACACGGCCTTTACCTTTACATAGCCCAGGCCAGGGGCGGCGCCATTGCCGAGAACCTCGAAGACAAGAAAAGATGCGTCTTCGACAGCAAGAGCCGCATAACCAGCCTTGCAGATATAGCAATCTACACCGATGAGGGCGAACTCAAGCTTCAGGAGGTGTTTCTCGCACTCAAAAAAGAACTCGGCGAGGCCGAGGCTCCAAGCTCCAAGGCCGACGATGCCACCCTTCGCGAGCTTTTCGCCAAGGCTGTTCCGACCTACGATGCCGACCGTTTCTATGTTTCCCACATGCGCAAGGTAGTGGACTGGTACAACCAGCTGCTCAAATTCGCATCGCTCGATTTTGAAAGCGAAGAGGAGCAGAGCGAAGAGGCTGCCCAGTAAGAACTTATCCCTTGCCGCCCTTGACTGTGGCGGTAGGAGTCTAAAAATATGAAACACACTCTGAGAACTCTCACCCTGGGTTGCAGCAAGAACAGGGTGGACACTGAACACCTCCTTTGCCAGTTGGAGGAGGAAGATTATTGCATCGTCCCGGAAGAGGATTACGATGCTGCGGTGGACTGCCTGCTCATCAACACCTGCGGTTTTATTGGAGATGCCAAGCAGGAGAGCATCAACGCCATTCTGCAGGCAGTGGAGCAGAAAAAGGCCGGAATTGTGGGAAAGATTGCGGTATTCGGCTGCCTTAGCGAGCGCTATTCGGCTGAAATGCCGGAACTTATCCCCGAGGTCGATGCCTGGTTCGGAGCCCGGGAGCTCGAACCTGTGCTGGAGTTTCTCGGTGCAAAGCCCAATCCGCACGCACTCAAGAACAGGGTGCCTACAGGCTGCGGTCCCGGAACTGCCTATCTCAAGATTTCCGAAGGCTGCGACCGCCGCTGCTCCTACTGCGCCATTCCTTACATACGCGGAGCGCATCGTTCGGTCCCGATGGAAGAACTTCTGGCCGAGGCCAGGAGTCTGGTGGATAGGGGAGTGAAGGAACTCATCCTCATTGCCCAGGATTCGACCTATTACGGCCTGGACCTTTACAAGAGAAGGGCTTTGGGTGAGCTTATGCAAAAACTCTCTGAAATCGAAGGACTCAAGTGGATTCGCGTGCACTACTCCTACCCCGACAATTTCCCGGAGGACGTTCTGCAGCAGATGGCCCGCAACCCCAAGGTCTGCAAGTATCTGGACATTCCGCTTCAGCATATTTCCGATGCCGTGCTCTCGAAGATGCGCCGCAATGTGGACTCGGCCTGGACAAGGCAGCTGATTTCGCGCTTCCGCAGCGAGGTTCCGGGAGTGGTGCTGCGTACAACGATGATTGTCGGCCACCCTGGAGAAGGGGAGAAGGAGTTCCAGGAACTACTGGACTTCTGCCGCGAGGCAGGCTTCGAGCGTCTGGGAGCATTCACCTACTCCGAAGAGGAGGGGACCTATGGCGCAAAGCACTACAGTGACGACATCCCCCAGGAAGAGAAACAGCGCCGTTACGATCTGCTGATGGAGCAGCAGAGCGCCGTATCGGAAGAGTTCAACCGCAGCCGCGTGGGGAGCGAAGTGGAGGTGCTGGTGGACGAAATCGTATCGGGCAAAGCCATCTGCCGCTCGCAGTGGGAGAGCCCGGAGGTGGATGGCGAAATCATTGTCGATTTGCCGGAAAGCCTTTCTGCGCAGGAAATTGCTTCTTTGCCGGGACGCTTTGTGAAAGTGAAGATTTATGACTTCGACCAGTACGACCTTATGGCTTCGCTCTGTGAGTAGATTATAAAATTGCAGCAAGGCCTTTTGCACGGGCCTCAGATAAATAGACAAAATTATGAAAGTAAAGCTTTTGGGACAACTTAAAGGTCTGGTCTATATGGCCGACCAGATTGACACCGCGGCTGCAGGTGAGAGCATCCGCAAGAACGTGGCCTTCCGCGGGCCGAATGTTTTCATTCTCGCCTGCGCCATAATAATCGCCTCCGTGGGACTCAACCTCAATTCCATTCCGGTGATTATTGGCGCAATGCTCATCAGCCCTCTGATGGGACCTATCCTCGGACTGGGTCTCTCCCTGGGTACCAATGACATACCTTTGCTCAAGGACTCTTTGAAGAACTTCGGCATAATGGTGGGGATAAGCATCCTTGCAAGCTGCATCTTCTTCATCCTTTCGCCTCTGAACCCGACCCAGCAGACGGAGCTTCTGGCCCGAACTAACCCTACCATCTACGACGTGCTCATTGCCCTCTTCGGCGGCACAGCGGGAATGCTCGAAAACTCCCGCAAGGAGAAGGGAACGGTGCTCAGCGGCGTGGCCATCGCTACGGCCCTTATGCCGCCTCTCTGCACAGTGGGTTACGGCCTTGCCAACCTGGACTGGAAGTTCATCAGCGGAGCGCTCTACCTCTTTATAATCAACAGTATATTCATCGCGCTGGCCACCTTTATCGTGGTCAAGTACCTGCGCTTCCCTATAGTTGCTACGGCCGATCCTACCAAGCAGAAACGCACCAACCGCACCATCGGACTCATAATGGTCGTTATCATCGTTCCGTCCATTTTGAGTGCCGTGAACATTGTGCGCCAGACCAATTTCGACCACAGCGTGGAGACTCTTGTGAACAACAACAAGGTCATCGGACGCAGCTATATCTTCAACTACCAGATCGAGCATAAGGGCAAGGTTCCAACGGTGGAAATCTTCGTGGCCGGTGAGCAGCTGGGCCTGAGTGAGAGGGACCGCATTTTTGCCGAGGCCGAAAACCTGGGTATCAAGCGCAACCAGATTCTCATTTCGGAAGATGCCGCCGTGAAGGGACAGGGTCTCGATGCCGAGTTTATGAAAGACATTTACCAGAACAACACCCAGACTATCAGCCGCCTGAGCGGCAAACTCGATTCTCTGAACACTCTGCTGGAGCAGTACCGTAGCCGCGAGCTTCCGGCCAAACTTCTGAGTATGGAGATTGCGGCGCAGTTCGAAAATGTGAAGGAGGTAATTATCTCCCGCGGCAACGAGGTCGATCCCGTATCGGGCCAGCTTGACGAGGCCATTGTGGCAATAGTGAAAGTGAGTGAGCCTCTGGAGCCGGCACAGCTCGAAAAGCTGCGGAACTGGCTCAAGATACGGCTCTCAAGCGAGCAGATCATAGTGTTGCAAATGAGTGAGTAAGTGAATTGAAATGAACCTAATAAGCATCTGATTTTCAGTTACGATTTATTTGACAATACCGAATAAAATCATTAAATTTGCCTGTCTTTGGGACTTGTTTTGCAATAGTTTAGCCCCAAGATAGGCTTAAATTTATTTAAGTCGCTAATTTTCAGCGTCTTAAATTAGATTTGAGGAGCCAGAGGAACGCTTATGCCACAACTTGAGAGTTTTTTGCGGGTAAAAAAGGAGAACAGGACCGTGCGCTGGTATGCAATGAGCGCGGTTTACCGCAGTGAGCTCAAAATCAAGGCCTATCTGCTGGACCACAAGGTGGAGTGCTACGTTCCCTTGACCGAGAAGGAAGTCATGCGCAAAGGAGTGGGGAAGGAAGTGCGCAGAGTTCCCGCAGTGAGCAATCTCATTTTCGTGCATTCCTCGGTGGATATCATTCAGGAACTCAAGCAGAGCCAGCCCTATCTGCAGTACAAGATTTCCCGCAAGCACGGTGAGTTTTACGGCAAGAAAATCTGGGTGAAAGACGATGAAATGCTCAATTTCAAAGCTTTCTGCGATTTGCCGGTAAAAAAGCGCATTGAAGAAATTGAAGAAGAAGAGTCCGGAATCCAGCTTCCGCTTCTAAAAACGGGACAAAAGGTACATCTGATTAAAAAAGACGGCCAGGTGATAGAAGGGGAGCTCATTCGGCTCAGGGGCAAAAGGCACAAGGAGTTCTGTGTCCAGGCAGGTCAGTACAAGGCAATAGCCAAGCTGAGCGAACTGTCTGAATTCACGATTGTTGACAGTCAGTAAATTAATTCTTTACACAAGATATGAGATCATTTGAGAACTTGCAAATAGCCGTTGCAGGTACGGGCTATGTAGGTCTGAGCCTTGCAACACTGCTTTCGCAGCACCATAAGGTAACGGCAGTGGATGTGCTTCCAGAAAAGGTGGACAAAATCAACAGCCGGATAAGCCCTATACAGGACGACTACATTGAGAAATACTTCGCCGAGAAGGAGCTGAATTTGACTGCCACCCTCGACGGCGAGGCCGCATACCGCGATGCCGACATAGTAATTATAGCCGCCCCTACCAACTACGACCCTCAGAAAAACTTTTTCGACACTCACTGCATCGAGGACGTAATCGACCTCGTGCTCAAGGTGAATCCTAAGGCCGTGATGGTAATCAAGAGTACCATCCCTGTGGGCTATTGCCGCAGCCTTTACGTGAAGTATGCCAGACAGTTCCGTGAGCAGGGACTGGACAGCAGCCACAAACTCAGACTGCTTTTCTCGCCAGAATTCCTGCGCGAGAGCAAGGCTCTTTACGACAATCTCTACCCGAGCCGCATTATCGTAGGCTTCCCTAAGATGATCGACTCACGCGACGAGGAAAACGATGCCATCCGCGCCATCGCCGGTAACCACCTCGAGGAAGAGGCACGCATCTTTGCCCAACTGCTTCAGGAGGGTGCCATCAAGCAGGACATCCCTACGCTCTTCATGGGCCTGAAGGAGGCCGAAGCCGTGAAGCTTTTTGCCAATACTTATCTGGCCCTGCGCGTGAGCTATTTCAACGAACTCGATACCTATGCCGAGGTAAAGGGACTTGATACACAGTCCATTATCGAAGGTGTGTGTCTGGACCCTAGAATCGGCAGCCACTATAACAACCCAAGTTTCGGCTACGGCGGCTATTGTCTTCCGAAAGATACCAAACAGCTGCTTGCAAACTACAATGATGTGCCGCAGAATATGATGTCGGCAATTGTGGAAAGCAACCGCACCCGCAAGGATTTCATTGCAGACCAGGTTCTTACAAAGGCAGGATACTACAACTACTCCCAGGACAACGGCTTCGATGCCTCCCGCGAGAAGGAATGTGTGGTGGGTGTTTACCGCCTCACGATGAAGTCCAACAGCGACAACTTCCGCCAGAGCGCCATCCAGGGCATAATGAAGCGCGTCAAGGCAAAGGGCGCAGAAGTGATTATTTACGAGCCAACTCTCGAAGACGGAAGCTCCTTCTTCGGCAGCAGGGTAGTGAACAATCTCGATGAATTCAAGCGCCGCTCCAACTGCATTATAGCCAACCGCTACGACGCCTGTCTGGACGACGTAGCAGACAAGATCTATACAAGGGATATTTTCAGAAGGGATTAAAGAATATGAAAGGAATAGTACTCGCAGGAGGATCGGGAACCCGACTTTACCCTATCACGAAAGGTATCAGCAAGCAGCTGATGCCTGTTTATGATAAGCCTATGGTGTACTATCCCATTTCAGTTCTCATGCAGGCGGGGATAAGGGATATCCTGATTATCTCCACACCTTGCGACCTTCCGGGCTTCAGGCGTCTGCTCGGGGACGGATCGGACTATGGCGTGCACTTCCAGTACGCCGAGCAGCCCTCACCTGACGGCCTTGCGCAGGCTTTCACCATAGGCGCCGATTTCATCGGAAATGATTGCGTCTGCCTCGTTTTGGGAGACAACATCTTCTACGGCGCAGGATTTACAGGCATGCTCAGGGAAGCGGTGAGAAGCGCCGAGCAGGAAAGCAAAGCCACGGTATTCGGCTATTGGGTAAACGACCCGCAGCGCTATGGCGTTGCCGAATTCGACAAAGAAGGCAATTGCCTCAGCATAGAAGAGAAGCCTGCGCAGCCGAAAAGCAACTATGCCGTTGTCGGCCTGTACTTCTACCCCAACAGGGTGGTGGATATTGCAAGGAGCATCAAAGCTTCCGCCCGAGGCGAATACGAAATCACCGATGTCAACCGGGCCTTCCTCTCTGCGAATGAGCTCAAGGTCCATCCTCTCGGGCTGGGCTTCGCCTGGCTGGACACTGGAACTCACGACAGCCTCTCCGAAGCTTCCACTTTCGTGGAGGTAATAGAAAAGCGTCAGGGCCTCAAGATTGCCTGCCTTGAAGCAATAGCATATAGGCAGGGATGGATTTCCGCACAGAGAATGCGCGAACTCGCCCAGCCTATGATTCATAACCAGTACGGCCAATACCTGCTCAAGGTTATCGACACAAAGGAAACTGCTTATGAGTAGGAGCATAGTAATCACCGGCGGGGCAGGATTTATCGGCTCGCACGTAGTAAGGCTCTTTGTGAACAAGTATCCGGACTACAAGATTATCAATCTGGACAAGCTCACCTACGCGGGCAACCTTGCCAACCTCAAGGACATAGAGGACAGGCCGAACTACAAGTTTGTCAAGATGGACATCTGCGACTTCGAAGGCTTCTTCAAACTTATGCAGGAGGAAAAGGTCGATGGCATAATCCACCTTGCTGCCGAGTCCCACGTGGATCGTTCGATTAAAGACCCGTTTACTTTTGCCCGTACCAATGTAATGGGAACCTTGAGCCTGCTTCAGGCCGCCAAGCTGTATTGGGAAAGCCTGCCAGAAGGCTATGAAGGCAAGATGTTCTACCATATCTCCACCGATGAGGTCTATGGAGCGTTGGTAATGAATCATCCGGAAGGCATAGAGCCTCCGTTCAGCACCAGGGCTTCGTCCGGGAAGCATCACCTCGCCTATGGGGACGAATTCTTCTGCGAGACCACTAAGTACAATCCTCACAGTCCGTACAGCGCTGCAAAGGCCAGCTCCGACCATTTTGTCCGGGCTTACCACGATACTTACGGGATGCCGACGATAGTTACAAATTGCTCCAACAATTACGGGCCATATCAGTTCCCTGAGAAGTTGATTCCTTTGTTTATCAACAATATTCGCCGGCGCAAGCCCCTACCGGTCTATGGCAAGGGAGAAAATGTTCGTGACTGGCTTTATGTTGAGGACCACGCCAGAGCAATTGATTTGATTTTCCATAAGGGCAGAGTTGCCGGGACCTACAACATCGGTGGTTTCAACGAGTGGAAGAATATCGACCTCATCAAGGTGCTGATAAACACAGTTGACCGTCTGCTTGGCCGCCCGGAAGGCGCTGACCTGGACCTCATCACCTATGTCACCGACCGTCCCGGCCATGATGAGCGCTACGCCATCGACTCCTCCAAACTCCAGCGCGAACTCGGCTGGGAACCCTCCCTCCAGTTCGAAGAAGGCCTGGGGAAAACCGTCCGCTGGTATTTGGACAATCAGGAGTGGATGGACAATGTCACCAGCGGGGAGTATTTGAGGTACTACGAGGGGATGTATGGGGAGAGGTAGGAAGGAGTAGGAAAGCGAAAAGTCAAGGAGTAAAAAGTCAAGAAATGAAGCAGTATTTGAAAATTGCATTAGCTGTCATAATGTCTTTGTTAATCACTTCGTGCTACGACGACACGAAGATTTGGGAAACTCTTCGCGACCACGAAGCCAGAATTGCGAGGTTGGAGGCTCTCTGCAACCAGTACAACACAAGCATCGCATCACTCCAACAGCTTGTAAATGCACTCCAGGCAAACAATTACATTAAGGACGTCGTACCTGTCAGCGAGAACGGTCTTATGATTGGATATACCATCACTTTCATGCACGGTAATCCGATAACCATATACAATGGAAAAGACGGAAATGATGGTCACACTCCAATAGTCGGAGTCAAACAGGATACGGACGGCAACTGGTATTGGACAATAGACAATGATTGGATGCATGATGGGAACGGCGGAAAAATACAGGCGAACGCGACAAATGGCATAACTCCTCTTCTGAAGATAGAGGAAGATTTTTGGTGGGTATCATATGACAAGGGTAATAGCTGGACAAAACTTGGCTCAGCTGTGGAAGAGGGGAAGAGCGAAGCGATGTTTAAGGAAGTCAGCCAGGACGACAAGTTCGTTTATTTTGTTCTAGCCAATGGTCAAACAATAACCATTCAAAAGAGCAATGGACTTGGCTGGGAATATGTCTAGCGTTCGAGTGCATATGATATCATATCCGATACTAACGAAGTACCTTGATGTACAGAAAGCGAACCTGAAATATAGGAAGTAGCGAAGGCTGCTGGATTTGCTCGGAAAGATACTGAAAGAAATCAGGTGGATGGAGATAGATGAAGAACCGGCCGAAACGAACGGAATGATATATAAAGCACAAATTTGATGAGCTGAACGCAGAAATAGGACAGGACCAGTCGCTGCTTTGCTAAAATTGAAAATATTAAACGACAGACCCTATTATATAAATTTATGCTTGATTTTTTGAATAACACATTAGGTATCATCGTCTCAATTTTGACAATTTTAACCGTCATAGCTGTTCCTTCAATCATTATCAAAAAGAAAAATGCATACAGAAAGGGGATTATTAATAACGGTAGCGGAGTAACGATAATTGGAGACGGTAATGTTGTTGGTAACACATCCGAACACAAAGATGGTACTGGAGTAGCACTTAACGACATAAAAAACATAGTTCAGATTCTCTTCATTGATGATGAGGACTTTAATGTTGTAAAAATGTTAAAGAAGGCAGGCTGGAAAAACATCAAGAGAATTCCAGATTTTGCTAATCTTGATATTATTGACCTCAAAAATGCAAATGTTGTTTTTGTAGATATTAAAGGTGTTGGAATCGTCGGTGGATACAAGAATGAAGGGATAGGGCTCGCTGCTGCTATCAAAAGGAAATATCCTGAGAAAGGAGTTATTCTTTATTCTGGCACGCTGGAATATAATATCTTTGACCCTGATATTGATGCTGTTGATGAAAAACTGCCAAAGAATGCAGAACCAATACAATTCAGTTATCTAATTGAGCAATATGGAACCCCACAGAACTAATGTTTTTTTATCTTCATCTTCTGGCGAAACCATTATAAACGAATTACCAAATGAACACTGTTTACTTTGTATTAGTTCAAATCAGCGTTCAAATACTTCCTCTATTCTTTGCCCAATTGATAATTGCAGAAAGCGTATTGCTGTTAAATCATCTTCAATAGGTAATCTTTATATCTGTGATGATAAAGAGAAATCAGCAAAGAATTTTAACTCTCTCGTAGAACTACTTTATCATAGTAGCAAGACCGTTATTGATAAGCATATATTAGCGAAGAAGCAAGCTATAGAAGCGACTAGGAATGAGATAGATTCTTTTAAACATAATATTGAGCACATTAATTCTGATGCGATTAATGAATTTTATTCTTTCATCCCTCAGGATACTTTTGTAAAGAACTATCGAAAGCTTCAAGAGTCTGTTGATGAGGCATTAAGAAAAGATAAAAAAGGTGGGATTGACTTAATCACCAGATTAGCAAGATACAATCTGAACATAAAAACAGAGCTGTCCATTATCACAAAACTAAGCAGTGAAGGAGGAAAGCCTAATTTCTCGAGAGCTAATCCTCGTGATGCAATTATGACAAATGTCTATATGCTTTACCCTGATTTTAGAGCTAAAGATGTATATGTTGATGTTGCTGAGTATAGAGAAAGGTTTGATATTGACTTTGAAGCTCTTCAAGTGGCATCCTATTATATCATCGAAAATGCAGCTAAATACACATGTGACAAAAGCCGTTTCGATATAGTTTTTACCAAAGTGAAAGATATCCTTCGCATAGAGTTTAAAATGTATAGTTTGTTTATTGAACCTGTTGACATCCCTCTTATATTTGACGAGGGATTCAAGGGTGAAATTGCAAAAGAAAGTGGATTGACAGGAAAAGGGATAGGTCTATATCGTGCGAAACGACTTATTTCATTTTGTAAAGGATCATTGATGGTAGAGGCTAGTAAGGATTTTGAAGTGGAATTAGATGGATATAGTTATGCCAATAATTCTTTTGTTATTGAGTTGCCACTATACCCCGATAAAACATAAAGCATATAAACAATGCTATATTCTACAGTTTTTTCGAGACTGCTTGGAAATAGCTTGGGCGAACTTAACAAATTGATTACTAACATGTAAGAAATTCAACATCTTTGATAAAGAAACCAAAGAAATTCTCCTAAAGGGCACAGTAAGCTAAATTTGGAGAGATTGCAAATAATTTGATATCAAAATATGAGTTTTTCAAATATTTGTACTAAGAAGTCTCGGTCTGTGTCTTAGGTGGACGACCGCGCTTTCCCTTGGTTGACTTCTTTGACGTATAGGTTAGGCAGCCTTCTTCTGGGACCTCAAAACCGATAGTATCCCAAATGAGGAGATTGGGAAGTTAAGATAAATCATTGCAAAAGAAGAGAGACCATTATACGGTAGCCTAATTATATTTTGTTCGCATGCAGAAATAGTTTACCTTTACAGCAAGAGGACAATATTGGGCATTCTATTTCATATGGTATGACAATTTAATAACAGAACATGTCACAGATTAATGACGATATTATTCTAGTTCACTATGAACTGAGTGATGACTCTAATTATGTTATTGATGCAAAAGTAGAGGCTGAATCTTCTTTAGCCTTTATTCGTGCAATGAACTATATTTCAAATGTGATAGGAGTATCTAATATTCTTACGACTGGTTCTTTACGTCATGGAAGCGTAGTTAAAGTTTTCTGGTTTAATATTCACTGCAAGGAAGATTCTCAGGTATTACAATTTATTCTTTCATTCATTTTTCGTAAGATTTTCTTTGAGAAGAAGACAATTAAGATTGAAGATTTAATTAATGAATGTAATTACGGCGAAAAGGCATTAGTTAAGAAGGCGTTGGACAAATATCGTATAGATGAGAATGTTATTAATCGGCTAAATGCACATATACATCTAAAAAAAGCACGAACGGAGTACTTCAAACAGATTTCTTCATGTAACAATATTAAAGCTATTGGTATTAAGCGACATGATGTAGAGCATCTCGAAAATGTTGATTTTAGAATTTTGCGGAGCGAATTTTCGCTCTATATTGAAGAGTTCTTTCCAGAGACCAAGATTGACGATGATGCAAAAGTTTATATTGTTAGTCCAGTAATTGTAAAAGGAAGGACACTCAAATGGAATGGTTCTTACGATGGAGTGGATATTCGGTTCGATATTCTTTCTAGCCAATTTAAGACAGAAGCCCAGAATGCTGAGATAGATTTCCGTACCGGTTTCTACATCAAATGCAGACTTCAATATGAAGAGACATTTAATGAAGACGAAGAACCTATTCATAATAATTATAAAGTCTTGGAGGTATATGGCCATGGTTATGATGAAAACTACACTGAGACCAAGGCTGGAAAAAATAAAAGGATTAACGATGAGCTGCCAACTCTGTTTGACGAGCTTGAAGAATGGAAAATGAACATCTGATATGAAGATAAATAGCATAAAAATAGAGAAGTTGTACGGCAAATATGACTTTGAATGGAATTTGCGTGAAGACGTTAATATCATCGCAGGCGATAATGGTTCTTACAAAAGCACTATACTAAAAATCGTATCCTCTATTTGTGAACCTGAAAGCATATTAGATGAATATTATGTTAAAGGAGTCACTATATCTATGACAGATGATATAGTGATTAAATTCCGTAGTTTTAGGGATAGCTTACTTCGCCTAAAGAAAGATGCTGCCAACGATGAACTTCTTTCAGACCTTGTTACCAAAATTATGGCAGATATTGAAGGAAAAGACGAGAGAAGTCTTGCCGACCACACTCTTAATGCTAGCATTATCGCTATCAAGAAAGCTAATGAGACTCTCTCTGTGAGTAATTATAAAAAGCTCCGCAGGTACAATCTTATCTCCACATTTGATGTGCCTTCAGGTGAAGACAAGGGTAGTGTCTTAGATCAGCAACTAGCGAAATTAGAGAGTGAATATGCTTATTATCTTTCTGATTTGACAAAACAAATTACTACACGTATTCAACAGAATGGTGTAGTTAATATGGAAGATTTAGAGGATATCAATGCTCATAATCACACTTTTATCGAAATAATCAATAAAGCATTTTCCAATACCAACAAGACGGTTGATACCACCCAGAGCAGGTTGCAATTCAAGCTTGGTGATGAACTTCTTGAGAGCAACAAGCGTCTCTCTTCTGGTGAGAAACAGTTCCTTGTAGTAATGCTTACTGTTCTTTTGCAAAGAAAGGAAGAAAGTATTCTGTTAATGGACGAGCCGGAAATCTCAATGCATCTTGATTGGCAAAGATCTTTGATTGATAATATCAAAACCATAAATCCAAATTGCCAGTTAATAATAGCCACACATTCTCCAGGTGTGATAATGGACGGCTGGGAAGATTTTGTAGTTAATATTTCATCCCTAATCAAAACCAGCAATTAATCTATGAGTGACTTGAGGAGTAATGTTACCACGGAGTGGATTAAATTAACAGGATTCTTTGGGCATACACCATCCAGAATCCCCGTTTCTTTATTCGTGGAGGGAGATGATGATGTTCCACTATGGACAGAGGCTGTTAAACCTTACCAGAGCAAGTATGATATAAAGGTCATTACAAATAAAATGGCTAATCAAAATGAAGGTAATGGCAAAGCTATCTTGTTGTCAATGAAAGGATTGGGCCAATCAAAAGTCATCGCTATTGATGCTGATTACGATTTACTGATTGACAATTACTCGCAGTACACTGATATTGTTAGGAATGGTGAATACATTGTTAATACGACTTGGTATTCAGTGGAGAATATTTTATTACAGAAAACTAAGAGCCTTCCCCTGCTTAATAGTTTCTCTGAAGCATCAAAGGGATGGTATTTGGACTATTTGGTAAAGGTTGATGAAAAAAAATACAAAACTCCAGTCAGTCAGTTTGGAGAAATATTGAATCAACTGCACATTCAGAAATTGGCATTACGCGGAAATTTTACCTCAATTACAGTTATATCTTCCCAAGAATGCAATACAAAGATTGAGAGTATTGAAAAGAAATTGTCTAATATGCATTGTGCCGGGCAAAATATGTGGAAAGTTATGCGTGGTCACAATCTGTGGAATACAATAGTAAAACCTGTTGAAGAAAAAAGAATAAATGAAAGGGTTAAGGAGATTACTAGCAAACAGTCTGGGAGTGCTTTCAACAGAAATGCAGCACTAAATCAGCTCGGAATTTATATAAGTGTGAAAGATTACCTCGATGAAGATTTCTATAGTAATGTGGATGGGATACAAATCCCAGCAGAAACACGGTTGAAACTTGATAGTCTATTCCATTAGTGTCCAGTAAAAGTATATCTATAGTTCTTTGAAAGTATTGATAATTAAATAGGGACTATCCGGAAATGCGAAATAATCTAGCAAATTGATTGCTAATGTGTTAGAAATTCCGCATCTCTGATAAAGGAACAAACATAACTCCAACAGGCCGTGGAAAGTTGAATTTGGCAGAATAAAGAGACTTCTCCCTCTTCGGGAGATAGCGGAGAACTTCGGACTGGTGAGCAAAAGTATGAAGCCAAGTCATAGAATGCTCATTTGAGACAAGGCACTGAAGCTAATCACGGTCTGAACGAAACTGACAGAAATCCTGTATATCTTCTTCGGCATCCACACGGCGAATGTGGTAGAGTTGGCGAAAAGGATAGAGCAACGCGCTTTGTTGAAAGCTGCCTAGGGCGAAACATGTAAATGAAGGTGTTCCTTGTTATTGCTGGATCCTGGCATATGGAGATAGACAAAATAACCGGCCGGAATGATATAGCAAAAACACAAATTTGATGAGCTGAACGCAGAAAAAGCACGGGACCAGTCGCTTCCTTGCTCAAATTGAAATTATTAAACGACAGTCCATATAATAGTTCAAAACAAACTTGAAATAAAAGATATGCAACTAGTATTACTTTCCGGAGGAAGTGGCAAGAGGCTATGGCCACTGTCCAACAACGCACGCAGCAAGCAGTTTCTTCCGCTTCTTGAAAAAGAGGAAGGGACAATGGAGTCTATGGTCCAGCGAGTTGTAAGGCAGGCACGAGAGGCACACCTGACGGAAGAAATCACCCTGGCGACAAACGCAAGCCAATTGGACATAATAATCAATCAGCTCGGAGATAGTGTTTCTGTTGTCACAGAACCTGAACGCAGGGACACCTTCCCTGCCATCGCCCTCGCAGCAAGCTACCTTAGTCTTAAGAAAAAATGTCAGGATGATGAGGTTGTTGTCATTATGCCTTGCGACCCTTTCACTGAAGCCGGCTATTTCGAAACAATCGCCAAGATGGTCAAGTGCGTTGAAGCGGATGTCGCCGACTTGGTTCTGATGGGAATCACCCCTACATATCCGAGTGAGAAATACGGCTATGTTGTGCCGAACCAGGAAACGACAGGAGCGAAAGGTTCAATGCCCGTAAAGCAATTTACAGAAAAGCCAAATGTCGAGCGTGCAAAAGAACTGCTCTCTATGGGAGCCCTTTGGAACGGAGGCGTGTTCGCATTCCGTCTCGGGTATATGATGAACATAGTCAAAAAATACATAGTCTCTGACTCATTCGATGACACCAGGTCAAGATACTCAGAGTTCCCGAAAATTTCCTTCGACTATGAGGTAGCTGAAAAGGCTGAATCCGTCGCCGTAGTGCCATATACCGGAGAATGGAAGGATCTCGGTACTTGGAATACACTTACAGACGAACTTCACAGGCCGGTTATAGGCAATGCTGTAATGGGCCCACGCAGCACAAATACCCATATCATCAATGAACTTCACCTTCCTATCTATGTAGATGGCTTGGAAGACACCGTGGTTGCAGCAAGTCCGGATGGAATTATCGTCTGCAAAAAGAAATACACTGAAGATATCAAGAAGGCCGTTGACAACCTAACGCCACGCTCGATGTATGAAGAAAGGCGTTGGGGCACTTACAGGGTAATCGATGACTCCACCTACGAAGACGGTAGTCATTCGCTGACAAAGAGCATAACGGTCAATCCCGGGAAGAGCATCTCCTATCAGGTACACCGCCACCGGTCCGAGGTTTGGAATTTCGTCGAAGGCGAAGGAATTTTCGTACTTGATGGAGTTGAAAACAAGGTGAAAGCTGGTGATACTGTTGTCATTCCTGTAAATCATCATCACGCTGTTAAGGCAATTTCCAAACTGACCTTCATTGAAGTCCAGACAGGTAATCCACTTATAGAAGAGGATATCGAGAGGTCTGAATGGAAATGGAGTGAATAATTAGGCAATACAGTTATTAGTAGAGAACAACAAATAAACATAACAATCTAACCCATTATGAAGAAAGCCCTTATCACTGGCGTTACCGGTCAGGACGGTAGCTACCTCAGCGAATTTCTCTTAGAGAAAGGCTATGACGTTCACGGCATCATCCGCCGTTCATCAGTTGATTTCCGTGAGCGCATTGCTCATCTTGAAGGACATCCACACTTCCATCTTCACTTCGGAGATCTTGGAGACTCAATGTCCTTAGTAAAGGTCATCGGAGCTATTCAGCCGGATGAAATATATAACCTTGCGGCACAAAGTCATGTTCAGGTCAGCTTTGACTCTCCGGAGTTCACTGCCGACGTTGATGCAACAGGCGTTTTGCGAGTTCTGGAGGCAGTCAGAGCCAACCACCTTGAAAAGACTTGCCGCATCTATCAGGCGTCAACTAGCGAGCTTTACGGAAAGGTTGAGGAAGTACCTCAAAATGAGAATACTCCTTTCCATCCGTATTCACCATATGCTGTGGCAAAGCTCTACGGTTTCTGGATTGTGAAAGAATACCGCGAAGCCTACAATATGTTCTGCTGCTCCGGTATCCTCTTCAACCACGAAAGTGAGCGTCGTGGTGAGACCTTTGTAACCAGGAAGATTACCCTTGCCGCAGCACGCATCGCGCAGGGACACCAGGACTGCCTCTACCTCGGCAACCTCGACTCACTTCGTGACTGGGGCTATGCAAAGGACTATGTAGAATGTATGTGGCTCATCCTCCAGAACGACAAGCCTGAGGATTTCGTAATTGCAACGGGAGTTCAGCACTCTGTAAGAGAGTTCGCATATTATGCATTCAAGTACGCAGGAATTGAACTCAAGTTCGAAGGTGAAGGGCTGAACGAGAAAGGTATCTGTGTGGCTGTGAGTGGCAATGCACCCGAATCCCTTATCGGAAAGACCCTTGTTGCCGTTTCAAAAGACTTCTACAGACCTACGGACGTGGTCAACCTCTGGGGCGACCCGACCAAGGCCAAGGCCAAGCTGGGCTGGAATCCGTCAAAAACATCTTTCGAGGAACTGGTTAAATTGATGGTAGAGAGCGATATGGCCAAAGTGGCTTCCGAAGGAGCTGCTGCCAAAGTCCGTACCAACCTCGCCGAGTATCTTGAAAAGGGTATAGTAAAATAAGCTTTGAAATGTTGGACAAATCATCAAAAATATACGTTGCCGGCCACAACGGACTCGTTGGCTCAGCCATCTGGAACAACCTCAAAAACAGGGGCTACAACAACCTCGTAGGGCGCAGCCACAAAGAGCTCGACCTTACGGATCAGTACGCTGTTAAAAAGTTCTTCGATGAGGAAAAACCGGATGCAGTCGTTCTTGCCGCCGCTTTTGTGGGTGGAATTATGGCAAACAGCCTCTACAGGGCGGACTTCATAATGATGAATATGAAGATTCAGTGCAACGTCATCAGCGAGTCCTACGCCCACGGAGTGAAGAAACTGCTCTTCCTAGGCTCCACCTGCATCTACCCGAAGAATGCGCCTCAGCCGATGAAAGAGGATTGCCTCCTGACTTCCCCACTGGAATATACCAATGAGGAGTATGCCATCGCAAAGATAGCCGGCCTGAAGATGTGCGAGAGCTACAACCTCCAATATGGTACCAACTACATAGCTGTGATGCCGACGAACCTCTATGGTCCGAACGACAATTTCCATCTGGAGAACAGCCACGTGATGCCGGCAATGATGCGCAAGGTCTATCTGGCTAAACTCATCAACGACAACAACTGGGAAGCCATACGCAAGGACTTGAGCATACGTTCGGTAGGAGCTAACATTAAGGAGAACGGAGAGACCGTCCGCTATGTTATTGACGGCAACTCCGATGAGGCGACCATCCTTAAGGTACTTGCCTTCTACGGCATTGAGAATAACAAGGTGACTCTCTGGGGTACAGGCACTCCGCTACGCGAGTTCCTGTGGAGCGAGGATATGGCAGACGCCAGTGTGCATGTCCTGTTGAATGTAGATTTCAAGGACATCATAGGTATTGAGAAATACTCCTCTGTCCACTATGGCAACAAGGCCGACGGCGTCGTTGACCGCAACCACAGCACCGGCAGAGGTGGCGCTATTCCGTCCTTGGGTGAGATTCGCAATTGCCATATCAATGTGGGAACCGGTAAGGAGCTTACTATTCGGGAGCTTTCGGAATTGGTGGTTAAGGCTGTCGGGTTCAAAGGGACTGTTGAGTTTGACGCCTCCAAGCCGGATGGCACGATGCGTAAGCTCATCGACGTCAGCAAGTTGCATAGTCTTGGGTGGAAGCATAAGGTTGAGATAGAGGAGGGGGTTGAGAAGCTCTTCGATTGGTACAAGGAGAGTCTGAGATAGTCTCCTGTCATTTAGACCGAGCGGAGCGAGTGGAATAGTATCATTATACCGCAGGAAGGCTTCCCAATATGGAAAACTTCCTCTTGGCTAATACGGATGGAAAGTAGCAGCCCTTAGGGGCTAAGAAATCAGCATCAACATTTCCGTATGAGATGACTCTTTCTGACTTGAGCCTTACGTCCATTGATTACACGGAATGTTCCGGAAACAATGGTGTAACGATTCAGGAGCCACTCTTTGACCAGATCGTTATAAAAGCGCTCACATACGTTAATAATAGAAGATTACTAGTGATGCGCTAAAAGCCGCATCTAAGCTTGTAAATTGTTAAACTATAAAATTTTATAACAGTTCTTTGACAATCGCGATTTGAAATGAGTTCGTAATTTTGTGGCCCCAACCCACTGATTATGAACGAAGGCAAGTATATTTTCACCCAAGTCACCAGTCTCGTCCCCAGGCAGATCTTCCAGCGCCTCATCAAGAAGTACAACGGCGATTACCGCGTTAGGGAGTTTAACTGCACAAACCAGTTGAAATACATGCTGTTCGGTCAGCTTATGCCCTGCGATGCATTGAGAGACATCTGTTTATGCCTTGGCAAATATAAGAAGATCCTCTATGGGTTTGGAATGACGACCTCGGTTAACGAGTCTTCGCTTTCCAGAGCAAACGAGAGCCGGGACTACCGCATCTATGAAGGCCTTGGGCTGGCACTCATCAAGATTGTCCGGCCCATGTATTCCAAGCAGCGGGGTGAGTATATCTTTCCACAGGACCACGAGTTGTTCGCGCTCGATTCCACCACCATCTCATGCAGCATTGCTCTGATGGGATGGGCCTTGGGCAAGTACAGCAAGGGTGCCGTCAGGATGCATACACTCATAGACTTACGTGGAAGCATACTAGTCTTCATATCAATCAGTGACGGGCGTAAGCACGATAGCAAAGTCCTTGATGAGATTGAAATTGTCGTCAAGGTTCTCTACGATAGCCCGTACTCAATCTCCGAGATTGGTACCTTGGTCAAGGTGTACGGACTGGTGAAGATGGACCTCGGACAACTGGTAACAGCGCCACAACCACTCATTCTAAATCAGGATGTCAATGAACTATCTTTATTTTGAGAAAATTAACGCATCAGTAGTAATTAAAGGAATTAAATGACTATCCCTATTTATCGGGCAAAGAAAGTATATCTTCTCTGATGTATATCTGAAGAAAAATTTATCTCATGATAATCGGATTAATCATACGCAATTTCAAGGTATATAAGAAAATCAACTATATACCCTTATCCAAAGGCTCAAATTTCAATGGTCTTATAGGTATGAACGGTATTGGAAAGAGTTCCGTGCTTGAAGCCTTGGACTGTTTCTTCAACCAAAAGCCATGGATTTTGAATATAGAAACCAAAAATCCAGATGAATCTTGGGTGATGCCAGTCATAGCATTCCAAAAGTCAGATTTCGATTTGGAAGACCAAAAAGAATTGGCCGAAAAAATCACCTCGTACATCCTTTCAGATGATGAGGGAACTAATGCCATTGAGAACAAGAATTATGCAGAGCATATAAAAGCATTGCGGAACAATATCCCCAGTAATCTGAAGGAGGATTACTACATTCTTCCTATTTGTCTGGACGCTAACTACAATGTCTCTTTGGGTATTTTCAATACCCAGCATTTCAAGCAGACTGTATTCCCTGACTTACAGGACGACGAGCAAAAGCAAAAAATCCAATACAAGCAATTATATGACAGGATAGTTTCCTTGTTTACTTATGTTTATGTGCCAAAAGATATCGAAGCAGAACGATTCGTATCGTTCGAGAACCGCGACCTTCAACACCTCATCGGTAAGGAACTGACTGATATTGTGAGCAAAAGCCTATGCAAAGATGCCATCGGCAGAATCAGTTCAGAGCTGAAGTCATTTGTTGACAAACTGTCCTCCTCCCTTGACGGTTATAAATTCAAGGCACGGAGCAGTTACCAACCCAATTTGAAGCCCTATAAGATTTACAACCTCATCATAGAAGAATTCTTCTCTTTGCGAGCCCTATTTAAAGAGACGGATGCCAAAGACATCCCTTTGGTGCAACTCAGTTCCGGTGAAAAGCAGCAAGCCATCATCCAGTTGATAACAAGGCTCGTCACCAAGTATCGCGATTCGAACAAGGGACTGATTGTTGCGGTTGACGAACCGGAATCCTCCCTCCATGTATCACTCTGTTACGAGCAGTTCGAGAAGTTGTACGACGTGAGCCAGTGCTGTAGCCAAATCCTATATACCTCCCATTGGTACGGCTTCATTCCCACGCTCACTAGCGGAAGCATTCTGAATATTTCATGCGTGTCGGGTACATACGACTTCAACATCTTCAATGCCGACAATTATAGGGAGGAAATCAAGTTTGCCGACAGGGAGCAGAAGGGAAAACTGCCCATTGATGTTATGGTCAAGTCTTCCAACGACCTTGTCCAATCCATCCTAAGCAGCATCATACGGAACGACTGTTACAACTGGCTACTTTGCGAAGGCTCCTCCGACAAGATTTACCTATCAGCCTATCTAAAGGAAGAAATATCCCGGAACCGACTGCGAATTATCCCTTTATGCAAAGCGAGCGAAATAAAGAAGATATATGAACACCTGAGCATCGCCATCGAAGAGCTCAAGGAAAGTGTCAAGGGCAAGGTGTATATGCTGACCGATACTGATACACAGTTGTTGGAATATGATACGAAGGAAGGCCTGGAGAAACATATTATCTGCCGTCGAATTGTCAATGAAGGTGGCACCACCCGTCTGGTAAAAATAAAAGCCAACCCTAAATCACCGAAGACAGACATCGAAGATGCTCTCAATGGTAAATTGTTTCACAAAGTACTTGTCACCTTTAAGTCGGAAAACGATGAACTCTCTTTTCTGGACGAGCAGGAAAGAGAAGAGACATCCAGTTTCTCTGCACTTAATTTAAGACCAAGTGAATATGACAAGATGGAGCTATTCTTTTCAAAAGATAAAAACAGAAACAAGGTTTTGTTTGCTAATGAATATGTTAAGATTTTGCAAGGTGGACAGTTCAAAGTTCCAGAATGGATTGAGGAGATAAAAAAATACTTTACCAATAATGCATAATATGTCATCTAGCTATTTATTGAATGTATACAATGATGACACGAGATAATGAATATCTTTCACCAATCGAATAATCTCAGTAATGGAAGAATCTAGTGTTAATAATCAACGGATAGCAAAAAATACTATATTCCTGTACTTTAGAATGGTATTGCTTATGGCGGTATCACTCTATACCAGTCGTATCGTCCTGGCTACTCTTGGAGTTGAGGATTATGGCGTATATAATGTAGTAGGAGGCTTTATTAGTATGCTAGCCTTCCTTAATGGTGCTATGAGTGCTAGCACACAACGATATATTACAGTAGAACTTGGTCGAGGTAATAAAGAATCTTTGAAAAATGTTTTCTCAACATGTATTATTACACACGCGATAATAGCATTGGTCGTCCTAATTCTTGGAGAAAGCATAGGGTTATGGTTTGTAGCAAATAAACTGGTCATTCCTGAAGGAAGGATGACTGCAGCAATGATTGTATATCAGTGTTCAATTATTACCTCCATTATACAGATAATGAGTTATCCTTACAATGCCGATATTATAGCTCATGAAAGGATGTCCGCTTTTGCATATATCTCTATCTATGAAGCCCTTGCAAACTTAGGGATGGCTTTTTTGATTAGAATAGGCACTTTTGACCGGCTCGCATTATATGCTATTGCCTTACTTTTGGTTAAGGTTTCTGTAATTCTGGTTTATCGAGTATACTGCAAAAGACACTTTACAGAGTCATCATTTCATATTAGGATTGATAAACCATTAATAAAAGAATTATTCTCTTTTACTGGATGGAATTTATGGGGAGGGATGGCTGGAACCTTGATGGGACAAGGAATTAATGTCTTATTGAATATGTTTTTTGGTCCAGCAGTCAATGCAGCAAGGGGTCTTGCAGTCCAAGTACAATCTGCAGTACATCAGTTCGCTACCAATTTTCAAATGGCAATGAACCCACAGATTATGAAGACCTATGCATCAGGCGATCTACGATCAATGCATACTCTAATTTTCCGTTCTGCAAAATTCTCCTTTATGCTCTTGTTGTGCATAATGCTGCCGTTAGCAATAGAAATAGATACTGTGTTAGGAATATGGCTAAAAGAAGTACCTGAATACACAAATATCTTCGTCTGCTTAATGCTTGTAATATGCATGATTGATTCAATATCAAATCCGTTTATGACAGCATCATCTGCTACAGGAAAGGTCAAAGTATATCAATCAATTGTCGGGGGAATCCTCATTTCAATAGTTCCAATTGCATATATTGTTTTGAAATTAGGAGGGGACCCTTATTCCGTTTTCATAGTTCATATTGCTGTTGGGATAGTTGCATTTATTGCGAGGTTATTTATCGTAAAACAATTAATTCATTTATCTGCCCGAGAGTACTTTTCAAAAGTTATTTTTCGTTGTTTTCTAGTTTTTCTGCCCTCTTTTATATTAGCTGTCTTCATAAAAAAGTGGATGCCATATGGGATAATATACTCTATTCTTAATATTTTCATAATCGTCTTTTTTTCTGTGCTTTGCTCTTTCTTATTTGGACTTAGTCAAAACGAAAAGTCTTTTATTCTGAATAAATTAAAACTGATAAAGCGATGAAACCCCGGAATCTCTATTTTGACTTTTTAAGAGGAATTGCAATCATTATGGTCGTTGCTATACATACTTTCGAGGGTCATTCTGGTGTGCTCGCAATTGGGCTTCGTCAAATGCTAAATACTGCCGTTCCTGTTTTTCTCGCCATTTCCGGTTTTTTTATTGGAAAGAAGACTTTAGAAACAAAAGAACAATGTTTTGACTTTTGGAGGAATCAAATACCCAAAGTATATTTGCCTGTTTTGGTTTGGTCAATCCTGTATCTCATATTAGCGATACATAATGGGAAGCCAATGATTCAAAGTTTAGTACTATACGCTATTTGTGGATATAGCATATACTATTTCATAGCTGTTATAATTCAGTGCTATTGTATCCTTCCTCTATTATAGAAATATACTTTGAATACCCGGGTGGGGGGAATACTTTGCATATCAATATTTTGCGTTACACTGATTTCATATTTCGGTTTAAATAAACTCCCCTTAATCCTTTATGCAGGTTCAGCCCTTGTATGGCTAATTTTCTTTTGGGTAGGATTATATTTGTCTCGCAGTGACAGAGAATATAAAAATGGATGGTTTGTGTTTGGTATGATTCTATCTTTTATTTTGATGATGATTGAAACATATTATCTCCATTTGACTACAGGTGCAGGATATGGTATCAAGCCATCATCTTTTCTATTTTCCTTTTTTGTGATACTATTCCTGTTTTCCAAAAATGTAGAAATGCATTATAATGAAGATAGACTTCTTAATAAGGTTATAAAGACAATCGGTTCAATTTCATTTCCTATATATTTGATACATTGCCATATAATTTCATTGTTTTATCTTTTCCCCCCCAATTCAATCATGGCTTGTAAGATTCCTTTGTGTAATGACCATTGTAGTGCTGATAACATTTATTATAAGAAAGATATTACCAACAAAGTTTTTAAGAATAATAGGATTTTGCTAAATGATATCTATACAAGACAAACATAATTGTTGTGGATGCAGTTCTTGTGCAGAACGATGCCCGAAACAATGCATCACAATGTACGAAGATGAAGAGGGATTCAAATATCCTTATGTAAATTTAAATACCTGCATAAATTGCGGAATATGCGAGAATGTCTGTCCTGTTCTAAATCAGGCGGAAGTTCGCAAGCCTATTGCCTGCTATGCGGCAAAGAATCCTGATGAGAAAGTACGCATGAATAGTTCATCAGGTGGTATTTTTTTCCCTATTGCATCGAAAATCATTAAGGAAGGTGGTGTTGTTTTTGGCGCACGATACAACAATCAATGGGAGGTGGAACATGCCAGCGCTGACACGATTGAAAGCATCAAACGCTTCCTTGGAAGCAAATATGTTCAAAGCAGTATTGGAGCGACATACCAGCAAGCTGAGCAGATACTAAAAGAAGGTCGCAAAGTCCTATTCTCTGGAACACCTTGCCAGATTGCTGGCTTAAAGAGGTTCCTCCGCAATGAATATGACAATCTCATTACTGTTGATGTTGTATGTCATGGTGTTCCGTCCCCTAAGGTATGGCGTGATTATGTAAGTCTTTTACCTATGAAAGGTGTATATGACATCCGAATGAAAGATAAGTCATCAGGTTGGAGACAGTATAGCTTTTCATTAATCGGTGAAGACGGCAAAACAATCTTATCCGAGTTTTCTTCCGAGAATAAATACCTTATGGCGTTCTCTCACAATCTTACACTTCGTCCATCATGCTTCAATTGTCCAGCTAAAGCAGGAAAGAGTGGTAGCGACATCACACTTGGTGATTATTGGGGCATAGAAAAGTTGTTACCTGGGATGGATGACAATAAGGGGACGAGTTTTGTGTGCGCTAATACATGTAAAGGTGCAGAGCTTTTGAAATCTTTGGCATTACAGATAGAGAGTGCAGATTATGACGCCTCAACTCCTTATAACTCTTGTATTTACCAGAGTACCACAGAACCAGTCGAACGTATTGATTTCTGGAATTTTTATCAAAAGCGAGGAGTCTATGCAATCCTTGTTCTCCAGCCAATAAAACAGAATATATTCAATAGAATAAAAATACGATTAAAACGATTAATCAAATAGAAAAATGAAGATAGGAATATTGACCTTCCATTGGGCGACTAATTATGGTGCAGTACTACAAGCTTATGCTCTTCAGGAATTCTTAATTTCTCTTGGTCATGAAGTGGATATAATTAATTACAAGCATCATCATTATAATTATAATCTCTGGACATTCATAAGATATAGACATTTTTTAAAACCATTAACATATCTACAAATGAGGTTGAAGGAAGCTGCTATCAATCGATTTAGAAAAGAAAGATTATCCTTAACTATCAGAATTGACAAATGGAATGAAATATCATATATCGCTCAAAAATACGACATGATTATTTCAGGTAGCGATCAAGTCCTTAATCCATCATATTTACTAAATGGCGACGGTATAGGTGTAATTACTCCAGCATACTTTTTAGGATTTAATTATCAAGGTACGCGTGTGGCATATGCTGTAAGTTTCGGTTGTACAGAGTATCCTGAAAAAGCCTCTGCTATCGCAAAGAAATTTATTGGAGGATTCCAAAAAATTGGGGTTAGAGAAAGCTCTGGTTTAGAAATAGTTGAGAAATTAGGTGGAACTAAACCTTTACTCGTACCAGATCCTACGTTTTTATTAGATTCTGAGTATTATTATAAATTAGTAGGAGATTGTACAAAATCCGATTCTTCACAAGAGATATATGCATTCTTTATAAGAAATATAAAGGAACGCACAAAAATACTAAAACAAGACCTCAACCGATATTCAATTCTAATAAACAATAATGACAATAAGTATTCAATAGAGTCATGGATTGGAAAAATATTTGGAAGCAGAATGGTCATAACAGATTCATTTCATTGTATGGTAATGTGTCTTAAGTTACATAGACCTTTTGTAATAATAACCGAATTAGAGGGTAATGCTGGCATGAATGATCGTTTCTATTCTGTCTTAAATAGGCTTGGATTATCGAATAGAATATTACATAAATCAAAGATTACTGATGTCATTCAGTTTCTAAAAGAACCTATTGATTGGGATAAAATAGAGAACGAAATAACTACTATGCGAAATGAGGGTATGGCTTTTTTCAACGGGTTGTTAAGTAATTGACAATACATATTCATTAGTGTCCGGTAAAAAATCATAAAAGTACTTTGAAAATATTGAAAGTTAGGTAGTTACAGGGGTTTTTGGTGCGCGCCGATTTGAAATTATCTTTGCCAGACTAACGTAGAATGGCATATGCATAAAGGAAAATACGTGTTCGCGCAGCTTTTAGACTTCATCGATAAGGATGTATTCCTCAGACTTGCAAACAAATACGATGGGAATCGTTATGTCAAGCAGTTTACCTGCTGGAACCAGCTTGCAGTCCTGATGTTCGGTCAGCTTTCCAACCGTGAAAGTCTTCGTGATGTTGTCCTGGCAACCCAGGCTCACGCATCCAAGGCCTATCACCTTGGATTTGGTAAGCACGCTGCCAAGAGTACTCTTGCGGATGCCAACACCAAACGCGATTATCGCATCTTTGAGGAGTTTGCCTACAAGGTCATCGCTGAAGCTCAACGATGCCGAATCGTTGACATCTTTAAGCTAAATGGAAACGTCTATGCCTTTGATTCTACGACAATTGACTTATGCCTGAGCACCTTTGAATGGGCCCTGTTCAGAAAGAAGAAAGGTGGTATCAAGATGCATACATTGTATGATCTGGAAACACAGATTCCAACATTCTTTCACATAACGCCAGCAAGAGTCCACGATACAAAAGCAATGGATGTCATTCCGTATGAAGAGAACTCGTTCTACATCTTCGACAGAGGTTACAACGACTTCAAGCGTCTTCATAACATTGAAAGTATTGGAGCCTACTTCGTCATCCGAGGAAAGACCAACAACGACTTCAAACCGATGAAGTGGAAACGCCGTTTTCCTCCCGAATCAGGTATCCTGTCAGACGCAATCGGCTACATGGCCGGTCAACTGACTATGGAGAAGTACCCTGACAAGATCCGTAGAGTCATCTACTTGGATAAAGAGCGCAATAAGAAGTTCATATTCTTTACCAATGCTCTGACTATCAGCCCAGTAATGGTTGTGGAACTCTATCACAACAGGTGGCAGATAGAGCTGTTCTTCAAGTGGATCAAGCAACATCTGAAGATAAAAAAGTTCTGGGGTACGTCCGAAAACGCAGTCCGCATTCAGATCTACTCTGCGATCATAGCCTACTGTATGATGGCTATAGTGCAGAAAAAGATGAACATTGAACGCTCTATCTACGAGATGCTGTAGATTGTAAGCATCTCATTAACAGATACTACCAACCTTAAAGACCTCTTTGCAAAACCTAACTACAATATTGTCAATGAACTGGATGGTTCTACCGAACCAAGTTTGTTTTAATTGTTAAACTTTATAATAATCGTCCGGAACTTTTACCGGACAGTAATGATACATATTATGAAAAAAATATTATTTGTACACCATGTGTCTGAAATTGGTGGTGCAAGCTATTGCTTGCTGAATATAATTAAAGGTTTAGATTTCAATAATATAGAACCGATTATTCTTTTAGCAAGAAAGGGGCCTATAATAAATGAACTTGAAAAATTCAATGTAAAATATTACTTATTTAATGAATTATTGACAGTGCCATACAATCTATCTTTATTAAAAAGAGGAACCCTCAGTACTTACTTTAAGGTATTTCAGTCTTGCAACTCATTCAGTAAACTACTTGATGAAATCCCAGTTGATGCAGTATATTTCAACAATGTTATGCTATATCCTTATTTAAAAGTGACTGCTAATAAGGGTATAAAATCGTTTATCCATATCAGAGAGCATTGGCCCAAACATTCACATATGCTTCAATTCTCTCTATTAAAAAAATATGTAAGGAAGTATGCAGACGATGTTGTAGCCATAAATGAGTATAGTGCTCATATGATTAGTGGAATTCAACATAAGGTAACAAAAATTTATGATTGGATTGACTTTAAGGACAGGTATGAAGAGATCTCCTTTTCTAATATATTCGATGAGGATGCTACTAAATTAAAAGTATTTCTTTTTACAGGTGGAAGGTCACCTATAAAAGGTGCCACAGAAGTTGTAGATGTATTTCATAATCTAATTCATGATTCTGATTGTAGGTTACTAGTCTTAGGTGCTGATCTCAACATAGAATCTAAAGGGTTGGTAGGTATGTGCAAGAATCTATTACATAAAATTGGGATTAACACATATGCATATAAATTTATCAATATAGTAAAATCAGATAATAGGATAAAATGCCTCCCTAGTACATATGCAATAAAGCATTATTTAGAACAATCTTATTGTATGTTAAGTTATTATACAATACCTCATGCAAATCTCGCCCTCGCAGAAGCTATTGTATCAGGGCTAGTGTGTGTAGCTGCCGAAACGCCAGAATCAATAGAGTACTCTAACCATTCAGATGGTGCTGTCCTTTTTAAATTTAAGTCAAAAAAAGCATTTAAAAATGCAATAGTCAGCGTGATGAATAATTATGATTATTACGAAGATAAGGTTAAACTGAATGCAGCATATGTTAAAGCGATATTTGATAAGGATATTAATTGTAAAAAACTAAATGAATTATTGGTAAAATAGTATGTATGTTGTTATTATTTGTAGCCTATTGGCTCTATTTCTTGCTTACAAAGATTCAAAGGGCCAAATTAAATACGGATTGGAGATTGGTTTTATTTTAATAACACTTCTTTCTGCACTACATTATGATTATGGAAATGACTACATGCACTATCTATCAATGTATAGAGATGTAGAGACTACACCATTTGATATACAGAGCATTTTGGTAGGAGATTTCTTTAAAGATCCAGGCTGGGTTTTACTTGAGTATTTCTTTAAGCCAATTGGAGGTTTCTTTTCTATGGTGTTTTGTTTGAGCATCTATCAAAATTTTGTGGTGTATAGGATTATTAAAAAATATGTGGAAAGAAAATGGTGGGTCTTCTCGGTATTCATATATTTATTCACTCCTACTTTGTACTTGCTGTCTTTTTCTATGTTAAGGCAGTCTTTTGTTGTTTACACATTTTTAGCGGTTTTACCATTGATTATTAATAAAAAGTGGTATATCGTCTTACCTATTCTATATCTTTGCAGTCTTGTGCATGGGTCTGCAATAGTGTTGTTGCCATTTGCATTTTTCGGTTTTATACCAACACATAACTCCAAGGTGATTTGTACATTTGTTGCACTTTTACTCCTTTTATTATGGTTTAGTAAGGATTTTTTGAATTCTATATTTATGTCTTTAATATCAACATCAAATTTCGAAGAATCTGCAGACTATTATGCCAATAGTATTGAAATAACTGCAACCTATGGTTTAGGTTTTTTCTTAGGTTTAATACCCTTATTATTGTCGTTATATTATCTATTTAAAAATGAAGGAGGGGATAAATATGAAAGATTAATAGTATTACTTGCAATTACAGGCTTTATCTTAACTCCTTTTGCACAAATTATCCCAATTGCGAGCAGACTATCTATTTATTTCTCTATTTATCAAATTGTAGCTTTGCCTTTAGTATATAATAATATTAAAAATCATACTGCACAGTACCTCTACTTGGGTTTATTTGTTCTTGTTACGATTGTCGGTTATTATTATTTCTTCACTGGCGATACATATTCAATTCCTTACTCAAGTTATCATACGATATTTGAAGCATTGTGATGATTATACAATACTAAGGAGATTGCTCGAATTAGTGACCTTTAGCAACATTTGATATTTATTGAAAAATATATAATATGAGCATTTTTAAAGACAAAGTTCTCTTAGTTACAGGAGGCTCCGGCCCGAATAATATATAAAACCACATATTTGATGAGCAGAACTCAGATAAATGACGGGCATAGTCGCTGCCTCGCTCAAATTGAAAACATTAAACGATAGTCCCTATTATAACTAAGATAAGAATAGAATTATACAATATGAAAATAACTTTAGTGCCCTATGCAGGGTTATGTAATAGGCTTAACGCCATAGCATCTGGCCTTGCTTATATGCAAGAACATCCTGAAACTGAATTAACTATTAAATGGCATAAATGGTATAATTGTAATTGCCGATTCAACGATTTATTTAAACAACTTGATTCATGCTATCCTCCAGTTAAGGAGATGTATTTTGATATCAAGGACATACCTGGGCACAAACTAAACTTGAACATTCCACAATGGTATAGACCGCTGTTCTATGACTTTTGTTTTTTGCCTACCATGTCTGCTGATAAATTTGATGAACTTACGACTGGGTCAGAAAAAGTATATGTTTATAAAGATAACAGGTTTTGCAGGTGTTCTATAGAAAAATCACTAGCAGATATTTTTATCCCAACAGATGAAATACAAAGCAGGATTAATGAGATAACACGAAACTGGTCGGGCAATGTTGTTGGTCTTCATATTCGAAGAACTGATAATACAGCTTCTATAGCAAATAGTCCAATATCACATTTCTATGAAGTTATCGAGAACGAGCTATCTTATGATGCATCAACCCGATTCTACGTTGCAACAGACGACAAATTGGTAAAAGAGGATCTTATTCAAAGATATGGTGATAAAGCAATCATATCACCAGATTTTTGTCTGAAACGAAGTTCTCTTCAGGGAATGAAAGATGCTGTTGTAGATCTATATAGCCTGGGAAAGACTAAGAAAATATTTGGGTCAGCCGCTTCCACATATTCCATATTTGCTTCAAAATTATTTAATAGTGAATTAATCATATAATAGTCAATGTCTAGTACTTTTTATTCTAAGAGATTGGGCTATATAGATGATCTCAAAGGCTTTGCAATAATATTAGTCGTAATTGGACATGTAATCCAATTTATAATATCTCCCGACACCTATAGTAACGACATTGTATTTCGTTACATATATGCATTTCACATGCAGTTTTTCATCATGCTTAGTGGGCTCACGACAAAAGAGGATATTGAAGGAATGACAGATTTCTATGCCACAATAAAAAAGCGAGCTATTCAATTGCTTGTACCCTATTTTGTATGGGGTTTGATAGCAATGATTATTGGGGGGGGAATTAATAGTCGGTCAATAATAAGATTGTTTATATACCCTGGAGATAAATTATGGTTTCTTTGGGATTTATTCTTTATCAACGCATCGTTTGTTTCAGCCCAACTTCTAGCTCATAAGTTCAGAATCAAGTTAATATATGCACTTGGAATAGTCTTTTGTATGTTGGTGCTGTTTTCGAAAATCGCCTCTGGCATCGCTGATACAGGGCGTATATATAGGCTTTTCCTATTTTACATTTTAGGCTATTATTGCAAACGATTAAAGATGAATCAATTATGGAAAATTGCTTTACCATTTGTGTTAATTGGGTTTGCTGTGACTATCTATTTTTGGAGAATGACGCCATCGCAATCATTAATTGTCAATAATGATTTATTAAATAGTATTTTTGCAACAACACCATACAGGCTGGTCGTCAGTTTGTTAGGTTGCATTACCTTTCTCTTCCTGGGTCAACTATTTTCGAAATTCCTAGATAGAACTGTTTTAAATGTATTGGGGAAAAAGACTTTGGGAATATATGCAATACACTTAGCTATTCTCATTCCTCTATATAGCTATTTCCCAATAATATTGAATTATTGGGTATCATTACTCTTTTACACAATGTCTCTAATTATTATTAGCTTACTCTTTATTTATCTTATATAACTACATAAGATTCCAAGAGTACTTCTACTTGGAGAACAGATTTAAGTATTACATTTGACTAAAAAATAAGAAAATAATATGAATGTGTTATACATATCAGATTTAGCTTCTAATGCAAAGTTAGATGCCATAAAAGAACGTACAGGGACAAATCCCGGATATGCTATACAAAAGTTTTCAAAATTATTACTTAAAGGTTTATTATCCAATAGCATTAATGCACAGGTATTATCAGTTCCGCCAGTTGTTTCCTCATATGGCAAAAGAATCATTAGGTTTAAGCCTGAAGAAGAAAATGGAATTCATTACCAATACATTCCATTTATCAATATAAGCGTACTAAAAAATATTTGTGTCTTCATTTATGTATTGTTGTATTTGATAAAATGGTCTTGTAGGAATAAATCAAAAAAAATTATCATATGCGATGTCCTAAAAATAAGTAGTTGCCTCTCTGTTCTTTTTGCATCTTGGCTAACAGGAATAAAATGTGTCGGACTTGTTACTGATATGCCTGGTATGACCGGCATGAAAGAAATCTTATACAAAGACATGAATGCTCTACGTAAATTGCATTTTAATCTGTTGGCGCATTTTGATGCTTATATTTATATATCAGAGGAATCAAATAAATATATCAACACAAAAAACCATCCATATATTGTAATGGAGGCAATTGTTGATGATGAAATGTTAAAGTATCCAAACTTATCCAAAAGAGAAACTAGTGATATATTATATGCTGGTGGTTTAAGCGAGTTATATGGTATTGGGACGCTTTGTAAGGCATTCATGAAGTTACCTTATGAAAAAGCAAGACTAATCCTTTATGGAGATGGACCATTTGTTGACGAACTAAAAGAACTAACACAAAAAGACCCTCGTATTGAGTATCGTGGATTAGTAGCTAATTCGGAAGTTGTTCGTGCAGAAGTTGAAGCTACGCTTCTTGTAAATCCGAGATTCACCCAAGCAGTTTATACACATTTTTCTTTCCCATCAAAAAATTATGAATACATGGCCTCAGGAACTCCAATTATAACAACTAAACTAGCCGCAATGCCGAAAGACTATTATTCTTATATTTATACTTTCGATGAAGAAACAGTTGACGGTTATTATAGAACTCTTAATAACACATTGCAACTTGGAAAAGATGAGCTTGAGAGCAAGGGAAGAGCTGCAAAAGATTTTATTTTGAATACTAAAAACTATCGTATTCAAGGGCAAAGAATAGTTTCGTTTATTAGTACAATAATTAAGTGATGAGAGTATTACTGATATATAATTTTGCTCAACATTACCGCACTAATATATTCACTTTGATGGATCAACAAATGGATATTGACTTCGTGTTTGGAGAAAAATATCTAAATGTGAAGAAAATGGACTATCGTCTTCTGAAACACAAAGTAACTGAAGTAAAAACAATAGAACTTATTGGTCAACTTGACTGGCAATGTGGAGTGGTAAAACAATTGTTCAAAGGGTATGATAAGTTAATTATTCTCGGTAAACCTATGAGTGTCAGCACATGGGTGGTTTTGCTTCTTGGCCGCATGATGGGCAAAGAAATTTACTTCTGGACGCATGGATGGTATGGAAAGGAGGGAAAGTTTAAGACTTTGGTGAAAAAAGTCTATTTCGGCCTTGCAAATGGAACAATGACATATGGAAACTATGCCCGCAACTTGATGATAAAAGAAGGGCTAAAAGCTGAAAAAATAACTACCATACATAACTCCTTGATGTATGATGAGCAAATAAACATTCGCGAGACCCTCATTTCTTCTTCTCTTTATCAGGACCATTTTGGCAATAGCAATCCTGTTATCATCTTTGTTGGTCGCCTAACTCCTATCAAAAAACTTAATCAGATACTTGAAGCACAAGCAATCTGTATGGCTCGTGGATTTGACTTCAATGTCGTTTTTGTGGGAGATGGTACCGAAAGGGAAAGATTAGAAGATATGGCTGATAACTTAATCCTTAAAGATAGAGTTTGGTTCTATGGTCCAAGTTATGATGAAAAGGAACTATCCGGTTTAATCTATAATGCAGACCTTTGCGTGGCTCCAGGAAATATTGGATTAACAGCTATACATGCTATGGCATACGGATGTCCATGTCTGTCGCACAATGACTTCCCTTATCAGATGCCTGAGTTTGAAGCTATTCAAGAGGGTAAGACTGGCGCTTTCTTTGAACGCGATAATATTTCTTCACTTGCAGACAATATTCATAAGTGGCTAACTGACCATCAGCAGGAACGAGAACAGATTCGACAAAATTGCTTCAAGGAAATAGATGAACAATGGAATCCACATATACAAGTTGAAATAATTAAAAAAGCCATCGGAGTATGATAAAAAGAATGCTTTTATTGCTAAAGACTAAGTTCCAAAGTCTATTTCTTAATTCAATATCTTTATTCTCACAAGTGGAATATTCTACTATTAGCAGAAAAGCAAAGGTATGGCAGAAGGTCAAGGTGTTTCATTCAACAATAGGAGACTATTCTTATATAGGACCGAACAGTAGGATCATTTATTGTAATATCGGAAAATTCTGCTCTATTGCAGGTGATAGTGCCATCGGTATGGGTACACACTCATTGAATCACATCTCTACGGCTAGTATCTTCACAGCTCCCGTCAATGGCACCAGGATAAAGTGGACTGACAAGCAGGACTTTGAGGAATACAAGACTATCAACATCGGCAATGATGTGTGGATAGGTCAGCGGGTGTTGATAATGGGAGGCGTAACTATCGGTAATGGTGCCGTGATTGGCGCAGGAGCGGTAGTGACCAAAGATGTACCTCCATATGCAGTAGTCGGTGGCGTACCAGCCAGGATTCTGAAGTACCGTTTTTCACCAGATGTGATTGAAGCATTAGAGCAGTCTGAATGGTGGACCTTGCCGGATGAGGTGTTAAGGAAAAACATTTCATTGTTCCAGAAGCCACTGGATGTGAATGATGTACACAAACTAATCGAGATAAAAAGAGGTATGAAGTTATGATTAGAACGATTATTCTTTGGCTACTATTTCTGAAATACCGTGCCACACATAGGGAACTTCACTATAAAGGATTCTCTGTAATATGCTCATTATCAGGTGGTAAAATCGCAATAGGGGGGATACTTCGTTGTTCTCCAGTTTCTCCAGCAACATGTTGGGTCTCTATCAGCGATGTATCATTGTGGCACGTTATGGAGGCAAGATTGAGATTGGGGAGCATTGTGGTATAAGTGGTAGTACCATCTACGCATGGGATTAAATAAAAATCGGTAACTATACTCGCGTGGGGGCCAACTGCAAGATTATCGACAATGATTTCCATCCTATTGAGTTGGAGTATCGGCACAAGGGATTGAATGCGGAATATACCAGACGTGCTCCGATAGAGATAGGAGATGATTGCTTTATTGGTATGAACTCCATTATCCTTAAAGGTACCAAGTTGGGAAACAATGTGATTGTGGGAGCAGGTAGTGTAGTTCATGGGACTTTCCCCGATAACTGCATTATTGCTGGAAACCCTGCAAAAATCATCAAACTATTTTCTTCTGTCGAATCAGGAACTAATGAATAAAATGAATAACAAAAACATCCTTATTATTTCAGCTGTATTTCCTCCAGAGCCAGTGACATCAGCCACATTGAATTCTGATTTGGCAGTTGCACTCTCGGTTGAAAATAATGTTACAGTGATTACCCCAAAACCTTCACGTCCTGCTGGTTTTGATTTCTCCAATATTAACTTAGAGGAGGAGAAACGTTACAAGCATATTATTATGGATTCATACGTTCACCCTGCTTCTTCATATATTGGGCGCATGAAGGAAAGTCGAAGTTTTGGCAATATCTCAGCAAAATACATAGCTGAATATCATGATGAAATTGATTTTGTCTATAATGATGCTTGGCAATTGTTCGGGCTTTACCGAATAGCCAAGGTGTGTAAAAAGTATAGAATACCTTATATGGTTCCAATACAGGATATTTATCCAGAGTGTCTTTTTACCAATAAGAATTATCCAGGGTTGTTAAAATGGATGATAAAGACCATGCTGCTGCCTATTGACAAATATTATCAGAAACATGCGGCATGTGTCAGAACTATTTCTGTAGAGATGCGAGATTATCTTTCGGAAACGCGAAAGGTTCCTAAAAATAATTATCTTGTGGTAAACAATTGGCAGAACGACTCGGATTTTCTTAAAGAATATCCTAAACGTGTTGACGATGGAAAAATAGTATTCGCATACGTGGGGAGCATTAATGAGCACGCCAATGTTGACAAGATGATAAAAGCATTTGCAGCGGCTGACATCCCCAATGGGGAATTAAGGATTTATGGCGGCGGAAACAAGAAAGATGAGTGTGTCAAATTGGTTAATAACCTAGGCTTGAAAAATGTCGTTTTCGATATGGTTTCAAGAGATAAGGTGGCCTACGTACAATCACAGGCAGACGTTTTAATACTGGCGCTACCGGAAGGAAACGGAAATCTGTGTTTACCTTCAAAAATGACATCTTATATGTTGTCAGGGAAGCCGGTGATGGCCAGTGTGGATGAGGATAGTGCAACAAAGCGATATATTCAAGAGGCTGATTGTGGAATTGCAGTGAGACCAGATGATGTAGAAGCCATAAAAGAGGGTTTTATTTCATTTGCCAAGATGAGTAAAGAGAACCTGAAAAAGAAAGGAGACAACTCTAAAGCATATTCTCGTCAGTACTTGACACGGGAGGTGAACCTGAATATGGTGGTTGAACGGATCAAAGAATTATTGAAATAATAAACCGATGAAAAAAGTCATTACATACGGAACTTATGATCTCTTACATCAAGGACATATCAATCTTCTTCGCAGAGCTAAAGAGCTAGGCGATTACCTTATTGTTGGAGTCACCAGTGACAGCTTCGACCGTGGAAGAGGAAAATTGAACGTTCGCATCAATGTCCTTGAACGTGTAGAGGCGGTCAGGAAAACTGGTTATGCTGATGGTATTAGCCCTCATTGGCGGTACTGGAACTCAAGGTGTACCATCTAAATTGACGGCTTACATGCTCTCAGGGAAACCTGTTATTGCAAGTATGGATGCAGAAGCTGATGCAACTCATATGATTCTTGAAGCTAAGGCTGGTTTTGTTACAAAGGCTGATGATGTAGAAATGTTTGCGAACTCATTCAAACAGATGGCGGTAGCATCAACTGATAGCTTACAGGTGATGGGAGATAACAGTCGAAAGTTTGCTGAGTGCAAATTATCAAAGAAGGCAAATCTTTCGTTAGTTGTAAATGAAATAAAGAAAATAATAGATTAATATGGCTGAACAACAGATGCACGGATTTCGTGCCAGACTTGATTATACGCTAAAGCACAACTATTTTATCAATAAGGCTTTCCGTATTTCAATGAGCGCATTTATGCGTACTTGGGGATGCTTTGTACCTATGGATGAAAAGATGATTATCTTCAGTGGCCACACTCGTAAATACAACGATAGTCCTAGAGCAATCTATGAGTATATGATTTCTCAAATAGAGTTTAAAGACTATAAATATGTATGGGCACTTGAGGATCCTGAGCATGTAGATATTCCAGGGCCTGCTATCAAGATTAAAGCAGACACTATGGAGTATTTTAGATATACGCTCAAGGCAAAGTATTGGATTACTTGTGTTAATATCGAAAGAAGCCTGCATTACAAGAAAAAGAAGTGCGTATATCTGAATACCTGGCATGGTGTTGCTTTCAACTGCATCGGTAATGCAGCTGGAGGTCGTAAGGATTACAATTTCAGCAACATTGATCTTTTCTGCTACGAGAGTGAATACCAAAAGACCATCTTCAAACGCGATTTCAATGTACAAGAGGGGGCATTGATTCCTTCAGGACTTCCTCGTAATGATGATTTATATGCTTGCAATAAAGAAGAGGTTATCGCATTGAAGAAGAAACTTGGTTTGCCTCTTGACAAGAAGGTGATTATGTATGCTCCAACTTGGCGTGATAGTTATGACAAGGGAGCATCTTATGCTATTAAACCACCTATTGATGTTGCTCTATGGGAGGAGGAGTTGAAAGATGATTATATCCTTCTGCTTAGGACACACGCTTACACAACCAAGTTGTTAGGCATTAAGTTTACAGATTTTTGTTTGGATTTCACATCTTACCCTGTAATCAACGATCTCTTCAAGGTAGCAGATATTCTCATTTCTGACTATTCGGCATGTATTGCAGATTATTCAATCCTTGAACGACCTATTATTTGCTTTGCGTATGACTATGATGAATACAAAGCAACCAGAGGCTTATACATTGATTTTGCGAAGGAAATGCCGAACGGAATCCTTGATACAGAAGATAAAGTAATCAACCATATCAAAACGATGGATTATGATGCTGAGTGCAAGAAGACCCGCGATATGGTGAAGAATAAATTTACATACCTTGGTGGTAATGCAACAAAAATGTGTGTTGAGAAAATGTTTGGAAAGCATATACATAAAGATGATTAATTTTACTGTCGGGCCCGTACAGTCCTCTGATGCTGTACGCGCAATTGGTGCCGAACAGGTACCTTATTTCAGAACCTCTGAATTCTCAGAGTTGATGCTCGAAAATGAGCGGCTAGTTAAGAAATTTGCACATACTACCGATGATAGTCGTGTGGTATTTATGACATGCTCAGGTTCGGGTGGCATGGAGACAGCTATAATGAACTGCCTAAATAAAAATGACAAGGCACTCGTTGTCAATGGCGGCAGTTTTGGAGAGCGTTTTGTCGAACTTCTCATTCTCCACGAAATTCCTTTCACAGAAATAAAGTTGGAACATGGGCATGCTTTGAAACCCGAACATCTTTCACAATATGAAGGTCAGGGTTATACTGCCTTCCTGCTGCAAAAACACGAGACCTCCACAGGAGTTCATTACGATATCAATATGGTTGCTGATTTCTGTAAACGGAATCACTGCTTCCTCATTGTCGACACCATATCATCTTTCCTGTGTGACCCATTTGATATGGCAGCAACAGGTGCTGGTGTTATGATTACCGGTTCACAGAAGGCCCTTGCTTGTGCTCCTGGTATTGCAGTTATGGCTCTTGCGCCTTCAGCCTTGAAGCGTATTGAAGAGAATAAATGCTGCTGTCAATACCTTGATCTGAAGTTGGCTTTAAAGAATATGGAGAGAGGACAGACACCTTGGACGCCTGCAGTTGGTATCCTACGACAGATTAATGTTCGATTGAAAGAGATTGATGCTAATGGTGGTGCTGAAGCTGAGATTGCACGTTGTGCCGGTCTTGCAAAGTACTTCCGCGAAAAAATTGTTGAACATAAACTTCCTTTCGAGATAGTGTCAGAGTCTTTAAGTAATGCAGTAACGCCTCTTCATCCTACTACACAATCTGCATACAGTATTTTCCTGAAGATTAAGGATGAATATGGTATGTGGATTTGTCCAAATGGTGGCGATATGAAGGATACCATTTTCCGCGTAGGGCATTTAGGATATCTTCAAAAAGAGGATTACGATAAACTGATTGCAGCATTCTTAGATTTAAGAGAAAAGAAATTCATCTAATGAAGAAAGTAATTACATACGGTACATACGACTTGTTCCATCAGGGACATTATAATCTCTTGAAACGCGCAAAAGCTCTTGGGGATTACCTCATAGTTGGGGTCACCACTGACAACTTTGATTTGGAGAGGGGAAAAATGAACACCTGCAACAATGTGATGGAGCGAATCGATGCCGTTAAAGCAACAGGTCTTGCTGATCAGATTGTAATTGAAGAATACCGTGGGCAGAAGATTGATGATATTCAAAAGTATGGAGTAGATATCTTTGCCATCGGGTCTGACTGGGAAGGTTATTTCGACTATTTGAACGAGTTCTGTCAAGTAGTATATCTCCCACGCACAGAAGGCATATCATCAACCCAATTGCGTCAAGAGCGTCCTACTGTCAACATTGGCATCATCGGCACAGGAAGTATTGCATCTCGCTTTGTACCTGAGTCCGAAAATGTGAATAGCGCTTTCATATCTGCCGCTTATAATCCAAACATGGGCGAGAATATGGTGTTCTGCGAAAAGTTCCACATTCCAACTATGGCTCATAATCTGGATGAGTTATATGCGAATTGTAATGCAGTTTATATTGCATCACCACACTACACTCATTACGACTATGCCAAGTCTGCCTTGAAGGCGGGAAAGCATGTGCTGTGTGAGACTCCATTCGTCTTTTCTAGTGCACAAGCAGAGGAACTTTATCAGATTGCAGAAGAGAACAAACTAGTTCTGATGGTTGCCCTCAAGACGGCATACTCACCGGCATTCGGGCACTTATTCTCTCTTTTGAAGTCTAGAGTGATAGGTGATATTGTAGAAGTAAACGCCTCTGTAACCACATTGACAGATGAGAGTTCAGAAAAGCTAGACAGTAAGCACTTTGGCGGAAGTATGAGCGAAAACGCTTGTTTCCCGCTGCTGCCTATTTTCAAGTTTTTGGGAACAGACTATCGCAATATCAACTTCTATTCAAAGATGAAGAATGATGTGGATATGTTCACAAAAGCAGTATTCCGTTTTGACCATGCCGTTGCATCATTTCAGGTTGGCTTGGGTGTAAAGACCGAAGGCTCTATGACTATTGCTGGAACAAAGGGATATGTCTATGTACCTGCCCCATGGTGGAAAACCGACTACTTTGAAGTGCGTTACGAAGACCAGAATCAGAACAAGAAGTATTTCTACCCATTTGTAGGAGAAGGACTACGATATGAAATTAAGGACTTTGTGGCGGCTATTCTTGCTGGAGGTTTCTATCATAACAAGATTTCAAGAAATGAGAACCTTGTTATGGCACGGGTGCAGGAAGCATATATTAAAGGAAATAATGTGTACAAGCTATAAATGGAAAAATTACTCTTTACCGGTGGCACAGGTTTCTTGGGTAAGAACGTGATGCCCCTGCTGGAGAAACAGTTTTATGTTACCACCTGCGGCATAACTCCAGATGATATGATAAAGGCCAATCTAGCGAAGGAAGTTCCTGTGCTGGATCAGCATTATGATGTAGTATTGCATGCTTGCGGGAAGGCCCATGTTGTTCCGAAGACAGAGGCAGAAAAGCAGGCGTTCTTTGATGTCAACTATCAAGGGACTATTAATCTGTGTGCTGGGTTGGAGAAGGTGGGAGTTCCTAAAGCTCTTGTCTTCATCAGTACAGTGGCAGTATATGGTTGCGAGTATGGAGAGTTGATAACAGAGGAACACCCTCTTAACGGTGATACTCCTTACGCCAAGAGCAAGATTATGGCAGAGGAATATCTGACGGAATGGTGTAAGAAGTATAATGTGGTTCTAGGAATTCTTCGCCCTTCATTGCTTGCAGGCAAGAATGCTCCCGGCAACCTTGGAGCTATGGTGAATGGTGTCCGCAAGGGTTTCTATATGAACATTGCAGGCGGAAGAGTTGTAAAGTCAATCCTGATGGCAGAGGATATTGCACGAATTCTGCCTTCCTTGATTGAGAAGGGTGGCACATATAATGTTTGTGACACACGTCAGCCATCTTTTGGAGAGTTGTCCGTTTCTGTGGCAAAGCAACTAGGTAAGCATAAACCTATCAGCATTCCCTATTGGATGGCATGGTGTATGGCAAAAGTCGGAGACTTTCTTGGCTCAAAATCGCCAATTAACAGCTATAAACTGGAAAAGATGACTAAGAGTTTGACCTTCAGCAATGAAAAGGCACGCCGTGAACTTGGTTGGGAGCCGCTGGATGTTTTGGAGAATTATAGAGTCTGAGCTCACCAGTTTTCACGTAATGCTCCACATAGCTATTCTTTTAGCAACACAAAGAATCTTCATAAAATATTTAAGAGATGAGTAACAGTAGTACAGATGTTTTGCTATGTCTATTACGGAAGGCATTGCTTGGAAGTGATGAGCATCTGCCATCATTAGTAGATTGGCCTGATGTAATGAGGCTGGCTGCAATGCATGGCGTAGCAGCACTAGCATTTGATGGAATTGAAGAATTGGCATCATCTCCCGTAGAACTCATTTCTGAAAACAAGACAATATCTGAAATACCTAAGTCCATAAAGCTACAGTGGGCAGCTCTTTCTCTTCGGCAAGAATCTCTTTTCAAACATAATTGGATGGTTGCCTGCCAGCTTTCCGAGCTTCTGGGAAAAGATGGGATAGAAGCATTAGTTTTGAAAGGACGTTCCATTGCTCAGTTTTATCCCAAGCCGCAGCATCGATACAGTTGTGATTTGGATGTGTATATTGCCGGAGAAAAATGGAAGAAAGCATGTGATATTCTTGAAGCTCATAATATACCGTTAATTCATGAGGTTTATAAAGAGGTCGAATTCACATTCAATGGGCTGTATGTGGAATGTCATCGTTATATTACTCCTGTGCGAGGCAATAAAACGTTAATGCGGTTTGAAAAGTATTTGATTAGTATTCTTGAAAACTATCATATTGATTATTTTGAGAATACTACACTGAGGCGCCCTCCATTGTTATTCGTATTACTTCTTTATATCGAACATGCCTTGGGAGATTTGCTTCACGGCCATTTTTTATTAAAGCATATCGTGGACTGGATAGTCTTAAGACACCAAGAATTTGATAAAGAACAAATTTCGCAGATTTGTAAAGATTACGGTTTCGACAGGTTCCTTCACTTGGTTGATGCCCTTGCCGATGTCGTAGAAGGTACTAGAAGCCTTGACTCACTGCCAATTTCATACAAAGAAGTGTTTGATTCCTTATTCAATACCCGACTGTCAAAGAATCAACCAAAGAGTTGGTTTGCCAAACGTGTTTCTCTTTTCTTCGAAATAATAGGAAATGGGCATTATTATCGAGATTTCGGATACTGTTCAATGCCAAATTTCCTTTTTAACGCAGTCTGGAGTCACTTGTTTCAAAAGAAGGTAGAGCTATAGGGTGTTGCAGTAGCGCAACTGGAAAGAAAGCCCAAATCTGGAAACCTCCTAAAGGCATGATGAACAGCATCGCCAAGGTCGGCGGGTGGCTCCACCTCACTTTCAGCCTTCTCCGTATACGGAAACTTACTGATGCGTTAGAAAAATATTCACCAATCCATTCTTCGTTTCACAGGTGGACCATTATTTAGATAGAGAGAATAATAAAGTAATTAAAATACTGTGTATTTAAAAATAAAATTAATTATCAACATATTATGAGCATTTTTGCAGGAAAAACCTTAATGATTACCGGTGGTACCGGTAGTTTCGGAAACGCTGTACTTAATCGTTTCTTAAAAACCGACATCAAAGAAATCCGCATTTTCTCCCGCGATGAGAAAAAGCAGGATGATATGCGTCACGAGTACCAGGCCAAGATGCCGGAAGTGGCACACAAAATCAAATTCTACATCGGAGATGTACGCAGTCTCGAAAGCTGCCGCGCCGCAATGCCCGGCGTTGACTACATATTCCACGCAGCCGCCCTCAAGCAGGTACCGAGCTGCGAGTTCTTCCCGATGGAGGCCGTAAAAACCAACGTAATGGGAACCGACAACGTTCTCACCGCAGCAATCGAAAACAAAGTCCAGTGCGTAATCTGCCTCTCAACCGACAAGGCCGCCTACCCTATCAACGCAATGGGTATCACCAAGGCAATCGAAGAGAAAGTAGCAGTAGCCAAGAGCCGCTACTGCGGAGAGACCAAAATCTGCTGCACCCGCTACGGCAACGTAATGTGCTCCCGCGGTAGCGTGATTCCTCTCTGGATTGACCAGATCCGCAACGGCAACCCTATCACCCTCACCGAGCCTAAGATGACCCGCTTCATCATGTCCCTCGAAGAGGCCGTCGACCTCGTACTCTTCGCCTTCGAGCACGGAGAGAACGGAGATATACTCGTGCAGAAAGCTCCTGCCTGCACCATCCAGACTCAGGCCGAGGCCGTATGCGAGCTCTTCGGAGGCAAGAAAGAGGACATCAAGGTCATCGGCATTCGTCACGGAGAAAAGATGTACGAGACGCTTCTCACCAAAGAAGAGTGTGCCAAGGCTGTGGATATGGGCGATTTCTACCGCGTTCCGGCTGACAACCGCTCCCTCAACTATGACAAGTTCTTCACCGAAGGCGACTCAAAGAGGGTAACGATTGAGGAGTTCAACTCCGACAACACCAAGCGCCTCACCCTCGAAGAGACCAAGGAGAAGATTGCAGCTCTCGAGTACATCCAGAACGAACTTAAAGGAATACCAAACCTCGCGAAGTAATGAAAGTTCTGGTAACCGGTGCCAAAGGCTTCGTAGGACGGAACCTCTGCGCACAACTCAACAACATCAAGACAGGCAAGGCCAGGTGCTACGGAGACCTCACCATCGACGAGGTATTCGAATACGACCTGGACAGCACTCCCGAGCAGCTCGAACAGTGGTGCGCCGAGTGCGACTTCGTCTTCAACCTCGCAGGGGTGAATCGGCCAAAAGACCCGCAGGAGTTTATGGAAGGCAACTTCGGTTTTGCAAGCGTGCTGCTCGATACACTCAAGAAGCACTGCAACAAAGCCCCTGTAATGCTCTCGTCCTCAGCACAGGCCTCACTTACCGGCCGATTCGGCAACAGCGAGTACGGGCGCAGCAAGAAAGCCGGGGAGGACCTCTTCCTGCAGTACGGCGAAGAGAACGGAGTGAAGGTCCTGGTTTATCGCTTCCCCAACCTCTACGGCAAATGGTGCAGGCCGAACTACAACAGCGCCATCGCCACCTTCTGCAACAACATCGCCAACGACCTTCCTATAACAGTGAACGATCCGAGCGTGGAGCTCGAAGTCCTCTATATCGACGACCTCGTAGAGGAGATGGTATCGGCCCTTAAAGGGCAGGAGCATCACTGCGAGTTCGAAGGCCTCGAAGTGCTTCCAAGTGACAACGGCCGATACTGCTATTGCCCTGTAACCCACAAGGTTACCCTTGGAGAGATAGTCGAGCTTCTGCATCGGTTCAAGGAGATGCCTAAGACTCTGATGATACCTGAAATCCCTGCTGACAGCTTTGCCAAGAGGCTCTACAGCACCTACCTCAGCTATCTTCCGAAAGAAGGCGCAATCTTTGACCTCAAAATGAATGTAGATGAGCGCGGTTCCTTCACTGAGCTGGTCCACACCCTCAACTGCGGTCAGGTCAGCATCAATATCAGCAAACCGGGCATCACCAAGGGACAGCACTGGCACCATACCAAATGGGAGCAGTTCATAGTGGTCAAGGGTCACGGACTCATCCAGATGCGCCCGGAGAACCCGCGCCCAGACCAGCTCGATGCCGAGGGGAATCCTCAAGTGCTCGAGTACGAGGTGAGCGGCGACCGCATCCAGAGCGTGATTATGCTTCCGGGCTATACCCACAACATCATCAATCTCTCCGAGACCGAAGACCTGGTAACGGTGATGTACTGCAACGAAATCTTCAATCCGGAAAGACCTGACACATTCTTTGACCCTGTAAAATAAGTAATTAAATGTCAAACACATATCAAGATGTCCACTTCAAGGACAACGGCAAACTCAAACTCCTTATCATAGTCGGCACCCGTCCTGAGATTATCCGCCTTGCTGCAGTCATCAACAAATGCCGCAAATACTTCGATGTGATTCTTGCGCACACCGGACAGAACTACGACTACAACCTCAACGGGGTATTCTTCAAGGACCTCAAACTTGCAGACCCTGAGGTTTATATGAATGCAGTAGGCGCAGACCTCGGCGAGACTATGGGCAATATCATTGCAGAGAGCTACAAACTGATGGTTGCTACCAAGCCAGACGGAGTTCTGGTTCTCGGAGATACCAACTCCTGCCTTAGCGTGATTGGTGCAAAGCGTCTTCACATCCCTATTTTCCATATGGAGGCCGGCAACCGCTGCAAGGATGAGTGTCTTCCTGAGGAGACCAACCGCAGGATTGTGGACATCATTTCCGATGTCAATATGGCCTACAGCGAGCACGCCCGCCGTTACCTTGCCGACTGCGGACTCCCTAAGGAGCGCACCTATGTGACAGGCTCACCTATGGCTGAGGTTCTTCACGAGAATCTTGCCGAAATCGAGGCGAGCGATGTACACAAGAGGCTCGGTCTTGAGAAGGGCAAGTATATCCTTCTGAGCGCACACCGTGAGGAGAATATTGACACGGAGAAGAATTTCCTGAGTCTTTTCAATGCTATCAATGCGATGGCGCAGAAGTACGATATGCCGATACTTTATAGCTGCCATCCGCGCAGCCGCAACCGTCTGGCCGCTTCCGGCTTCCAACTTGACCCGAGGGTGATTCAGCACGAGCCTCTGGGATTCCACGATTACAATTGCCTTCAGATGAATGCTTTTGCCGTGGTTTCAGATTCGGGCACTCTTCCGGAGGAGTCCTCATTCTTTACGAGTGTCGGCCACCCGTTCCCGGCAGTCTGCATCCGCACCAGCACCGAGCGCCCGGAGGCTATCGACAAGGCCGACTTCATTATCGCCGGCATCGACACCAAATCCCTGCTCCAGGCAGTTGACACCGCAGTCGAGCTCTGCCGCGACGGCTCCCACGGTATCCCTGTGCCGGACTACATAGACGAGAATGTCTCCACCAAGGTTGTGAAGATTATCCAGAGCTATGTCGGGATAGTCAACAAGATGGTGTGGAGGAAGGAGATGTAGTTTCTAATCGCAGGGAGGCTTCTCTATGCAGAGAAACCTCCCCTTGGCAAATCCGCAAATTCACTCTTTGACAAGCTCTTCAAAAAGGTGCTCACATACGTTAATAATTTTAGATAACATGTTTTTAAATGAATTCTTTAACTTGGAGTGTTGGCGCGCCTTCGAAAGAGCATCCATCCGGTAGAAAAAAACACAGAGCACCATCCGAAAACGAATAAATGCTCTGTTTGGTTTTGTCAACGTATGTGAGGCGCTTATCTCCCACTATGACATGTTATCTATCGCAAATATATAAATCAAATTACGGAAAACCAAATATTTACTGGTATAAGAAGATTCATCCGACTCCCGAAGAACAATACAGAGATAAGAATCGATGATAGCAGCAGTCCCAATTTACCACCCATATCACTTTGAAAGACAGTGGTATGGGTGGTGGTACACTTGGTCCGATGCTATCACTAAAATGTCATAAATAATCAGTAGCGATGTCACGAATCAAGGATTATCTGATGGATATTGAGGAAGGGCGTATAGTACCAGGGGAGATACACGACAAGTGTGTCTGTTCAGAACATTTCTCCGATACAAAACTACAGTGGATTATCAAACAAGAAGGACACAGAGGCAAGTGCAGCTATTGTGGCGGAAGGAGGATTGTGATGGATATGCCGGACTTCGTGAAGATGGTTAGAGAGAAATTGGAGTCGGAGTTTGAGGACATTGACAATGCCATGCTTCCACTGGAGGGGACAGTGTTTGATGATGCTAATGATGTTGTGCCATACTTTGCAAGATTCCATGGATATGCGGTTCCATCGGACAGTAAGACATATGACGACACTGGAGAGGTAATAAGGGAATTATTGGAGATTACGGAACCTGAAGCTCTGTTCAACGATGTAGTTGATGCTTTGCCAAATCACGGATGGATATCAAAAGATCCGTTTGTCGCCACACTTAATGATGAACTAAATATCAAGTGGAGACACTTCTCGGAGATGGTGAAGCATAAGCAAAGATTCACATTTCTGGCAAATAAGGAGTTTAACGGTCGTCCTTCTGAATATGACAATGGATTGTTTGACATTCTGGCAGAAGTGGCTTCAATGATTCATCAGTTTGATCTCTGTACAGATTTGAGCAAAGACACGGTGATTTACAGAGCGCGCGTTATCGAGCAAGACACGCCTCTCACTTTTGATGAGATAACCAGCCCTCCCGATGATTGTGCAAAACAGAATAGAATGAGTCCGGCTGGAGTATCCATGTTCTATGGAGCTTTTGATGAAGAAACTGCCAGAATGGAATGCACTCCTAAATATGGGCATGACGGAAAAGGACGGTTTCTGATAGGACAGTTTTCCCCCAAGAGGAATTTCCAATTGATAGACCTTACCGCTTTGCCACTGCCTTCGTTTTGGAAGCATAAACGCAATACTCGTGAAGCTCTGGCTTTCATGCACATCTTCCACAATGAGATAACCAAAAGGGTTAAACCGGATGACCGTATCCATACTGAGTATGTACCATCACAGGTATTTACGGAATACTTGCGTTATATGTTCAAGCTGGAGGGGGAGATTGATGTGGATGGATTGATTTACAAGAGCAGCGTAAATAACAATAAATGCGTTGTGGTGTTCTGTAATCAGAAAGATAGCAAGGATTTCTTTGAGTTGTTAAAGATTGAAGATAAAACATTTTGAGTGCATTATGGTTGAAATATGTACAGATACTTATTGGCCTGACAGTTACTATCAGTATTTCTTCCTTTTCGAACAATAATATACAAGTAAATCATTATCATAATTGTTTATGGACTATTCTCTCCTTATCAACCGAAGGATTATCGATGTACTTATAGGGGATGTAAAGCTATATGAAGAGTTTACCTTACCCTATTTGTCAGGCCCGGCACTATGCCAGCTAAGTACCTCATTCGGGCTCCCACGAACATATTCTTGGGGAAACCGGGGCGTAGCCAATAAAAGCCGGTGGGAGTATATGCAAGACCTGATGAGGTCCCTAAATCCACAGGGAAGGATTCCTGAACTTTTATCATATTTGATGCAGCAGAGCCGTTTTGAGAATTTGGTTGGAATAGGTAATATTCAAAAAGTTGATGATACATATAAAGCTATTATCAAGGGAGCAATTGATGCGATTAATGCTCAACTAGTAATAGCACGTGTAGAACTAAGGCTGGTAAATAAATCGTTTGTTCTTGCTACAATCGGTGAGGAAATTGTGGTTGAGACGCCTAAAGTCAAAATCATTACAACCCAATATATCCGAGAATTACCAGAGAGAATAAAGGATGACATCACTAATAAAGATTATGACAGCGTTATCACCAAGTCCAGAACACTGCTTGAAGAAGTCCTGATTTTTATCATCGAAAAGATGACCTTTGAGCGTTACAAGAGTAATGGCGATTTAGTTAAAATCTATCAAGACGCAACAGATTTGATGAATATGAGGCAAAGAGGCGAATGGGATAAAAGAGTCAATGAGTTGCTTGGCGGATTACACAAAATTGTGAATGCTATATCGAGTATGCGAAATATGAATAGTGATGCCCACGGAGCAGGCTCCAGCAGAATCACCATCAAAAAGCGAGAAGCTTTATTGGTCGCTCATTCATCAATGATGCTTGCAGAGTATTGGCTAAGTGTTTATGAGAAATAAAGAATAACAGGTAAAGAACTATCGGGACTCCATTTCCACCCTATTGGCTAAAGGAAGTATTATATTTTGTTTTTTATTCAATTTACACTACTTTGCATAGGAATCGTTAATTTTATAAGATGTATTGTGAAATATATGAAAAAGGGATACAAAAATATACGGCTGAAAGAGGTCGAGATTCGAGGTTACAAGTCCATAGACTTTGAAAAGGCTGTGAATCTGGAACTTGGAGATGTGAATATCTTGCTTGGAGCCAATGGAGCTGGAAAAAGCAATATCGTCAGTTTCTTCAAGATGCTGAGCTTTATGATGAGCAAATCATTTGCCAATTATGTCGAAATGGCTGGTACTTCGAATTATTTGCTGCATTATGGGGCTAAATGTACGTCTTTCATTGAGGGGAGTCTGAAATTTTCTTACAACAAAAATTATGAAGATATATACCAATTCAAACTCGCCAATGCTGCTCCTGATCGTCTGATAGTCATCGAAGAGTCGATTAAATATCATAAAGTTGGAGAGAACAAACTTCATGAAGTTTTGCTGGAACCGAATTACAAAGAATCGGCATTAGCTGATTGTCAGGACCCTGTGGCAAAATCCATTTACAAGATGGTGTCGTTCTGTAAGGTATATCAGTTCCACGATTCATCTTCAGATGGCCCTTTGCGCCAGGTCTGTCCTATAGAGACATCTGATTATTTACAATCTCAAGGTAATAACCTGCCGTCTTTCTTATATTTTCTAAAGGAGAATTTCAAAGACTCATACGACAGAATTACTAGCTATGTGAGAGACGTTGTTCCTCAGTTTGAGGATTTTTATCTGGAGCCTGCAGGCAGATTTATCTCTCTGAGATGGAAAGACACTTCTGCTAATGATTATGTGTTTGATGCCCACCAGTTTTCTGACGGATCGATTCGGTTTATCGCCCTAGCTACTCTTCTTTTGCAGCCACAGGATACGATGCCGAGTGTGATAATACTAGACGAACCGGAGTTGGGGCTCCATCCTTTTGCAATTATGAAACTGGCAGAGATGATAAAGGATGCGGCAATTCATTCTCAGGTAATAATTGCTTCGCAGAGCAAGGATTTGATTGACCATTTTGACATTAGTGATATTTCAATTGTTGAAATGGATGAAAAGAGTTTGTGTACCTCTGTCAGAAAACTTTCTGAAGATGAATATAAACTCTGGCTTGAGCATTATACAGTTAGCGAGTTGTGGGACAAGAATGTATTAGGAGGGAGGCCGGAATGAAAATGAAGATTATACATGTGTTGTGCGAAGGTCAGACAGAGCAGGGATTCGTGGAGAATGTCCTTAAACCATATCTTATTGAGAACGGAGTTACAGCGGTAAAAAGTGTTCTGGTGCTGACCAGCAGAAAGGAGAACGCCCGTGGAGGCGTAGTTTCTTTTCAAAAAGTTGTGAATGACATTAGTATAATGATGAAGTCCAACGATGACAACGATTCTGAAAGACACATTTTCACCACAATGTTTGACTTATATGCTTTGCCTGGAAACTTTCCTGGTTATGAAGATGCCCAACGTATCTCCGACAAATACGCTCGTGTAGCAGCTATTGAAAAGGCATTTGCAGAATACATTGGTCTCAACCGTTTTATTCCTTATATCCAGCTTCACGAATTTGAGGCGCTTGTTCTATGCGGCTTGGATTTCCTTAAGGAATTGTATAAAGGCTGCGATAAGCAAATTGAGCTCTTGAAATCTGACTTGAACAAAATCGATAATCCTGAACTTGTGAATGACAAACCACAGACGGCACCGAGCAAAAGAATCATAAAAGCCATTGAGGGCGGAAAGAAGAAACTATATAATTATGACAAGCCGAAATCCGGCAGGTTCGTTACTCAGAATATCGGTATAGATGAGTTGCGTGTGCGATGCCGCCATTTCGATGAGTGGGTTGGAAAGTTGTTGTCTGTATAGAAATACACATCCGAAATAAGTATTGATACTATTCGTGAACTATTATGAATATTTGGATAACATATTTGATTATTGCTGCCGCGCTGATTATTGCGGAGTTGTTGTATTTCAAACTTGCCGACCGTTTCAACATCATCGACAAGCCCAACGAACGCTCTTCACACTCCACCATCGTGCTTCGCGGTGGCGGGGTGATATTTCTCATCGGAACCCTTATCTGGGCTATCGCTGCTCTATGCGGCGCCTTCGGAGATGTGGGTCAGGTGTATCCGTGGTTTCTGCTGGCTGTAACGATGGCAGCGGGAATTTCGTTTGTGGATGACATCCATTCCCTGCCGGATTCCGTGAGACTGGTGGTGCAGTTTGCAGCTATGGGCCTGCTGATTCTTCAGCTGTTCCTTTCTGCGAGAGGAGAAGGCATATTCGGAGACAGCAATCTTCTGGTGAATATCGTCTTTGTCATTATTGCCCTTATCGTCTGCGTCGGAGCAACCAATATCTACAACTTTATGGACGGCATCAACGGAATCACAGCCGGTTATTCCTTTGCAGTACTACTGCCGCTGCTTCTGATGAACTGCAGCGAGGGCTTCATTTCCGAACCCTTCCTCGTAGTGGCTTTGCTGAGCGTGCTCGTGTTCTCATTTTTCAATTTCCGTCCTCGCGGCAAGGCCAGGTGCTTCGCGGGAGATGTGGGTAGCGTCGGGATAGCATTCATCCTGCTTTTTGCAATCGGGATGCTGATTGTGAAGACTGGCGATGTGACCTGGCTCATTTTCCTGCTGGTCTATGGCGTGGACGGCTGTCTTACCATCTGCCATCGCATTCTGCTTCACGAGAAGCTTGGTGAGGCGCATCGCAAGCACGCATATCAGCTGATGGCCAATGAGCTGAAGATGTCGCATCCGCTTGTGAGCCTGATTTATATGGCGCTGCAGCTGGCCGTTTCCCTTGGTTTCATATACCTTTGCCCGGTGCTGGCTGAAGCTTGCGGCTTGTCGCTTATGGCTTGCCATTGGATTTACCTTGCAGCTGCTCTGGTGCTGCTTGCGCTGGCCTATGTATTGTTCAAAAAAAAGTATTATCATCTCCACGAGGAGTATCTCGCATCCCTGAAGAAATGAAAATCACAAATACCACCCTCAACGAACTTACCGCTCAGGCGAAGGCTTCGCCGCGGCTTAGGATGAACCTCGACCTGCGCACTTCAGCGCAAGACAGCAGCCAGCGTATGCTCAATGCCCTGGAGCCGGGCACGGTCCTGCCTATTCACCGTCACACTCGCTCTACCGAAACCGTTGTGCTCATCCGCGGCTCGGTGCGTCAGAACTATTACGCCTCTGACGGAACCCTGCTTGAAAGCTTCGTTGCTGCCGCCGGGACATCCGAGAACTTCTCCGCTGCCGACTGCGCCGGCTTCAGCGTCCCCGTCGGTCAGTGGCACAACACCGAGTGCCTGGAGTCCGGAACCGTCTTCATCGAGTGCAAGGACGGCGCGTACGAGCCTCTGGGTCCAGAGGATATTCTTGAGATAAATTAGAGACTGCCAGGAAATACCGTATAATATTCTAACAAATTGATTGCTAATGTGTTAGAAATTTTGCTGAAATAGCACCAAACATTGGATTCACGGAGTTCGATTTTTATGACCTTTTCAGGTCGATATTTGAAAAGAGTGAACTTGGCAGAATAAAGAGACTCCTCCCTCTTCGGGAGATGGCGGAGAACTTCGGGATGGTGAGCAAAAGCCTGAGGCCGAAACAGGGACGTCGTTCATACTTCACGCCGGAAGGAAAAGTAGCCTTGATGTTCCTGAAGATGTACACCGGGCTGAGCTGTCCGAAACTGCTATGGGAAGGAATCGAGAGTCATATGTGATAATGCGCGAATTCAGTTCAAGATTCAAGCTGTACCTACCGAGAACGAAGTTCCTTGTAATACAGAAAGCGAACCTGACATATTGGAAGCAGCGAAGGTGGTGTAGTTGGCGAAAAGGATAGAGCAACGGGCTTTGTTGGAAGTATATTGCCACCGAAAATTGAACAGTTTTGCCACTGAAAAGTGAACAGGTAAAGACCCGACTGCAAAGGTATTCATTTTCTGATATTTGTTTCTGTTTTCGTTCTTTCATCCATTTTTCCGAAGAGAACTGCTATGGGAACCATTCAACTATGATGAGGTCCCGCATGATTCATACCAGTTTTTAGTCAACAACAATTACCACAATGAAACTGTTTGCTAGACTTTTTTGGATTCTATTCGGTGTATTCGTCATAGGGATTGTGACGGTATGCCTGGTGGAGCCTTCTTCTGTATGGAGCAGGATAGCAACGGGGCTTATTACCGGTTCATTCGTTGGACTGGTCAATACCCTCACCAATTATTTCCATACGCGCCAGGTGTTTTTTGAGAAAATGGCTCTGTCTCTATTGGATGTGGAGTTTAATCTGGGTGAAGACTACATCCATGCCAAAACCCGCAATTTCTTCATTGCGGATATGTCTAAAAAACAAATGATCAAATATGCGGCCGAAAATGAGCATCTTGAGGATACAATCACTAAGTCAGAGAAGATGCATAAACGATATCAGGAGTTGGCATCCAAATTTGATTTTGAAGCATACGTTCCACTGATTCCATGGACAAGAAAGAAAACAATGAAAGTATTGGAGACAATGGATGAACTCATTTCTTTTGAGCTCGTTCATCTGTATGGGGATTATCGTTTTTGTTTTGATTTTACACTTCTTTCTTCGCCTGCCTCAAAAGAGGAGCAGCAAATGGTTATAGGTGATCCGGATGAGTTCTATGATCACGTGGTACAAGAGAATAAAGACTATCAGGATCTGATCGCATACAATTTAAATTCATTGGCCGACCTCACAGAATCCTTATCACCCAGGATGAAGGGTGTTGTCTCAAAGATGCATATGGAAATCCTTTCCAGAATGCCGTTCTCAATCCGAGACGTTTACCTCTGCGATGCTGTCATTCGTGATGTGCGTTCAGAACGAGCTGCGGAGGTGGAAAAAGAATGGGAAGGTGAAGTAGATGATACAGACGAATCGGGAGATGTTGATTCATTAAGTCCCCCTGAAAGCAAAATCAATTGAGTATGACCCAAGACAAACTCTGGCTCACCAAATGGCAAGATGCATCGACTTCCTGGAAACCAACCGCCGCAAACCCTCCAAGTTCATCCCGGAGGAACGCAACATGCGCTCTTGGTGGAAGCACAACAAGAAGTTGATGAATGCCGGGGAGTTGAAGCCGGAGCGGGTGGAGACGTTTAAGCAGCTGCTGGTGTTGGGTGGGAGAAGTATAGGTGTAAGAATCAATATGAGTAGGTATGTAACTATTATAATCTTTGGAGTTAGTTTGTGAGCTGAAACGTCTTTTTAGGTTATGATATATGGTTGCGCAAATGTGTTTGATTAGATATGTCTGCAGAGAAATCTCGAAAATCTCGTTATTATATGCGTGATAGCCTTAATGCAAAAAGGTTTGTACGAAACATAGATACTGATAGGGTGTACTTCAATTACAAACGTGCGCCCTATTTTCGTTATAAATGGCCCTTATTTGTTCTTGCTATCGTGGAGGTTGGGGTTTTCGTGGCAGAACTTCTCCTCAAGCATACAGTTTACCTTCAGGTATTAACGATTCCGCTGATTCTGTATTGTTTATATAGGATTTTAAAGCGAAAGGAAGATATAGACAAGGCTGTTGAAAATAGCATTGTGGATGAGCAATTGGCGGGGCTGGTTCCTGGTCGCGGGAAGGCGAAGGTAATCGCAAAAGAGTACTTCATTGTGACGCCCCATGAGGCATATCTAGGGGACAAGCGTTTTATGTTAGTGGTCTTGTCTAATGGGAAAGTGTACAGATATGAAGTGGAGCCTGCAGAGAAAAACGGATTTGTCCTGGATAAGAACGCATCGTTATGTATAGATGACGGAGAACTCAAACTAGTCAAGAAATATACGGACCAACTCAAAACGGAAGACAAGACGCTTAAGGTTAAAAGAAAAGCGGGTATTGCGGCGGCAGGCATTCTGGCAGTTGGAGCGATTTTCATTGGGCTTGTTTTCTGGTTGGTCGGTACTACATCGTGGATGAAGATTGTCGGCTGGATTCTAGATGCTGTTATTATTCTTTCAATGGTACTTTCGTTTTCGTTAAGTTCTTATTCGGATAAAAAAGGCTTCATTGGAACGGCGTATAGAGTCTCATCTACAGTATTGGGCGGTTTATGGTTATTGGTTCAGCTGGTTTTTCCGTCTTTACTGCTGATGGTGGGGTTTATGTTCATCGTACTAGTTCCGTTCTCCTTAATCAATTTAGCCCTGAAGGCATTAAACTCCGTTGTCGCAATCACCCCTCAAACCATTCTCTTCATCTCGTTATCTGTCGGCGCAATTATTTCAGCATACTATTCCAAGCCCTTGTTCGGATGGTTTTCTCGCTTTTTGACGGCGAATGGTCACAGATATGAGAAGTATTTTCAAGAGATGGTGGAATATGTGTACCAGCCGTCCAATATTCAGTTTGTAATTTACCTGCTTTACTTCATTTATTTGACCATCTCAACAGTTCATCTACTCCAGGCAGAAGGGGCGCCGCTTTTCGGTAATGGTTGGGACTTGGCCGTATTAGAATCGTTCCTTGTATTCATTGCTTTCTCCAATATGAAGAAGAAACGTGTCAGAGCATCTTTCAGTTTCTTTGAATTGTTCAGGATGATGTTGGGCATGTGGACAACGCATGATAATGTGAAAGAAGATGAGGACATGACGTTTCCAGATAGCACTGACCATAAATGATGCAAAACTCAGATTTGACAGAGACAACAAGATGGTGTAGGAAGGAGATGTAGTTTTTTCCGCAGGGAGGCTTCTCTATGCAGAGAAACCTCCCCTTGGCAAATCCGGATGTGAAACAGCAGCCGTTGTCGGCAAAGACAATTTAATGACGTTTCCGTCTCAAGTGTCCTTTCCTGATTCGAATCCTACGACCATTGACTTCACGGAATGAACCGGAAACAATGGTGTAACGATTCTGGAGCCACTCTTTGACAAGCTCTTCAAAAAGGCGCTCACATACGTTAATAATTTTAGATAACATGTTTTCAAATGAATTCTTTAACTCGGAGCGTTGGAGCGGCTTCACAGAGCATCCATCCGGTAGAAAAAAACACAGAGCACCATCCGAAAACGAATAAATG
>CAMGFA010000002.1 GCA_946055165.1 uncultured Bacteroidales bacterium
AGCCATCCACAGAGCTCAGGCGCGACGACAGTGCGCGGAAATAACTTTCGCCCTGAGCCAGGAGGCCCGCAGCGTCCTCGGCACCAAGGGGAAAATTTCCGGTGCGAACCTCTTCACACGTCTGAACTACTGGATTGTCGCCTGCCGCGGCATGGTGCCAGGTTATCTGCCGCACTATGCCATTATTCTGTGACGGGACGGACAGAGCAACCCGTGTAACGTTCTACGCTGCTGAAACCTGGGTAGTATTTATCGAAGCTGACAAAATAAGCGAAGATCGGCTCAGCAAGATGGAGTGACGACGACCAGTAGCAGCCGCACTGCCCGGCTTTTTCGGTCCTGTACCCGTCAATGTAGCCCGCAGCGGGGAGGAAGATGGACTTGTCGGTATACCCTGATATCTTGGATGTAACCAGATGTCCATACACACCGTTCACAGTTGTCCATGTCCAGTCGCAGTTCTTATTACTCATAAGTTCCTTCAACTCTGTCGATGTCGGCATACGCCATGTGCCTCCGCAATTTACTCCGGCTGCATCATCTTCAAGTTCAAGAGTTCCCAAGCTGTCTTTTTTTCCGTAAGTACTGAGAGTACAATACTTGGTCAGAGATTTTTGCGAGCCATTACCCCACTTGTAAGCAGGCCAAGAGGTGTAAGTAGTGGCCTCCGTTTCGCCCCATGCGTAGTAATTGCCGTAATCCTCCGGATTCTCGGCGCCGACATTGCAGGTGGCCCATTTTACAGAAAGCCCAAGATCAACAAATTCGTATCCGTTGATTTTGTTATCACCTCCCGGTTGGTCCGGATCATTGTCCACTTCTTCATGTGAAACAAAAGCATTACGCTCGATGGTGAGCGCGGCGTCGTAAGAGTAGGTTGTGATTCCGGTGGCATTGGTGAGGGTAAGGGTGAATCCGTCGTCAAGTGTGCACGGGAGGACAGGAATGTAGTACCATATACCGGTCTCGAATCCGTCCTTGCAGGTGAGGGTAACGGATGTGGCTTCCTTGCCATCTACCGGGGTTGCTACCGGCTTGCCGTCAGCATCGAAAGAGACCTTGACCTCTCCGGCAAGGGTCTCGCTGTTCTTGCCCGCGAGGGTCGCACTGGTGATTCCGCTCCCGCTGACACTAAAACGGAAGCCGCCGCAGACATTGTAGAACCGGAAAATGAGATTTGAGGACTTGGCAACGGAGAGCATGGCGGCAGGGTCGAAGGATCCGGCGACTGCGGTCTGCTCGGCAGGGATAGTCATGACGGCATAGTCCGCCTCGCTATGGGTCTGCCCTTCCTGGTAAGGGTAGAGGGCCCAGTAGATGCCACTTCCTGAAGTGAGAGCGGTGGAAATGATGTTCTCGCTCCTGAAGGTCACGACCTCAGACTCGTTCACGCCTTCATCCCACTGGGAGACGAACTTGTCGAGCAGAGAGGTCCCATAATAGACCTTGATGGCATCTCCCGTCTGCCAACTGACATTTGTCTCATCAACAAGGATAGCCTTGGTCGAGGACTCGATTACGGGAGCGTAGGCAGTTGCAACGAGGTACTCGTCTTTGGTGACTGGGTCATCGGGATTATCCGGAGTATCCGGAGTGTCTGGTTTTGAGGGATCTACCACTTCGTTAGGATCAGGGTCCGGTCCGGCAGGATCACTGCAGGAAATCGTTCCGGCAGCAAATAACGATACCAGAACGAACAATGTGAACAGTTTTGGGAGTTTCATAACGATATAGAACTGATTTGACAATGATTACGTCGAAAATTCTTCAATGTCTATGCTCTCCCGTATTTTAAACAGGTGCTACTCTGTTCTTGGTTAACAAGCAGCCGACCGGAGGTAGAGCTTGCTTGGTACAATACGGTTGTTTCCCTGGTGTCTGCAGTGGAAGTTGTAGTTGTCAATGAATCACTTGATTCCGCTGTACAAGTCCCGGCCGTTTTCCTCGGGATGGATGCAAAGATACTTGTATTTTATAGTTTTCCAAAATTTTTGGTATTTGGATACTTCGCTGAGACCCGGACCGCCCCAATAATCCCCGGGAATAAAGTGCGGCCGAGCATTGCGTAAGCATCGGGCTGTTGGAAAAAAACAGGAGGATGAACCTTCTGGCCCATCCTCCTTGATTCAGGATTTCAGTACAATTATTTCTTTGCAGCCTTCTTCTTGCGGGAAGCAAGGGTGGCATCGACCATGATAGGAGTACCAATCATGATGGAAGCATATGTACCGATGCAGATACCCAGACAGAGGGCAACTGAAAGACCGCGGATGGTCTCGCCTCCGAAGATTGCGATGGCAAGCATAGGGAGGAGGGTACTTACCGAGGTGTTCACGGTACGGGTGAGGGTTGCATTTACCGACTTGTTCACTGTGCTCACGAAGTCGTCCTTAGGGTGCAGCATCAGGTTCTCGCGGATACGGTCGAAGATAACCACGTTGTCGTTGATTGCGTAACCGATGATGGTAAGGATGGCTGCGATGAAGGTCTGGTCAACGTCCAGGTTGAACGGAAGGATGCCTGTGAACAGTGAGAAGAAGCCGATGATGATAATAGCAGTGTGTGCAAGCGATACAACACCGCCAAGACCCCAGGCCCAGCCTTTGAATCGCCATGCGATGTAGGCGAAGATTACCAGGAGGGCGATGATAACTGATATGATGGCGTTGCGCTTGATGTCGTTTGCAATGGAAGCACCAACCTTGTCGGAACTGATTATACCGTTAGGGTTGTCGAGGGTCGAGGTGAATTCCTCGAAGCTCAAATCGTCTGAGAAGAAGCCCTTGAGAGCGGTGTAGAGCATGCCCTCAATCTCCTTGTCAACTGTGGTGCTTTCGTCTTCGTATTTGTATGAAGTGGTGATCTTCATCTGGCTGTCTCCACCGAACTGCTTAACCTCAACGGAAGAGTTCTTGATGTTCTCGTCGGCTGCAGCGGCAGTGTTGAACACATCAAGGGTAGCTACACGAACCTGCTCGGCAGTAACCGGCTTGTCGAAGCGTACTACATAGGTACGGCCTCCAGTGAAGTCCACACCATAGGTGAAGCCCTTGAAGAAGATGCTTGCGAGGGAAATCACGATGAGTGCACCGGAAACGATGTAAGACCACTTGCGGCCCTTCACGAAGTCCACGTGAGTATTCTTGAGGAAGTTGGTGGTGAACTTGTTCTCGAAGGTGATGTTCTTGCCCTTTGCAATGCGGTCGTCGAAGATGATTCTGGTGATGAAGATGGAAGTGAGCACAGAGGTGATGATACCTATAATAAGGGTTGTAGCGAAGCCCTTGATAGGACCTGAACCGAAGAGTGCGAGCACTATACCGGTAAGCAGGGTGGTAACCTGACCGTCGATGATTGCTGAGTAGGCGTTCTTGTAACCGTCGGATACAGCCTTGCTCAGACCCTTGCCGGCCTTGAGCTCTTCCTTGATGCGCTCATAGATAATCACATTGGCATCCACCGCCATACCCAGGGTCAGGATGAGACCTGCAATACCCGGCAGGGTAAGGGTTGCTCCGAATGCTGCGAGGGTGCCGAAGAGGAGCACTACGTTGGTAAGAAGTGCGAGGTCGGCAGCCACACCTGCTCCGCGGTAGAAGAGGAGCATGTAGATGAGCACGAGGATGAATGCGATGATGAAGGAAATCAAACCTGCGCGGATGGACTCAGCACCGAGGGAAGGACCCACAACCTGCTCCTGAACGATGGTGGCAGGTGCAGGAAGCTTACCTGACTTGAGCACGTTGCAAAGGTCGGTAGCTTCTTCGATGTCGAAGTTGCCGCTGATTTCGGAGTTTCCTCCGGTGATTTCGGTATTTACTACAGGGTATGAGTAAACAGTGCCGTCGAGGACGATGGCAATCTGCTTGCCGATGTTGTCCTTGGTAAGGCGTGCCCAGGTGTTGGCACCTTCAGCGTTCATCGACATCGAAACGCTTGGGTTGCCGCCGCGCTGCTGGTCGTACGATACGCGGGCATCGGTAACGGAGCTTCCGTCGAGAGGAGCACGTCCGTCGCGGGCGCTTGCCTTGATGGCAACAAGTTCATATACATTGTCGCTCTGCAGACCCTGAACCGGTTTTACGGACCACATAGGGCGGAATTCTACAGGGAAGATGTCTTTTGTGCTTCTGAGCAGGGCGTTGACTTTGGAAGTATCCACAGCATTGGCAAGACCGATGCGGGCACCGCGCTGGCCCTGAACCGGCTGGAGCACGGCGAAGAGAGGGTTGGCCTTTTTGTAAGCCTCAATCTCTCCGAGAGCCTCCTCGGAAGATGCTTCGCTCTGGGCGAGGTCGCCGAGGGTCTGGTTGGCCTCAAGCAGGTAAGGATAGATTTCGCTGTTGTCGTAAGTGGTCCAGAACTCGAGGGATGCTGTTCCCTGGAGCAGCTTGCGGACACGCTCAGGTTCCTTTACGCCAGGAAGCTCGACAAGGATTCGGCCGGTGTTTCCGAGCTTCTGGATGGAAGGGGAAGCCACGCCGAAACGGTCGATACGGTTACGCAGCACGTTGAAGGAGTTTGCGATGGCTGCATCGGCATCCTCGCGGATAACGTTGATAACGTCTTCGTCGCTGCTTTCCGGCTTGATGCGGTCGCGCATCTCATAGGTTCCGAAAATCTGGGCGAGTCTCTGGCCGTTGGAAACCTCTTTCCAGGCCGATGCGAAATGGGTGATGAAGTCGCCTCTTTCGCTCACGCTGCGCTCTTTGGCGAGCTTGAGAGCCTGCTCGAACTCAGGACTGGTGTTGTCGCCTGCAAGAGCCTTCACGAGGTCTTCGAGCTGCACCTGAAGCATTACGTTCATACCGCCCTTGAGGTCCAGACCGAGGCTTATCTCTTTAGCCTTCACGTCTTTGTAGGTGAGACCCAGGAATACTTTTTCTGAAGAAATGGAATCGGTGTACCATCTGCTCTCGTACTTCTTGATGGAGTCAAGCACGAAGGCCTTGTCCTCCTCGGCAACGCTGCCAAGGTCGAAAGACTCGGCCTTGAGCTCTGCGTATTTCTGGGCTTTCTTCTCGAAAATGCCGCTCACGGCAGTGAAGGAAAGCTGATAAACGCAGGCCAGAGCAAGTACGATTGCTACAAATCTAATTGCGCCTTTACTTTGCATAATTATAGTTTTATTAAATTTAATTTCCTTTTCAAAAGCTCCAAAAAACCGCTATTTGCGGAATAAGGGCACAAATGTACTAAATTTTTCCCATAAATAAAGGACTTATCCATCTAATTTACTATTTTTGTGGGGATATACTCATAGTAAATGAAAAGAAGCTGCAGATTAAGTTTCATTTTGGCCCTCCTGCTCTGCTCCCTGAATGTGGCGGCACAGCAGGACAGTCTTCTGTTTCTTGCACGCCAGTGCAGGGCCGGCTACAGTTTTGACCGGGCCTGTGAGTATTACAGTCAGGCTATGGAGCTTGCAGGCGAAGACAGCCAGCCGCAGATTGAACTGGAACTTGCCCAGACAAGGGAGGCTCAGGTGAAGACCCGCAGTGTGCCTGTGCTCAGCGTGATTGCCCGCGCCCACTTCAGCAGCAAGGACTTCTACCTCTACTACCCTCTGCCCGACCACAGTTTCCGTATGGCCGACAGCACTGTTGTCTATCATCCGGGCACCGAAGAGGAAATTTATCTCAGCCGGAACAATGAGTACAACGAACTCCTTTCGATGACCATCGGGGACAAGACCTATTTCTCATCCGACAGGCTTGGCGGCTACGGCGGCTACGATCTTTTTTGCAGCACTTGGGACGATGCTCTCGGGGAGTGGGGCACACCGGAGAATCTGGGCTTCCCATACTCTTCTGCCGGCGATGATCTGCTCTATTTCGAGACTCCGGACGGCCTTTTCAGCATCTTTGCCTCCAACCGCTCCTGTACCAAGGACAGTATGTATGTCTATGTGATTGATCGTAAGGCCAAAGCAGAATACAAGGTGGTTGAGGACTCTTCCGTTCTGCAGCAGATTTCGGCACTTGCCCCTTCGGACACCACCGCTCTTGCCACAGGAAGCGAAGCCCCGGAAGATCCCTGGGCGGACAAATATCAGGAAATCAGCCGCAGGGAACGCGAACTCAAGAAACTCATTTCTTCCAGCGGAAGCGAGGAGAGTATGCCTTACCGTATGGAGCTTGACCGTCTTTTCGACGAAAAGCGGCGCATAGAGGAACATCTTTTCAGTTCAACCGCCCTCGACAGCGACATAAGCGACGAGGTGGACAGGGAGGTGGCCGGAGTGGAAGGCTCCTTTATCTTTACCCGCAAGTCTTTGGGTAAACCTTTGAAAATCTTTTATATGGACGATTGATATGGCACCGGTTTATGTAATTCTCACCCTCGTGATTCTGGGTCTTTTGGCACTTGTGGCCGAATTTCTTCTTTTCACCGGAGTCGGCATCTCCGGAATTGTGGGCCTTGGCTCCCTGATTTACGCCTGTGTATATGCTTTCACCAAGGTGGGAGTGAAGGCCGGCAGCATTACCACGGCTGTAGTCTGTCTCATAGTTGTGGTGGTACTTATTGTCATTCTCAAAGGAAAAACCTGGAAGAAACTTGAACTCAAGGATGAAATTCAGGCATCGGCCGGGCCGGACGTGAGCGCTGTGCAGCCGGGCGAGAAAGGCCGGACCATCACGCGTCTTGCCCCTATGGGCACAGCCATTTTCAATGGTGTGCGCTACGAAGTCAAGTCGTTCGACGGCAGCATGATAGACCCTTCTGCATATGTGGAAGTGGTGAGCGTGGAGGACAATCAGATTTGCGTAAAAGTAACCAATAATCAATAAGTTATGCCTCAGTTTATAATCTGGGTCGCCGTTATTCTGGTGGCTCTTGTAATCCTGCTGTGGTTCTTCCCGGTGGGAATGTGGTTTCAGGCTCTGCTCTCCGGCGTGAGGGTGTCCCTGCTCCATCTTGTGCTCATGCGCTGGAGGGGAGTTCATCCCAATGTGATAGTGGTGGCTCTCATTACCGGCACCAAGGCCGGCCTCAAGCTCAGTGCTAATGAACTCGAAGCCCATTATCTTGCCAAAGGAAATGTGAGCAAGGTTGTTATGGCTCTCATTTCTGCAGCCAAGGCCAATATCCCGCTCGACTTCAAGATGGCCGCAGCGATAGACCTTGCCGGCCGCGATGTGTTCGAGGCTGTGCAGATGTCGGTGAATCCGAAGGTAATCAACACCCCTCCTGTTACGGCTGTGGCCAAAGACGGTATCCAGCTTATCTGCAAGGCGAGGGTCACCGTAAGGGCGAACATCAAGCAGCTTGTGGGCGGTGCAGGCGAAGAGACCGTCCTGGCCCGTGTGGGCGAAGGAATCGTTTCGTCCATCGGATCGGCCGACAGCCATAAGGATGTGCTCGAGAACCCGGACAAAATCTCCAAGCTTGTGCTGGGCAAGGGTCTCGATGCCGGAACTGCTTTTGAGATTCTCTCTATCGATATCGCCGACATCGATGTGGGCAAGAATATCGGCGCTGTGCTGCAGATGGATCAGGCCGAGGCCGACAAGAACATTGCCCAGGCCCGCGCCGAAGAGCGCCGCGCAATGGCTGTTGCTCTCGAGCAGGAGATGAAGGCAAAGGCCCAGGAGGCCCGCGCAACAGTGATAGAAGCCGAAAGCCAGGTGCCTCTCGCAATGGCCGAGGCCTTTAGAAACGGCAATCTCGGTATCATGGACTATTACAGGATGAAGAACATCCAAGCCGATACCGAGATGCGCGAAAGTATTGCTAAAGACTAGCAGTAGCGATTGCTGTCCTTTATGAGGCCTTCGATTTGAACTCTCAAGTCGGAGGCCTTGTCTGTACAGAGCTCATCCAAATTGAGGTGGAAGCGGTAGCGCCAATGGTGGTGAGGATCGGCCGGCTGGTTGATCCTTTCGTTTTCGTAATCGGCGCGGCGCAGGTTTTCGTCGAGAGCTACCCAGTCCTGAAGAGGGAAGATGGCCAGCATCGATGCTGAATTGAGGTGGGCCTCAAGCTTGCGTCTTACTGCCCAGGCAGGCATGTCGCCAAAGCCCTTTTCTGCATTTTGCATACGCAGGGTTGCCATATCGTGGCTGGAAGTGGCGCATACGCTCAAATATGGCCAGGCTCTGCCCTTGTCCACATTCTCCATTTCGAGGGAGAGAATCTTCTGGTGGTCCATAACTCCCAGAACGCAGTCCGGAACCATACCGAGGTCCTCGCCGCAGGCAAGCATTCCGCTGGCATCGAGCAGCTCAGGGAGCTTGTGCTCGGCATTGCGGCGCCAGAACTCATCGTGGCGGTGATAGAAGAAATCGACATAGAGTTTGTCGAACTGGTCTTTCTGCCACCAGAGGAGTTTGCTTGTATCGGGAGAGATCTTAGGCTGGAAGAAGCCCGGATGGCGAGGGTCTTCGTGGAAGAGGCCTTCGATTGGCAGATGTTTCTGCTCTATTTCTTCTTTGCTGTACGGCAGGGCAGGGTTGAAATGTCCGTCCAGACCGCACTTGTATTCCAGAGGAATCTCCCAGATGCGGAAGAAGCCGAGGATGTGGTCTATTCTGAAGGCATCGAAGAAGCGGCTCATTTTCTTGAGACGTCTCTTCCACCAGGAGTAGTTGTCTTTTGCCATTTCTTCCCAGTTGTAGGTAGGGAAGCCCCAGTTCTGGCCTTCCTTGGAGAAGAAATCAGGTGGAGCACCTGTGCTGGAGTCGAGGTTGAAGAGCTCAGGATGGTAATAGGCTTCGGCACTGTCCGAACTTACACCGATAGGAAGGTCGCCCTTGAGGCTGATGCCCTTGGAGTGGGCGTAGCTTACTTCTTTATCGAACTGCTTCTCGGCGTTCCACTGAATCCAGCAGTAGTATTCTTTCTCGAGACCGTCGCGCTGTGCGCAGAAAGAGGAGTATTCCTCCAGCCAGTAGTCGTTCTCTTTGACGAACTTCTTGTAGGCTGCACTTTCGCTGTCTTTTACCCATTTTGCTTCAAAGGCTTTGCGGATGTAAGCCATCTTGGCCTTGAATACGCGAGGATAGTCGATTTCTGGCAGGGCGTTGAGTTCGGCCTGCTCCTTTTTGAAGGCAGCGGTGGCTCTTACTCCGAGGGCCTGCAGGTTGAGGTACAGAGGATGGAGTGCGAAGGTGGAAATAGGACTGTACGGGTAGGAATCGGCCCACTCGCCTTTGCGGGTGGTGTCGTTTACCGGCAGCAGTTGGATAACGCACTGTCCTGTGGCGGCGGCCCAGTCGATGAGCGGATGAAGGTCGGCAAACTCGCCGATTCCGAAGTCGTTCTGGCTGCGGAGTGAGAAGACAGGTACGGCGGTACCTGCGCCTCTGAAGCCCGGACGGTCGAACATTTCGGCCTGATGCTTCCTTGGGAACGGGCAGCCCGGGATAGGGCAGTCGTTCCACTTGTCTTCGATGGTGATGTTCTTGCAGCGGGCAGGAACTTTTTTGCTGTGGTGCTCCCACTCCGGACGGAGAATGAGGCCGTCGCGGATGAGGACATAGGTGTAGTCCTGCAGGTCTGCTGCTTTTACTGAATCAAGGGTAAGGCTCCATATATTGCCATCGTTCCAGGTCATAGGGTGTTTCACATTGCCCATAACGAGGCTGAGGCTTTCGCCCCACACGGTGCGGTACTCTACTTTGAATGTTACTTGCATAATTCGAATGATACTGCGAAGCCGCCTCCTTCTGCCATACGGATTGGAAGTTTGGACTTGGCCGTTACTTTAACTTTTTTGATTGTATATGCTTTCGGGTTGTTCTTGTAGTGTGCGTCGGGCGCATCGGCGTAAACGGTTGCGATGTACTTGCCCTTGCCCAGGAAGTCGAGAGGAATCTTGAACTCGCGGGCCTTTTCGTCGGTAACTCCGCCGAGGAACCACTGTCCGCTTTCCTTTGCTTTGCGTGCCACAATCACATAGTCCTGCGGCTCGGCGAAAAGATAGCGGCTCTCGCTCCAGTCAATGGCCACGTCCTTGATGAACTGGAAGGCATCCATATGCTCCAGGTAGTGCTCAGGAGTATCGGCTGCCATCTGGAGAGGGGAGTACATCACGAGGTAGAGACCCAGCTGGTTGCAGAGGGTGGTGTTCACCCAGGAGTTGTTTCCGCACCAGTCTTTGAGATTGTTCTCGAAGATGCCCGGAGTGTAGTCCATAGGGCCGCCGTTGAGTCGGGTGAAAGGCAGGATGGCCGTGTGGCCCGGCTTGATTCCTCCGAAGGCCTGATATTCGGTGCCCATTGCCGATTCGTTGCCGATGAGGTTAGGGTAGGTGCGGCAGAGGCCTGTAGGGCGCACTGCTTCGTGGGCATTTACCATAATATGGTATTTTGCGGCTTCGGTCACAGCGTAGAGATAGTGGTTTACCAGCCACTGGCTGTAGTGGTATTCTCCGTGAGGGAGGATGTCACCCACATAGCCGGATTTCACGGAATCGTAGCCGTAGTCGCTCATCAGCTGGTATGCTGCCTGCATGTGCCTTTCGTAGTTGCGAACCGATGAGGATGTCTCGTGGTGCATCATGAGCTTTATGCCTTTGGAATGGGCGTAGTCGTTGAGGGCTTTGATGTCGAAGTCTGGATATGGGGTCACGAAATCAAATACATAATCCTTGTTGCAGTTGGCCCAGTCTTCCCAGCCTTCGTTCCATCCTTCGATAAGCAGGGCGTCGAAGCCGTGCTCGGCGGCAAAGTCGATGTAGTAGCGGACTCTCTCGTTGTTGGCGCTGTGGCGTCCGTTCGGAGTGGCTTTGGAGTAGTCGAACTCTCCCAGGCGGATAGGAGCGGCATCGGTGTAGTTCCAGGAACCTGCGCCGGCAATCATCTCCCACCATACTCCCATATATTTCACAGGGTGAATCCAGCTCACGTCTTCGTATGCGCAAGGCTCGTTGAGGTTGAGAATCATTCGGCTTGCAAGCTGCTTCTCTGCACTTTCGGCCACCTGAACAGTACGCCAAGGGGTGTTGCAAGGGGTCTGCATGTAGCCTTTCCAGCCCTGGGCATCGGGGGTGAGCCAGGCACGGAAGCTGTGCTTTTCGCAATCGGCCAGAAGATGCATGCAAGGGTAGTTCACCAGAGCTGCCTCGTGAATGTTGATGTAAAGGCCGTCAGGAGTTTTGAGCTGAAGGGCGGTCTGTACGCCAGAGGTGCTGAAAGGGGTCTGGGAGCTGTTGCCGCGCATATTGTCGCGGAAATGTTCCTTGATTTCGGAAACCTTGCAGCAGGTGAATTCATATTCCTGGGTGTCGTAATCTCCCGGGATCCACCAGGCTGTGCAGTCCTGTGCAAGGGCAAATTCGGACAACTCTTCCTTGATTACGAAATAGCCGAGCCACTGATTGGCCGGGAACTCGTAACGGAAGCCGAGACCATCGTCAAAGAGGCGGAAACGGATGTCCAGAAGGCGGTAGGTGTCTTTCTGTTTGAGGTGGACCAGCAATTCGTTGTAGTTGTTGCGGATATGGTCTTCCTCTCCCCATACAGGCTCCCAGGTCTCGTCGAAGGAACTGCGTTCGCAGCCGAGGAACTCGAAGTTCTCCGCAAAACTGTAGCAGCTGTTCCAGTCTTCCTTTCTGACTTTGTCGCCTTCATATATAAGATTTTCTGCTTTGAGGTTGCCTCTAAGTTCAAAACCGAGAAGGCTTGGCAGAATTACATCCTTGGAGCAGTGCTTCAGGCTGTATTGGGGAACACCTTCGGTGAGGGTGAAACTAGCTTCGAGTTTGCCGTCAGGAGAGCTGAGGCTCTCTTTGATGTCGGCAGCCTGTGCCGTTGTGGCAAGCAGGGCCAAAGTGAGGAACAAGATTTTCATAATATTATTTGAATTCAATAATCAAACAGGTCTTTGCCGGAACGGTGCAGTTCTCCGGCTGGAATTCGCTTCCGTCAATCACATTCACGCCCTTGCCTTTGAGCCTGGATGTGATTTCCGAGTAGGAGTCCCAAGGCAAAGATACGCTGTTTTCGTTATTGTTGAAATACACGAATACCGTTTCGGAATCGGTGTATCGGAAATAGGCATAGCAGTTGTCCCTTGTGAGGAAGTGCTTTGTCTTTCCCTGCTGTACTGCGAGGCTGGTCTTGCGCCAGTTGAAGAGGGTCTTGATATAATCGTGCAGGTCTTTCTTTGCTGCATCCTGCTCCCATTGCAGAGGGAACATGCAACGCAGGCCGCCGTGGCCCTGACGCAGGTTGTCGCTCACTGCACCCACCTCATCGGCATAGAGCACCTGAGGAATACCCCTGAGGGTGGCTATGAGGCTGTAGGCCATCTTCACGCTGGCATTGTCGCGGCTGAGGATGTCGTTGATGCGCTCGATATCGTGGTTGCCGGTGAAAATGAGCATATTGTCGCAGTCCTGATAGTACTGGTCGTTGGCAATGCAATCGTAAATCTTCACCATTCCCTCGTCCCAGTTCACCTTGCCGTGATAGGTGAAGGCCTGGCAGATGGCAGTGTGCAGAGGGAAGTTCATAACCGAAGGGAGGTTTGAGTTGAATCCGTCGCGGTTAGGGTTGTTGGCCTGCCAGTAGGCCAGTTGCGGCACATTGTTGGTCCAGACTTCGCCCACGATGTTTATTCCCGGGAACTCGTTGCGCACTGCAGCGCACCACTGTGACATAGGTACTTTCTCGTTGTAAGGGTAGGTATCGACCCTGAGTCCGTCGAGGTCGGCCCATTCTATCCACCATACTGCCCACTGCTTGAAGTACTGCAGGAGGTACGGGTTGTCGAGGTTCATATCCACCATGGAGCGGTCGAACCAGCCGCCTTCCATGTTGGCGAGGTCTTCACTGCTGCCGTAAGGGTCGTTCTGCAGGGAGAAGCAGCAGTTGGAGTGGGTGTATTCCGGCCACTGGTGTACCCAGTCGGCGAACGGAAGGTCCTGCATCCACCAGTGTGCATCGCCGCAGTGGTTGGTTACGATATCCATCACCATCTTGATGCCGCGTTTGTGCGATTCCTTTACCAGATGGCGGTAGCTTTCGTTGCTTCCGAAGCGCGGGTCTATCCTGTAATAGTTGGTGCAGGCGTATCCGTGGTAGCTCTCTCTCGGCTCGTTGTCCTCCAAAAGCGGGGTGTTCCAGATTGTGCTTATTCCCAGATCGGCCAGATAGTCGAGCTGGCTCTCAATACCTGCGATATCGCCTCCGTGGCGCCCGAAATAGGCTTTTGTATCGGCCTTCTCCGTGGTGAACGGACTGTTGTCGTTGCTTGGGTCGCCGTTCACAAAGCGGTCGGGCATAATGAGGTACATTATGTCTTTTGTGGAGAAACTCTCTCTCTGGGCCGATGCTTCCCTGCGCTGGTTGAGCTGGTAAGGGATGGTGAAGGAGCTGCTGCCGTTTTCGAGCAGAAGCTCTATGGTGCCGGCTTCGGCTCTGGCGCCGATCTGCAGGTCAACGAAGAGGTAGTTCGGGCTTTCTGCCTTGTGGCAGCCGCTGACTTTCACATCTTTGGCATTCTTCACGCTGGCCGTATATGAGCCGATGCCTTCGCCGTGGAGCATAAGCTGCAGAGGGGTTTTCATCCCCACCCACCAGTTGGCCGGCTCCACATTTACGCAGCACTGTGGCAGACCTTCGGAAATGCTCCAGGACCAAGGGTTTTCAAGGCCGATGCGGACGTAGAGCACGTCGCCGTCTTTGCTGCGTTTGTAAAGCAGTTCATCATCGCCGCAAGGCAGGAATTCGCAGGCGGCATCGCTGTCAAGAGCGCGGTGGCTGTGTTTGAGCTCTGCCAAATATTTGTAGAAGAGTGTGTATTCGTTTTCTTTCCAGCAAGGGGACTCATCCTTTTTGAAGAACTCAAAACGCCAGTCCATTCCCACTTCCTGTCCGGTGTAGATGAGCGGCTGGCTCTGTGGAAGAGTCCAGCAAAGGACGGTGAGGGCCTTCCAGGCATCGCCCATACGCTCGAATTCCGTTCCTGCCCAGGAGTTTTCGTCGTGGTTGGAAGTAAAGTGCAGGCGCTGCACATCGGAAGGGAATCGGCCGGAATTCACGATGGAAAGCAGGTCTTCCTTGCCTCTGTTGCCTTTGGCAATGTCGTTGAGGCAGTGGTGGAGTTCCCAGCAGTAGGTGGTGTTGAAGCCGGCATCGTGCAGCCAAGGCTCTTCGCCTTCGGCCAGGAAATAGAGCTCCTTGCCTGCTTTGCTGCGGAGGTCGGCGATGGTCGGGGTCCAGAAGTCCTGCGGAACGAGGAAGGCCATGTCGCAACGGAAGCCGTCCACGCCGCGTTCAAGCCAGAAGAGCATGGAATCGTGCATTGCCTGACGCATGTCGGCGTTGGCGTAGTTGAGCTTGGCGATATCGGTCCAGTCGTACTCGACAATGGTATTGCCCTGAGCATCACGGATATACCAGTCGGCCGGCTTCTCTGTTACCCAAGGATGGTCCGGAGATGTGTGGTTGGCTACCCAGTCGATGATGACTCTGAGTCCCAAGTTGTGGGCGGTGGCGATGAAGGAGTCGAAATCGGCCAGAGTGCCGAACTCCGGGTTCACATCGCAGTAGTTGCGGATGGCGTAGTACGATCCCAGTTCACCTTTGCGGCCTTTCTCGCCAATAGGGTATATCGGCATAAGCCAGACAATGTCCACACCCAGTTCCTTCAGACGCGGGAGTTGCTGCTCGGCGGCGGCAAAGGTGCCTTCAGGAGTAAATTGTCGGGTATTGAGCTCGTAAACCACGCTGCTTTGGAGCCCGGTTTGCTCTTGCTGTGGCTTGGAACAGCAGGAGCTGATGCTTAAAGCCGCTATAAGCGGGAAAAGGTAGAGTATTTTTTTCATTGGTACCAGTTTTGTTTTTACAAAGGTATGAACTCCTTGCCTAATTGCAAAACTGCATTTTTTTAATTCATACAAGTTTTTTAACCATTCATCCTTTTTTATTCCTCATCGATGTGCTTTTCTTTATTGAAAATATCTATTTTTGTTTCAAACAATAATCAATTGTATGAATACCAGTAATCTTTTCAAGTCAGCCCTTACGCTTTTGCTCTGTGCGTCTGTGGCAGTTTCCTGTGATGACATCAATTCCTGGATTCCTTCTTTCGGTAATGAGGAGGAGCAGAAGCCGGGAGAAAATCCCGGAGAAAATCCTGGTGAAAATCCTGGTGGAGACAAGCCTTCAACTCCTTCGGAGGGTCTTTCTTATGTCTGGGATTTTGATGCTATTCCTGAAATCACCATCGATGTTCCTCTGGAAGAGTGGAATACCCTTCTTTCAAAATATGATGCGGACCACAAGACAAAAGAGTATGTGAAATGCAATGTCACCTACAAGAAAGGCAAGGATGTCTTTTATATAGAGAATGCCGGTTTGCGTTTGAGGGGCAATACTTCCCGCCGCAGGCCTGAAGGTGGTAGCGGGAATCATGTGGTTGATACAAAAGATTGGCATCATTGTCATTTCGGTCTTAATTTGAGGAAATTCGTCAAGGACGACAAGCACCAGATTCACGGAATCAGGAAAATGAACCTCAAGTGGTTCAACAATGACCCTGCTTACATCCGTGAGGTGTTCAGTTTTGACCTTTTCCGCAGGGCCGGAGTGTGGACTGCTTCCCAAATCTGCTATGCAAGGCTTTGGCTTCACGTAGAGGGCGACAAGGAGCCGGTATATTACGGTGTTTACAGTATGATTGAGCCTTACGACAACAAATATGTTGAGAGGAAACCTGAATTCGGCGGGGCCGGGGGAAATCTCTGGAAATGTACCTATACTTCCAACGGGCCTGCGGATTTGCGTTCTGCCGATGCCAATTTCGGTATGGATGACAATGTGCACGAATATACCTACGAGCTCAAGGAGACCGAAGACAGTTTTTCCAATGCAAAGGCTCAGCTTCAGGATTTCATCCGTAAGCTGAACGGCAAGTCGGACGACAGTTTCAAGGAGTGGTTCACCCAGATTTGTGATGTTGAGCTTTTCCTCAAGACTTATGCTGTGAATGTTGCCCTGGGTATGTGGGATGATCATTGGAACAACGGAAACAATTACTATCTGTACTTCAACTCCACTGATCTGGAGAATTACAAGATGTATTTTATTCCTTATGATTACGATAATACCCTTGGTACCAGCAATACATACGATCCTGCCAAGCAGAATCCGCTTGATTGGGGAACGATGGGTAAGCTTATGCGCCGTGTAATCAAGATTCCTGAGTTCAAGGAGATTTATGTTCGCGAATTGAAGCGTCTTGTCGATCCTGCTAACGGTCTTATGGACTATGACAGTGCTGTTGCCCGTATTCTTGAGTGGCAGGGTCGTATTCAGGATTATGTGTCCAATGACACTGGTGAGGACATGTCAATCAGGGATGAGGATGCCAGCTGGAGCGGATATGATTATCACGTGATAGACAAGAACAAGAATTTCTTCATCGAGAAGGCCAATGCGATAAACAACATTTAGCCGCACATCTGGTGAAACATCTTGTGAGGTGCCCACACATCTCGGCTGTCTAGCTGCACATGATTTCATCAGCGTTCTCCTCATCTTTCTGCGCGTTCTTGAGGGTCCTTGCCTTTTGCTGTGAATCCTTCTTTCCTGAAGCAATCTGCAGGGCAGCCAGACTTCTGGCTTTCAGGCGATGCGCGCTGCGGCTTGTCCTGCGAAGTCGGTGATGGCCGGGAACTCGCTGCGCTCAAACACCCCGGCCATTGTTCCACCGCCTTCTTGTCCAAGCTGCGCTCGCGGATGGACGCCTTGCGTCCATTGCTTGCGCAGTTCCCTTGCGCTGCAAGCCTTCCAGCCACGACCCTGGCCGTCCCGCAGAACATATTATCATCAGCATTCTCCATTATTTTAGATGGCGGGACTTGAGCAGAGTTGTAGCTACGGGACAGGTATAGCTACGGCGCCATTTTAGCGAAAATAGGCCCTTTTTTCGCTACTCTGCGCGCTCTTGAGGGTCCTTGCCTTTTGCTGTGAATCCTTCTTTCCTGAAGCAATCTGCAGGGCAGCCAGGCTTATGGCTTTCCGGCGGATGCGCGCTGCGGCTTGTCCTGCGAAGTCGGTGATGGCCGGGAACTCGCTACGCTCAAACACCCCGGCCATTGTTCCACCGCCTTCTTGTCCAAGCTGCGCTCGCGGATGGCCGCCTTGCGTCCATTGCTCGCGCAGTTCCCTTGCGCTGCAAGCCTTTCAGCCACAAGCCTGGCCGCCTCGCAGTACATTTTCATAGCAGCGAAAGTTATTCTGCCCGGTCGGCGCGCGGAGCCTTTCCACAGAGCTCCGGCGCGACGACAGTGCGCGGAAATAACTTTCGCCCTGAGGCATATTGCTTAGGACAAGGCACACAGGGTTTTGCACCTGAGCCATCATTACCTCTGGCACACCCACCTATTCTTTGATCTGTTCTTATGTATGAATATTGTCAGTTTGTGTTAGAGCGACAAAGTTAGGGCTCACTTACACAAGATGAAAGAGGTATTTCTTCGGATGCTTACGTTACTCTCTACCTACAAAAAAAGGAGGATGACCCTTTTTGGTCACCCTCACTTGATTATAATAGTTGAATTAGATTATTTTTTTACTGCATCAACTTTTTCTGCACCGTTACCAGTTACAGTGTAAGTGCCGGAAGCTGAGAAGTCCATATCGTTGGTCTGGCCCTTGTTCCATTCAGCGCCGTTTACGAGACATCCACTTGGAGTAGGGTAAGCTTCGTTCTTGCGGAATGCGAACTTAACAGCACCGTCTTCTTGTGGTTTGCAAGGCTGGAAGCTGTCTTGGAGTTCTGGAGCATTGTTCCATGTCCATACATATACAGGGTTCTCCCATCCAGTTACATAAGCTACAACCTCGATGAGTTCGGTGGTAGGAGCTACGCAGCTGAAGGTCCTTTCTTCTGAAGCAGCGTCGATAGAGAATACGATATCGTATTTTCCATCTGCAGGAACAGTGATGTCACTTCCGTCAACACCAAAGTCGAAGCTTGCTATACCGCCGCTTTCTGCAGCATTAACAGTACGAACCTTGAATCCGCCAGTAGCAGAAAGATTTACGTCGTAAATTCTCCAAGTATAAACTTTGGATTCTCCAGTAGGAACTGAAGGAGTTCCGAGACTTACAACATTGCCCCAGTTCCAGCTTGATGGATCTGCAACACCGTCAAGAACAGCAGCACCAACGAGCTCAAGTTCGCATTTGCTGTAATCTTTGGCAGTGCTTTCACCAACTTTAGTGAGGGTATAAGTAAAGCGGTCTGCTGTAGCAGGGCTTTTTCCACCAACATAAGTAAGAGTTACGTCATAGATACCTGGCTCTTCTGGTTGGATATTGGCACCACCTACGATGCAGTCTGCGCCGAGGTTTGTGTTAGCCTTTACGAGGTTGGCGATGTCAAGGTTGATTTTCCAGCAGTCATTATGCTTGAATTTGAATTCAGCACCGGCTCCGAGTTCAACGCCTTTCCAAGACCAGGTAAGGTCTTTTCTTTCACCAGCGAGGAAGCCCCAGCTATTGATACTTCCGGCAAGACCCCATTCAACAGGAACGAGGATGCACTGTGCTCCACCTACATCTGTAAGGTTGCCGTCCTCATTGAAGTCAAGAACAATGTGATAGAGGTCAGTAGTGTTCACTTTGAATGAGCCCTCAGCTACGAGAGAGCCCTTGTAACCTGCGATTTCTGTGTTGTCAGTGGTGATAGCTGTCTCCCCATACTCAAGTTCAGCACCGAAGATGTCGGCGTTAGAGCCTTTCTTGTTAGTGAACTGATAGGTTTTGCCAGCCTCGAGAACGAGATAAATTTCGTACATACCAGCACGTTCGCTTTGGTCAACCTCATTTTTACCTTGATCCATTGCATTCTCAGCCTTTAGGTCCTGACCTACCTCTGAGATGTAGAATCCGTTAGCAAGGCCCTCGATATCGACAACGCCTGGCTTTTTCTCTGGCTTACAAGATGCTACGAGAGCAAGTGCAGCAAGAGCAAGTGAATAAATACCAATTTTTTTCATGATAAAAAATATTAAGGATTATATAAATTATGTAAACTATTAATAGCCTTCGTTTTGGGTCCAAACTTTATTACCATTCTCGTCCACTACGGATTTCTGAAGAACAGAGTAAGGAATAGGGAACCAACGTCTGGTTATATCTTTGTTTTTAATGTACTGAATATTTTCAAATTGTCCGAAACGAATGAGGTCGCGTCGGCGAACATTTTCCCAAGAGAACTCGCGTCCACGCTCGGCCAAAATGCCTCCGTTAAGATCAGTTGACAGGGATGTAAAAGCATCCGGATAGGCTTCGTCGAAAGCCGCAACAGGATCTTTGCCTTGATATTTCTGGGAGTGTGTAAAAGTACGTTTCTTGATATCTTTGATAGCAGAATCCTCAATTCCTGGATTATCGTCAGTACCGCCGCGAAGGATGGCCTCCTTTTTCATCAGGATGACATCGGCATAGCGGAAGAGCACAAAGTCATTTTCCATGTATTTGTACTTGCCTTCCTTGTCAAGTTCGTATTTGTACATACGGGCACCATCCATACGGTCTGCGCAGTCCAATGACTCTATACTTGTGCGCATAACAATATCTCTTTCTTCCTTCAATGGATTGCCTTCACTGTCAAGAACAGGATATCCGTTTTCGTAAACCGCACACATTTCTGTCATTACGTTTCCATCTGCATCACAAAGAGGTCCGAGGAACCAGCCCCACTGTTCTTTGTCCATAGTGCCATTCCCTTCGAACCCTGCACCTCTGACATCATAGTCATTGAAACGGGCCATGTATTCTGGCCGAGCGCAGAAGCCGTTCCAGCAGTCGAGCTGCATACCATATCTGGTTTGGAAAGCATAGTGAAGAGAAAGGAATTCAATGCGTAATTTGTTTTTGCAGCTGTATAGATCTCTCTCTGGATAAGTGGCCGTAAGTCCGTCTTCAACGATTGTGAAAATATTTTCACGACTTCCTGCGTTATCAATAAGATAGTTATTAAAATAGTTCGGCTCAATTATATAAGAACCAGAGTCAATAACTTTATTAGCGCATCGTATGGCATTGGTATAGAAATCTGTGACACTGCTAATATTTATACCGACTTCCTCCAATGGATGAGATCCGGCTTTTCCGTTGTGAACAGTGAATGTTCGTTCAGCAGCCATAACATTTGCTGGTGTACAACCAAATGATTCGGCATTTAAATATAGACGGGCAAGAAGTGCGTATGCAAAACCTTGAGTGCACCGGCCTGCGTATTGTGTTCGATTTGCATCATTTACCACAGCCATATTTGGAGCATTCCTTTCAAGGGTAGATACCAAGTGAGCCCATACTACAGGAGGATCCAGCAGGGCTTCTACTCGATCGGAATAGTCTTCTTTGTATGGAATACGACCAAAAGAGTCGAAAAGAAGGTAGTAATAATATGAACGGAGCACTTCAAGTTCACCAACGAATCGTCCGTATACCTCAGGGTTTATATTTTCCTCGTTGGCGTACAGGGTTTCAAGAAGGCTGTTACAAAGCACAGAGCCAGCAACAGTACAGTTCCAAATATTTTTGAAGGCTTCACCGTAAGCATTCCACTCGTGGGTGTTAAGATACTTCCAATATCCGCCATCGTTCCAGTCACCACCTTTTCTAATAGGGCAAAGTCCCTCATCGGAGGTCAAGGTGTTTACTCCCCAGTAGCCCCAGTGGTCGTGCATAAATCGAAGATCTGCGTAAGCCTGGCCCACAAGGCTAACAATGTTTTCTTCACGCTGAAGCATATCTTCTGTTGTAGGTCTTCCAAAGGATTCTTCCTCAAGAAGGGCATCACAGGATGTGAGTGCTGTGAGAGCCAGTGCGCTGACAAGCGCAATTTTATATATTCTCTTCATCTTTATTAAATATCTATTAGAAGAAGTTAACATTAACACCGAACATAACTGAGCCGGTCTTAGGGTAGAAATTGTTAATATCTACGCCTGGGTAGTCGATGCAAGAGGTGTTGACCTCAGGATCGAGTCCGGAGTAAGAGGTGAGAGTAAACAAATTGCTTGCTGAAGCATATACACGAAGAGACCTGACGAATTTGTTCTCTTTGATGCGGAAGGTGTATCCAAGTGTGATGTTGTCACATTTCAGATATGAACCATCTTCGAGCCAGTAGTCGGAGAAGTGATCGTAGTCAGCGAAAATAGGACCTCCGTTTACACCTTCCCCACTGAGAACGTCTTTGGCGAAGAAGTTATAGTTGGTAGAAGAGTCAGTTCCGTCAGGTGTGTACATAAAGCGGCTGGCGTTCAGGAGTTTGTTTCCAAGAACTCCGCGAAGGAATACGGTCAAATCCCAGTTCTTGTAGTTGAATGTGTTGTTCCAACCGAAGGTAAGCAGAGGTTGGGCTGAGCCGAGGTACTGCTTGTCAGCTGCTGTAGGCCTGTTGGTAGGAGAACCATATTGGTCTTCATACATCCACTCTCCTTTAGCGTTGAAACCCAAGAACTTATAGCCATACCACTGGCCAACTATACCGCCTTCTTCTAGAATCTGTGTATAAGAGTCTGAACCGTTGAATTTGTTACCATAGAGGTTGCCCTGAGGAGAAGCTGAGTAGTTGAATCCCTTGTCTGGATCGGAAAGTTTTGTAATTCTGTTCTGGTTCCATGCGAGGGTAAGTCCACTTGTCCATCTGAAATCGGATGTTTTGACAGCGATTGCATTCAGAGCGAGTTCTACACCATAAGATACCATCTGGCCGGCATTGGCAAGAAGGGTAGTGTACTGATATGGAGGGGTAGGAACCTCGTAGTACCAAAGCAGATCTTTAGTATGACGGACATATCCTTCAAGACTACCGGAAATACGGCTATCAAGCAATTCGTAATCGATACCGAGATTGTATTCGTATTTCTTTTCCCACTTTAAATCCGGGTTCACATTTTGTGTGATGGTATAAGTGCTTGTAGGCTTTCCATCATAGTCGAACACGTCTGATTTTGAAAGCAATGCAACAGACATAAGACTCTGTCCCACATTGTTGCCGGTTACACCGAAACCAGCACGAAGTTTCAAATCGTTTACAATGTCAACATCAGACATAAAGTCTTCTCCCTTGATTCTCCAACCGGCACTAACAGCAGGGAAAAGTCCCCATTTGTTGTTGGCGCCAAAGCGGCTGGATCCTTCTGCGCGAAGGGATGCGGAAAGCAAGTATATGTCATTGTAATTGTAGTTCAATCGGCCAAAAGCGGCAGCAAGAGCATGAGCATTTCTCCAAGAACCTACAGATAAATAGTCCTTTGAAGCATCTCCTTCACCAATTCGATAGTATTTTAAGGATGGCATTACAAATCCCTTGTTGGATGCATTCATACCGTCGTCCATAAAGTGCTGGTAAGAAAGACCGGCAACAGCTACTACTCTGTGTCCTCCCCAGTTATTGGCATAGTCAATAGTTCCTTCAAAGAGCTTGTTAAAGGACATGTCGTATTGCCTGTTAGCCCAGTCGCTTGATTCTGCCTTGTGAGGGTCATAAACAGTATTAGTGTAACTGTAAGAACGGTTGTCTCCCTCTTCAATAGCGGCAAAGGCGTTCACTTTGAGTCCTGGGATAGGTTTGATGTCTATGGTTGCTTTGATTGATCCTCGGAAGAAGTTACCATCTCCATAGCTCTCGTGAGCCTTCAGCCATTCTACAGGGTTGTACTGACCTGAGTTGTTAGGGTCGAAGTATGTGCCGTCTTCGTTGTAAACTGGCATGGTAGGGTTCAACTGGGAGGCTATTGTATAGTCTGCAGCTGAAAAATCGTTCCGATACTTCATGTAGGAAGCGTCGAACTGGAGTTTAAGCCAACCGTCCAGACATTTCTGGTCAGCGGAGAATTTTGCAGTAAGTTCCTTGCGGTTATTATTCTTGGCAATACCCTGTGCATCTTTGATGTTGATGGAAGCACGATAGTTCAAATTACGATTAGCTCCGCTGATAGCCACATTGTGATTATGGGTAAGAGCTATGTCGCGGGAAAGTTCGCGGGTCCAGTCAGTATCTGCACCCCAGTCTATTCCACTCATTTTGCCTCCAGTAGCATCAAGAAGACTTCTGAATTCTTCTGCATTGGCCATACCTACTCTGGAGTTGATATAAGAGAGACTGGCATATCCTGCGTATTCCAAAGAGGTGTTAACAGTATCATCGAAAGTCTCGCCACGTTTGGTGGTGATAAGGATGACACCATTGGTACCACGGGTGCCGTAGATAGCTGCTGCAGAACCGTCCTTGAGTACGTCCATAGAAGCGATTTCATCCGGGGCGATGTTGTCGATATTGCTGGTTGGAACACCATCAACAATGTATAGAGGAGAAGAACCTGTTCCCTGTCCCAAGGTTGAAAAACCGCGAATTTGAATATTGTATCCAGTAGAGGTAGGGTCTGCGGTAGTGCGGCTGATGTTAAGACCGGCCACTTTACCCTGAAGAAGACCTACAGGATTGGCTTTGACACCAACATTGAAATCCTCAGCTTTTACCGATGCTACTGAGCCGGTCACTTCCTTTTTCTTCTGTGAGCCGTAACCGATGGCCACTGCCTCTTCGAGGAAAAGGGAGTCTTCTTTGAGGGTGATTACCTTAGGCAGTTCATTAGCCTTGAAAGTAAGCGTTGCATAGCCCACGAAGCTGATTTCGATGATAGCGTCGGGAGAGGAAACTTTGAAACTGAAACGGCCGTCAAAATCGGTTGCCACACCGTTTGTGGTTCCTTGTTCCATAACTCCCGCTCCAGTGATTGGACCGAATTCGTCCACTACCACGCCTTCAACGAGGAAGGTTTTCTGGGCATAAGCCTGTACTCCTGCCGAAAGTGTCAACACGAGTGCAGAAAGTAATGTGAGCAATTTTTTCATTTAGATTTTTTTATGAAATTAACGCTTAAAGCGCCAAATATTAATAATAGTCCTGCAATCAAGAACATACTTACCTGGGCTCCTCCCACGAGTTTGAGAAGCAGACCTCCGATGGCTGCAGCAACAATCTGCGGCAGGCAGATGGTGCAGTTGAAAAGTCCCAGATATGAGCCGATGTGCTCTCCCTTCAGGGAATTGGTGAGGATGCTGAAAGGCAATGCAAGCATTGCTGCCCAGGCTGCACCTATGAGAAGGAAAGATATGAAGAGCAAGTATTTGTCGTGAATGAAGAAAACGGAAGCGAAACCAGCAGCACCGATAAGGAGGCTGCTTATGTAGGCAACTTTTTCGTTTTTGAACTTAGGGATGACAACGGCCCAAATTAAAGAGCCTACGGCCTGAACGGCGAAAAGAATGCCACCCCAGTTGCCGGCTTCCTGATATCCGGCAGATTTGACATCGGTTGTGCCCCAGACAGTATCGGCAATCGCGCCGTTGGTGTAGGTCCACATATAGAGGAATGCAGCCCAGCAGAAGAACTGGACAAGGCCTACAGTCCAGAAGGTTGAAGGAGCATTGCGGAGGAGCTGGATGAAGTTCGGATTCTTTTTGCTCTTTTCGGCTTCGAGGTCAATGCCGTGGAATTCGGCATACTCCTTCGGAGGCATTTCCTTAACGGTGAAGATAGTGTAAAGAACGCAGAGAATCAGAATGGCTGCTCCAACATAGAAAGCATATTTTACAGTGTCCGGAATCTGCCCTTCAGGGGCGGTGTTTGCCAGGCCGATCCAGGCAAAAACAAAAGGAAAGACATAGCCGACAAGGCTGCCTGCATTGCAGAGGAAACTCTGGATGGAATAGGCTTTTGTCTTCTGCTTTTCATTCACCATATCGCCCACCAGCATCTTGAACGGCTGCATTGCCATATTGATGGAGGTGTCCAGAAGCATGAGGGCCACTAGCCCGAAAACCATTGCTCCGCCTATTGTGAGACCGAAACTTCCCGCGTTCGGAAGCAGGCACATGACAAGAATTGCAACGAGAGAGCCTAACAGGAGATATGGGATTCGACGTCCCAGTTTGCACCAGGTCCTGTCGCTGTATTTTCCCACGAGAGGCTGCACAATCATACCCATCAGTGGTGGAAGAATCCAAAAGAAACTGAGGCTGTGAGGGTCTGCCCCAAGTGTTGCAAAGATGCGTGAAATGTTTGCACTCTGCAATGAATATGCTATCTGAACTCCGAAAAATCCGAAGCTGAGATTCCATAATTGCCAAAAACCGAGATCTTTTTTCTGCATTGTCGTTTTAGTGTGTATCGTCGCGAATATACCTACATAAAAATTAAAATCAAATCCGGGAGTGGACGAAATGTGCAATGATTTGGACGAATGGTGATAATTCAGCGACGAAAAACAGGTGCTTTGTATATTTCTTAAAAATGTCTATATTCGTGACATCCAATAGGTATGAATAAGGCTAAAACTATCAGTGTGGCTCAAATAGTCCACCTCTTCAGCATCTTGCACTCCGCTCTCGCCCTGTCCTGCAGATCTTTGGGACTTAGCGACGAACTTGCGCTGACCATGCTCACAATTACAATGGCCGTTGTCATCTGTATGAAAAAAAAGGTGGTTGTGGAGTTCTATGCCTTGAGTATTATCATTGTCAATGTGCTGGGATATCTGTCCGGAATTCTGTTCGCACAACTTTTGTCCAGTCTCATACCTGCGCCGATGGCGGTTCACGCCATTTCCACATTTGTAACCACTGAAATTCTGGGTTGGGGTCTGGTCTGGCTCACTTCCTTTTTCAAAAAGGAGGAAGAGGGCAATGTGTGGGAGTCGCTCCGCTTTGTGGTGATTGCCGCGATGGGAATATTGCTGGTCCGTCTTGTGATTCTGGCCTTGCTCTCCAACATGTCTCTGACAGTGGACCAGGTTATAAATGTGGTGATGAAGGCGGTCAACAATGTGGTTGCTTTGGTCATCCTTCTGTGTCTGGACGTTCTTTATGTGCGTTATGTCCAAACTCTGCTGAAAAACCGCCCGATGGTATGGAAAATCCTGTTCCTTCTTGTCTTCATTATGGGCGTAGCCGCCATTGAGGCTCTTCTCATAGGAAAAGGCACTCTGTTTTCCCTGGCTTATGTTGTGTCCCTCATATTGCACATCACGGTGTTAAGCATTGTCTATATGATAAACTATGTGCGTCTGTCGAAAGAGCAGATGCTTGAGGCCAAAGTTAACGCGAATCTTGCCCAATACCGCTATATCAAACTCAAGAGCCAGGTCAATCCTCATTTTCTCTTCAATTCCCTCAACATTCTCGATTGTCTGATTTGCGAGGAGAAAACAGCACAGGCCAGTCTTTACACTCACAAACTGGCAGGAGTGTACAGATATCTGATAAAGAGTGAAGACATAGATATGGTGAGTCTTCGGGAAGAACTCGATTTTGTGAACCAGTATATCGACCTACTGAAGGTCCGTTTCCCCGATGGATTGAATGTGGAGATTTCGGTTGAGGAAAAATACATGTCCAGAATGCTTCTGCCTTGTTCCCTGCAGCTTCTGGTGGAAAATGCCATAAAGCACAATTCCATTTTGCCTCAGAATCCTTTGACTTTGAGCATTTCGGCGGATGGCGATGCGCTCACTGTAAAAAACAACATCGTGCCAAAAATGACTCCCTCGCCATCGACAGGCCTGGGACATAAATATATAAGGCAACAGTATCTTGACCTTTGTGGCAAGGAGATACAAATCCTTGATGGGGAAGATTACTATGCCGTAGTTTTACCTTTATTGTAGAAGTATTATGAAAGTTCTGATTGTAGAAGATGAGATTATGGCTCAGAAGAGCTTGGTCAGAATGTTGACGAGACTGTTTCCTGAAATGGAAGTGGTCGGTCTGTGCGGCTCGGTGAAGGACACGGTTAATTGGCTGCAGACTCCCGGCAATGTGGCCGACATCATTTTTATGGATGTCGAGCTTTCCGACGGTATCTGCTTTGAAATTTTCCGAAAAGTCAATATCACTTCCAAAGTGGTAATGACAACTGCCTATGACAACTATGCCATCAAGGCTTTTGAAGCCGGTAGCGTGGATTATTTGCTCAAACCCATTGATCCGGAAGCCCTCCGGCGTGCAGTGGGCCGATGCAAAATGAGTGGAGGAACAGTTGATGTGGCTTATCTGCTTTCTCAGTTCGGGGGTACTTCCCGACCTGCAAAGCAGTACAAGGAACGTTACATAGTCCGCTTCAACGACCGCATTGTTCCGATAGAAGTGAGCAACATAGCTTATATCTATTCCGAAGAGAAGAACAATTATCTGGTTACTTTTCAGGAAGGCCGTTATGTCCTGGATTCGTCGCTCGACATTATAATAGACGATTTGGACCCGGAACAGTTTTTCAGAATCTCCCGCAGTTGCGTCATCTCCATAAAAGCGATAAAAAGCATTGTCAAGCAGCTTGGCGGGCGTCTGAAGATTGTCCCAACCCTGCCTTGCGGTTTTGAAATGATGGTCAGCCGCTCCCGTGTGGATGATTTTATCAACTGGTTGGAAAAATAACAACAAATAATATTGAGTATGAAATTGAAAAAAACTATTTTGATTTTGGCATTCGCAAGCCTGTTTTTGGCTTGTGAGCCAACGGACGATCCTAACCCGGGACCGGGACCGGATCCCGTGGAGGAATTTGACATTACCAAACTTGAACCCGGCCTGAGCTGCAATCCGGCCGTTCCTTCCACCGAAGAGGCCTGTGTGATGTACTACAAGGCCGGTGGAGAATTCCCTTTCAGCGGTTCCACCGACGACCTCTACGCCCACGTATGGATACGGAACATCTCCGGGGACTGCTATGTGCTGGCCGAGTGGGGGCAGAATACAGACAAACTCAAATGGCAGCCGACGGCAGAGAAGGATGTATGGCAAATTGAGGTTTCGCCTTCTGTTAGGGAGTGGTTCGGCGCCGAGGAAGGTGCCACGATGTCCAAGATTGGCGTTGTTGTCCGCAATGCCAACGGCAGCAAGCAGAGCGGGGACCTCTTTATCAATTTGAACGATGCGTCCGATGTCTTCGAGCCTGCAGCAGTTGAGAAGGCCTCACTGCCATCGGGAGTTCAGGAAGGAATCAACTACCTTTCTTCCACATCCGTGTGCCTCGTTCTTTTGGAGAAGGACAAGGACGGCAACAGCTACGACCATTCTTTCGTTGTGGGAGATTTCAACTCATGGAAGCTTTCGAACAAATACCAGATGAAGCGTGACGATGCTGCCGGATGCTGGTGGATTACCCTTACAGGGCTCGAGCCGGGCAAGGAATACCGTTACCAGTACCATCTTACAAAGGGAGAGACCGACTATGTCCGCATCCACGACCCTTATACCGAAATCACCTATGATGGAGGAGAGGACAAATGGATAAGCAGCACAACCTATCCAAACATGCCTGCATTCCCGCAGGAAACAGGCGGCATCCTTTCCGCTTTCCAGACCGATGCTCCGCAGTACAGCTGGAAGAACGGGGACTATAAAATTGCCGATCCGGACAATCTCGTTATCTATGAATTGCTTTTGAGGGATTTCTCTGCAAGCAGGGATTTGGCCGGTTGTGTAGAGCATTTGGACTATCTGCAGAATCTTGGCATCAATGCAATCGAGCTTATGCCTGTTCAGGAGTTTGACGGCAATGACAGCTGGGGCTACAACCCGCGTTCATATTTTGCACTTGACAAGGCCTACGGCACCCGCCAGGCTTACAAGGAGTTCATCGATGAATGCCACCGCCGCGGTATTGCCGTGCTGCTCGATGTGGTTTACAACCACGCCACCGGAGCCCATCCAATGGCCAAACTCTATTGGGACAGCGCCAACAACAGGACAGCGGAGAACAATCCTTGGTTCAACGTTACAGCACCTCACCCTTACTCGGTTTATCACGACTGGAATCACGAGAATGCCGATGTTCGCAAGCACGTGAAGAGAAGCCTTGAGTACCTTCTTACAGAGTACAAGTTCGACGGTTTCCGTTTCGACCTCACAAAGGGATTCACCCAGCGCAACTGCAATGAAAACACCTGTGCAAATTATGACCAGAGCCGTATAGACATTCTCACCGACTACACCAATGCCATCCACAAGACCAATCCGAATGCCGTTGTCATTTTGGAGCACTTCTGCGACAACAGCGAGGAGAAAGTTTTGGGAACCAAAGGAATGAAGGTCTGGAGAAATATGAACAACGCTTATTGCCAGACAGCTATGGGCTGGCTCAAAGAGGGTGACGACCTTTCCGGAATGTGGACATCCACATCCATGCCTTTCGGCTCGCTTGTGGGCTTTATGGAAAGTCACGATGAGGAGCGCACCGCCTATAAAGCAAAAAAATGGGGCAATGGCACTGTCAGCTCCGACCTTGCCACAAGAGTGGAGCGTCTCAAGCTGAACGCCGCTTTCTCCATGCTTGTACCTGGACCTAAGATGATATGGCAGTTCGGAGAACTGGGCTACGATATTTCAATTGAAGAAGGCGGCAGAACAGCGGCCAAGCCTCTGCATTGGGATTATTACGACGATTCTTCCCGCCGTTCTCTGTACGATGCCTATTCTCATCTTCTTGCCTGGCGCTGGGCACATCCTGAGTTCTACAGCAGCTCTTCGACATTCAATATTTATGCAGGCAGCGGAAAGACCGTGAGAACAATGATTTTCGAAAGCGGAAGCAAAGCGGCTGCCGTTATAGGCAACTTCGGCACTGCTGCAGAAGATATGACCCTGCTCCTTCCGGCAGAAGGTAGGTGGGTACAGGACGGGACTTCCCAGGCTTACAATGTCGGCTTTGAAAAGTCCCTCTACTTAGGTTCTATGGCTCCTGGCGAATACAGGATATTTGTCAAGGATTAAAGCTTGTAGTACAGACTCATAATCCAGGCAAAGGTCCTGGATGGCAAAACGGTCCGGGCAACTACCGCAAGTCTCTGAAGGAAACTTGAGATTATGTAGTGGTAGCCCGGACGTTTTTTGCGTACGATTCTCGACACTTTTGCAGCAAGAAACTCGGGTTTGAGGCCATTGGTCTCGTCCTTTTCTATGCTGGCAAGAGAGCGTGCGTAGCTCGGATAGGCTTCGTGCACTTCGGGATTGTCCACGCTCTTTCGCTGTGCCGTGAATGAGGTGGAGAAATCGCCCGGTTCGATTACTGTAACATTTATTCCGAACTTCCTGACTTCCAGCCTCAAGGCCTCGCAGTAGCCTTCAATGGCGAATTTCGAGGCGCTGTACATTCCCTGATAAGGCAGGCCTACCAGTCCGCCTATGGAACTCAGGCATATTATATGTCCTTTTCCCTGTTTTCTCATAATAGGGACGATGCACTTGAGAAAGCGCACCATCCCAAAGAAATTCACGTCCATCTGCCTTTGACAGTCTTCGAGACTGGAGAATTCCAGCGGTCCGCCTATTCCCATACCGGCATTGTTGATAAAGACATCAATCCTGCCTTCGGCCTCAAGGACCGAGTTTACAGCCGCCTCAACATCGGCCTGGCATGTGGCTTCGGCTTTGATGTAGTGCACACCCGGCAGTTGTTGGCAGTCTTTACGGTGAGTCCCGTAAACAATATGTCCATCGGCAGCAAGCCTCTGGGCCATGGCTTTGCCAAAGCCCGAAGTGATTCCGGTAATTAAGATGACCATAAGACTACTGGATTACGCCAGTTTCTTTGAAAATGGCCGTGAGTTTCTCAACAGCTATGTCGATGTGCTCTTTTGTGTGGGTTGCCATAAGGGCAAAGCGGATGAGCACATCTTTTTCCGGCACTGCCGGAGATATCACAGGAGTGATGAATACTCCCTGGTCGTAGGCCATCCTCACAATGGTGAGGGCTTTTATGGTGTCGCGGACCATAAGAGGGATGATTGGCGATTCCGTGGCGTTGATGTCGAAACCATTGTCGCGGAAGCGCTTCCACGCGTAGCGGGTGATGTCCCAGAGATGCTCTCTTCTCTGCGGCTCTTCGATCATGAGGTCGAGGGCTTTGGAGGCGGCGGCAACTGCGGCCGGAGTCATCGATGCGCTGAAAATCAAAGAGCGGGAGTTGTGCTTGAGGAAGTTGATTACCTTCTCGCTGCCGGCGATGAAGCCTCCCAGCGAGCCGAAACTCTTGGAGAAGGTTCCCATAATGAGGTCCACCCTGTCGGTGAGGCCAAAGTGGCTGGCTGTGCCGCTGCCGTTCTCGCCGAACACTCCAAGGCCGTGGGCATCGTCAATCATCACTGCCGCATTGTATTGCTCTGCGAGGTCGCAGATCTGCGGGAGCGGGCACAAATCGCCGAGCATGGAATATACACCGTCAACCACAATGAGCTTCGGCTTGTCGGCCTCGCATGCCTTGAGCTTTTTCTCAAGAGCGTTCATATCATTGTGTTTGAACTTATATACGGTGCTCCAGCTCAGGCGGCTGCCGTCGATGATGCAGGCGTGGTCGGTATCGTCAAGAAGAATATAGCCTCCGCGGAATCCGAGGGCGCTCACTACGCCGAGGTTGACCTGGAAGCCTGTGCTGAATGTGACTGCCTTGTCCATCCCCACGAATTTGGCGAGCTTGCGCTCAAGCTCTTCGTGGATGTCGAGGGTTCCGTTGAGGAAACGGCTGCCCGAGCAACTGGTGCCATACTTCTGCACGGCTGCAATCGCTGCTTCTTTAAGTCGTGGATCGTCAGAGAGTCCAAGGTAGGAATTGGAGCCGAACATAAGGGCCTGGCTTCCGTCAGTCATTTGAACCTCAGGGTCTTGCCCTGATGAAATAGGTCGATAGTACGGATATATGCCCGCAGCCATCGTTTCTTGCGGCAGGGTAAATCTGCCGCAGAGTTCGTTCAATAACTCGTTCATTATTTTTAGGTTTTAGTTCAATTTCAGTTCGGCAAAGATGGCGTTTTTTTCAGAAACTTCCAAATGCCGGCCTGCAGGGGGCTAGTGGACCAGCAGCTCGGGACCGTTGTCCAGAACAGTGCTGCGTTTCCATTTTTCGGTGTATCCCGGCTGCGTGAGGCCGTCCGGTGTGCCCTCGTGGTACTCGCTGTGCTTGAAACTGCCGTCTTCGTTCTGGGCTTTCACATTGCCGTCGATGAACTTCACGAGCAGCAGCTCCTCCAGACTGCACCAGTTTTCGAATTGCTTCTGCGCTGTCTTGCAGGTGAATCGGGTCATCTGCTTGATGGCCTGGGCGTTATGCTTTTTCTGCACGAGCTTGCAGAGCTTTGCATCCATTTGAGGGACAGCCTGCTCAATCTGCTCAGTCTCAAAACGGTCTATCTGTTCGCGTACCACCGGCTCCATAAAGTTGTACATCTTGTAGCAAGCCTGGGCCACGCGGTTGCAAATCCAGAAGGCCGATTCGTCCGAGTAGTGCAGCAGGTCGCCATTGCCTTCCTTGAAGCAGTCCGGAACGGCGGTGGAGTTGACGTAACAAGGGGTGAGATAGGAAGTTGCGGCATCGTCCGTGCCAAACCAGAGCAGCGGGGCCACTTCTTTCGGAAGTCCGTTGCGCGACTGTCCCACAAGCCAGAATCCGGTCTGCTGGGTGGCGATTGCCCTTTCGTTGAGGTAGCTCTTGCCGTCCACTTCGTAATACATCGGCCTCCAACGGTACGGGCAGGCATTCCCGCCGGCGCCGGCATCGGTCCGCATATCCATCGGTGTGTCTTCGTAGTGGTCGCGCATAACATCTGCTATATCTTTTACTCCAAGAGGTTTAGCTGGCAGGATAAAGAGCGGCATTTCGCCTTTGAGCTCGTAACCCATTGCATAAGGCAGGTATTTTTCGGCCGATTCTTCCACGAGTTCGCCATCTTCGTTCTGGTAGCGGAACATGCCTTCGCCGAGGATGTTGAAGGCTGCCCAGACGCGGGCCTCACAGCCGCGGGCTCCGCCGAAATCGAGCGGGTTGTAGGCATCGCGGAAACTGAAGTCGGCATCCTCGCCTTCGTACCAGCCCTTGCTGCGGGCGAAGGAAATCACATCGGGCGCGTAGATGCAGTCGGCATCCTGCAGAGGGAAGCGGGTGATTCGTGCCTGGTTGGCGTGTGCGCAGATGTAACCGTCGGGCACGCGCCTTGCCACCCAGACAATTCCCTTTTCCTCGCCCTTGCCCACGAGGTCCATTATCCAGGCCTCGGACGAATCGGCAATGGAGAAGGTCTCGCCTTCGGAAGGGTAGCCGTATTCGTTTGCCAACGAGACGATTGTCTCAATGGCTTCGCGGGCGTTGCGGGCCCGCTGCAGGGTGATGTAGATGAGCGAACCGTAGTCCATTATGCCGTCTTCGTTGATGCAGCATTCGCGGCCGCCCCAGGTGGTCTCGGTGATGATGAGGCCGTATTCGTTCATGTTGCCCATTGTCTGGTAGGTGTAGGGAACTTGCGCAATGCTCCCCAATGGGCGGTGTGTGTCCCATTCCCTGATTGCGAGCTGGCTGCCGGCCTTGTGCTTGGCAGCTTTGTGGAAGTAGAGCTCTCCATAGAGCCAGTGGGAGTCGGCCGCATAGGAAACGAGGGTGGAGTTGTCCTTGCTGGCGCCTCTGCTTACCAGAACATTGGTGCAGGCGAGGCCCTGTACAGATGAAAGAAGGGCCGCTGAAAGGAGAATGGTGCTGAGCTTTTTCATTTTATCCATTAATTTTTTAATTTTGCACTCTTGTGTGTGAAACAAATGCAAAACTAATGAAATATTTTTATTTGCTGTTAAGTCTTTTTGCAAGCACCCTTGCTTTTGCCCAAAAACAGGACCCTGAAAAGGAAATTTATGATTTTGTGGGCAAAGAATTGGAGAAATACAGCCAGAGCCTTCAACTTGAGGTATGGCAGGAATTTTATATAGATTCCATTCTCACGCACGATTATCTGGCTCTGCGCAAGGAACTTGAGACTCTTTCGAGGGCCAAGGTCGAGAGCTCGGACAATTACGTGATAGTGCAGGACAAGTGGATGGAGCAGATTTACAGCTCTTTTCAGAAGGTTCTCAGTCCTGAACAATGGCAAAAGTATCTCAAGCAGGGAGCAGGGCGTGAAAAGAAGGCCAGGGACAAACGCAAGGAAAAAAGAAACAAATAGATATGACACTGGAAAACATCAAAAAGCTCTTGGAAGAGCTCGATGCCCTTAAATGCGGCACCGCAAAGGAAGTGGAGGAGGCGCGTGTGCGCTATCTCGGCAAAAGGGGAGAAATCACGGCTCTTTTCGAGGAGTTCCGTACTGTTGACAAAGATGCCAAAAGGGAGTTTGGGCGTATTCTCAATGAGCTCAAGCAGAAGGCAATAGCAAAAATTGAGGCGCTCAGGGACACTTTGGAAGCCTGTCCGGACGATGCCCAGCCTAAGGCCGACCTCACTCTTCCGGGCGATGAATTGGAACTTGGTTCGAGGCATCCTGTAAGCATGGTCCGCGAGCAGATTGTGGATATTTTCCGTAAGTTTGGTTACGATGTGGCCGAAGGTCCTGAAATCGAGGACGACCACCATGTGTTCGAGGCCCTCAACTTCCCTGCAAACCATCCGGCAAGAGATATGCAGGATACCTTTTTCGTATCGGCCGGGCACCTCAATCCACTGCTGCTCAGGACACACACTTCCAGTGTTCAGGTCAGGGCTATGGAAACTATGCCGCTGCCTATCAGGGTGGTATGTCCGGGAAGAGTGTTCCGCAATGAGGCCATCAGCGCCCGTGCACACTGCATCTTCCATCAGATTGAAGGACTTTATATCGACGAGAATGTGACTTTTGCCGATCTCAAGCAGGCCATTCTGCTTTTTGCCCGTGAGATGTTCGGGCCTCAGACGGAAATCCGCATGCGTCCATCGTACTTCCCGTTCACCGAGCCTTCGGCCGAGGTGGATGTGAGCTGCAACATCTGTCACGGCAAAGGCTGCAATATCTGCAAGGGAACAGGCTGGCTGGAGATAATGGGCTGCGGTATGGTTGACCCTAATGTGCTCGAGGCTTCCGGCATAGACAGCAGTAAATACAGCGGATTTGCCTTCGGTATGGGATTGGAGCGCATCGCCATGCTCAAATGGCAGGTGAACGACCTGCGTCACTACTTCGAAAACGACCTCCGTTTCCTGCGCGAGTTCAACACCTCGCTCGAAGTATAGCGGAAAGAAATGATTTGAAATAAAGAAGCGGAGCTTTTGCAGGCTCCGCTTCTTGAATTTCAATGTGAACTGTTATTCAGGAATTTCCGGCAGTTCAACGATGTCGTCACCAGGGATGATGTCCTCGGTGCCGCCGTCATCAGAAGCTCCATAAATCTTCTTGAGTACAATGTTCATATATTGAGAACCACTAATTCCGCAGAACCAGCCTTCCACTACAACCTTCTGGCCGATAAATGGAGTAAGATCCTGATAAGGGAATGAAATGGAACCGATTCTGGTGGCCCCGTCAACAATTACATTCCAATAGTTGCCGCTTTGCTGCAATGTTCCCATAAATATAACATAGTCATAACGGTCTATCTGTATTGTGTCAAAGCTTGTAGGGGAAGTCAAATCGTAACCGGAGCCGAACCCATAATCAACTTCATTATCCCATATTACATTATACTCGTAAACATCTTTCAACTCTGGAAGGCCGTTGTATGTGGTTTTCAGCGCAATAATCTCAATAAGATTTCCAAGTACAGGTGTGTAATCTATAGGCTTTGAGAATGTATATACAAGAATGCCATTTCTGTAATAGTTGCCTATGTTCAAAATAAAGCCTCTGTTATATATTCCGAATACATAACCTTTAACTTTGACATAAGTACCGTCTTCTACAGCAGCAGCCTCATCGTAGTTGGCACAGGATACCACGCGCTTTTCCTGAATGACATCAACGGCAAACTCTTCAGGATAGAGAACAAAGGTATAGTAACCTTCTTCTGCCACTTTGAGGTTTGCGCCGTCCGGCATCAAATAGACTGTTGTATTAGGCAATACGGCGTCGAGAGATGCGCCGCCAAGGTTTACATCCCAAAGTCCGTTGGCTCTGAACTTGAATTCATCCTCTGCAGTGAGATATACACCGGAAACAGAGTATCCGTTTTCCGTACGTGTCATAACGATATCGTTCTCCCACTCGGTTTCGGTCATTGTTCCAACCAAGCCCCAGCTTGTAGGATTCTCTTCCGAGAATACGACGTTCCTGATGGTGCGGATTTGTGAACGCTCAAAAGTAAGGTCTTGATTGTAAACTTTTGTCATAGTGCCGGCTGTCCCGGTGAATGTAATGGTAAGGCCGCCTGTATAGGTCTGGGAAGGAAGAACTACATAGCAGTTGGTTGTCTCGTCTTCGCTAAGCCATTTCTTGACATCAAAAGAAATATAGTTGCAAGCGGTGGAATCTGCAATCATTTGGGTCTGGACAAGGCCGTCATCTGTCATATCAACCGTAAAGAAACCGGACATTAAAACATCTGCTGAATTGGATGCAATGTTTATGCTTTCAAGATATGCGTTTCCGCTTACTTCTATTTTAAGTATGGAAGCAAGGTTTTTGAACTCAAAATTCGTGTCGTCGCTTTCTGCATACATAGGATAGTAATACTTTGGATATGAATCACTGATGAGTTCTCCTTCAGTATTCAGGTTGAGTCTCTGACGAGTTGGGATTCGTGCAGCAATGGAATCGTCTTCCAATATTTTTCTAAATCCATAATATGCGACATAGTGATCGCCCGGCTTGACCTCTGAAGCGAAAGTGGCTTGAGTAGTCCCTGCTCCGTCGATAAGATATGCTGCTTTCAGAGAAGATGGTTCACCGTTTACATAGGAAATAATATCGAGTGCATCTGTCTGCTCCCAATAGTTTTTGTAAACCTGACTGTTCGCGTCGTACTCCATGTAGGTCTTGGTGTCTGCTCCTATAGATGCAGAGAATTGAATAGTGCCGGGTCCGGAAGGAGCAGCGAACTCCTCAGACTTGGGCTGACAGGCGGAAAGCATAGCCATTGTGGCCACGAACATTCCAAAATAAATCTTTTTCATTGTGTTATATATTTAGTTGTTATTATTCTATCGGTTGTCCTATAGTGATATCCTCCGTTTGCAAATTGCCTTCGAGATCGGTCGGCGGTGCAGGCGGAGTCATTGCATCCTGGCTGATTGTGATATCCACAGTGTTGAATACGAATGCCACTTTGACTTTGATTTCTCTTTCGTAAGGGATATCGTTGGCCTCAACTGTAATCTTTACGTGTACTTCTTCTGTGGAAGCATCTCCCCTGGAAGGGTCAATAGATACAAAAGAATCCGGGCAGCTTGCTTCCCAGGCCGTTAGGGGGACAAAGGATACGTCAATCACGCCACCCTTTTCCGGCAAAGAATACTCGGTTTGCTCTATGTTTACTGTGATATTACCCTGCTCATCCTTTTTGCAGGAAGGCAAAAGGAAAAACACAAGCATACATAAAAATGGAAGAATAAACCGTTTCATATAGTTATAGTGTTTAATTATCTGTGTTTGCGCAAGATATGGAAAATAATCCATATATACAAAAAAAGATTGGCCGCGTGGACCAATCTTTTTTGTGGGGTGCGATGTGGGGCTCGAACCCACGACACCCAGAACCACAATCTGGTGCTCTACCAACTGAACTAATCGCACCGTTTCAGTAAGGATTGCAAAGGTACGAATAATTTTTTATTCTGCAAGCACCAAAGGAGCAAAATCGTCAGATAGAAGAGATTGCATTGTCTGCAAAACTGTAATAGCTGTTGTCGCAGAGCACTACGTGGTCCAGAAGCGAAATCTCACACAGGGAACAAGCTTTTTGCAGCTGCTCCGTGAGACTCATATCAGCTTTGGAGGGCAAAGGTGAACCGCCAGGGTGGTTATGGGACAGAACAAGGGCAGAAGCCCCATATTCTATAGCCGTTTTCACGACCGATTTCGGGTCCACAAGTACAGAATCGCTTACTCCAACTCCAAAAGACTGCATTTCAATCACCTTCCGCTGCCTGTCCAGAAAAAGGACCCAGCATTCCTCATGCCCCAGGCCTTTCACAACGGGTAGCAGCATGTTGTAAATGTCGCGGGCACAGGTGATGGCTCCGGAATCGCGCTGCCGGTTTTCGAGTACAAAACGGCGGCCCAACTCAAAGCAGGCCATAAGGATTGCAGCCTTCCTGCTTTGTATTCCGGGGACGGAACAGAACTGTTTCAGATTGAATCGGGACAGCTGAACCAGACTGTCATCGGCCTCGCCCAGCAATATCCTGGCGCAGTCGAGCACATTGCAGCCTTTCGTGCCGCTTCGAAGCAGTATCGCAAGCAATTCACCATTGGAAAGGGCTCCCGGGCCCACTGTGAACAACCTCTCCCGAGGCCTTTCACTTAAACTGAGATCTTTCATCTTCATAGTTTATAGTTATTATAATGTCCTTCTCACAAAGATGAGAAAATTTTCCTATATTTGCACGAACAAAACTGTAAAATATGACCATTACAAGCCCAGGCCCCACCCATAGTGCGGAAGAAATTGTTCCTGTGCTGAAGGCCCACGGCCTCAAAGCCACGCCACAACGTCTTGCAGTTCACCAGGCAATGATTTCACTCGGCCACGCCAGCGCCGATCAGGTAGCCGATTTCATAAACCGGAACAATTCCACAAAAATCACCACCGCCAGCATCTACAATGTTCTGTACCAGTTCTGCGAACTCGGCATTTATGCGCCGAGGCACAGCGGGAACAACAAGATGTATTTCGATGTGAACACTTGTCCCCATATCCACCTTTACGACAAGGAGAATGACAGCTATATGGATGTGATGGACGAGGAACTCATCTCCTTCATAGACGAGCACCTGCGCAAGAAGCGTATCAAAGGTTACAAGTTCGAGGGCTTCGAACTCAATATCGTGGCCCGTCAGAGAAAGAAGAAAGTTCAGTAAAATTTTTTGCAAAACATAGAATTATGAAGCTTATCAACCTCGGAGAACAGAGCTCGGTCCTCAACTCTTTTGTGGCTCAGCTCAGGGACAAGAACATTCAGAAAGACAGCCTCCGCTTCAGAACCAATCTGGAACGACTGGGACAGATTTTCGCTTACGAAATCAGCAAGACCCTCAACAGTGTGGAGAAACAGGTTACCACTCCGTTGGGAATTGCGACTCTCAAAGTGCCGGATGAGCAGATTGTGGTGGCAACCATCCTCAGGGCTGGACTTCCTCTTCACGAGGGTGTGCTCAGTTGTTTCGACAATGCCGAAAACGCCTTTGTTGCCGCTTATCGCAAATATGACAACGAGGGCGAGTTCCATATCCACACCGAGTATTGTACCTGCCCGGAACTTAGCGGCAAGACTCTTATTCTGGCCGATACCATGCTCGCCACGGGTTCATCGGTTCAGGTGGCTTACGAAGTTCTCTGCCAGCAGGGCGGTGTTCCCGGCAAACTCCATCTGGTGTGCCCTTTTGCAAGTGCGCAGGCTGTGGAGAATCTCAAGAAGAGCCTTCCGGAAGAGGCGGTTCTCTGGGTTGCAGCAGTTGACCCTGAACTTACAAGCCACTCTTACATCGTCCCGGGACTGGGCGATGCAGGTGACCTCTGCTACGGTGGAAAATTGTAGAAAAGCTTAGAGTTCGCGCCTGAGGCGGGCAAGAGGAATGCCCAACTGGTCGCGATACTTCGCAATAGTACGGCGGGCCACATTGTAGCCCTTGTCGGCAAGAACTTTCACCAGCTGTTCATCCGTGAACGGCTGGTGTTTGTTTTCAGAATCAATGGTCTGCTGCAGCACCTTCTTGATTTCCCTGGTGGAAATCTCCTCTCCGTTCTTGTTCACAAGACCTTCCGAGAAGAAATATTTGAGAGGATATATTTTGTACGGAGTCTCTATGTATTTGCTGTTGACCACACGGGAAATTGTGGAAATGTCGAAGCCTGTGACTTTGGCTATGTCCTCCAAAATCATAGGCTTGAGCTTGCACTCGTCGCCGCTGGCAAAAAAATCGTACTGGAAATCGATAATGGCCTGCATGGTCTTGCTCAAGGTGTTCTGACGCTGTTTGAGCGCTTCCACAAACCATTTGGCACTGTCGAGTTTCTCCTTCACGAAGGTGGCCGCAGCCTTGCGCTCCTTTTCCGTGCCTCCCTTGGCGTTCTGGAGCATCTCCACATATTTTTTGTTGACCCTGATTTCCGGGATGTTGTAGCTCGGCATCACAAAGGAAATCTGCTTGTCGTCGTCGCAGAGAATGAAATCAGGCATAATCTGCTCGGCAGCATCGGCATAGGAATCGTCTATCTGCCCGCCCGGCGCAGGATTGAGCCGGGTGATAATCTTGAGCACGGCCTTCATCTGCTCTTCGCTGAGCCCCATCGAAGACATTATTTTCTGGTAATGCTTGCCGGCGAATTCGTCGAAATACTTCTCCAGCACCCGGGTGGCGAGCTGCACGTTTTCGCTCTGCCTGGCAGCCTTGAGCTGAAGCAGCAGACATTCGCGCAGATTGCGGGCGCCCACTCCGGGAGGGTCGAAAGACTGCACGATTTTGAGAATCTGCTCGAGTTTTTCGTCTTCTATCTCGATATTGGCGCGGAAAGCAAGGTCGTCAACCAGCGAGGAGAAGTCGCGGCGCAGATAGCCGTCATCGTCCAGAGAGCCGATGATAAATGCCGCAATCTTGTAATCCTGCTCGTCGAGATTTCTGAAAGACAGTTGCTCCATCAGACTCTGCAGGAAGCTTTCCTTTACGGAGAAGGTGTTGTATTCCGGCCGAGGGTCCTTGCCCCAGTTGTTGACCTTGGTTTTGTAGTCGGGGATGTAATCGTCCTGCTGCAGCTCGTCGAGAGAAACCTCCTTGCCGCCTTCTTCCGGAGAATCGGACTCGGGGCTGTCGTCGAGCACAGGATTGGACTCTATTTCCTGACGCACCCTCTGCTCCAGGTCCTGGGCAGCCAGTTCCACCAGTTTGATGGTCTGCAACTGCAGGGGCGAGAGCTTCTGGGTCTGGGTCTGAGTTAAACCGAGCGACTGTTTTGCCATATTCTGAATTTTTAGAGCGCCGGAGCCTCGCTTTCAAGAGGTACCAGCACCTTGATGGTGTCTGTGGTATAACGCTTGTTCTGGCAGATTACCGGGAATTTCATCCTTTCCTTCACAATGAAGGCAGTAGGGAACTGCACAGAAATCCTTTTAAGTGCCACCTGGGCTTCTGCCTTGGTGCGGAAATCGCCTACCGTGACTTTGAAATTAGGGTAGATGAAACTGCGATAGGTTTCGTACCCGGGGTAAAGTCTGCGGAAACGCTGTTCGGCTTCGAGTGAGGCCTCACGGGAATCCTGCCTGTTGTCGAAATATATGCGGATGCGGTAGCCTTCCGTTTCGAGAGTGTTGGCGGTATTGGCGGCAATCTGTTCCTTCATTGCATTTTCCAGCTGCGGGCTCTGGCTCAGGCTCATTCCTTCCGGCATTGTTTCGGAGAAAGTGCGTGCGGCAAGGGAGTCGGTATAGCGCGGGATGGGCACGTAAATTACAGAATCCCTGTACGTGAAGCCTTCCGGAGGAAGGAGCAGTCCGATGCTGTCGGCGGCTTCCACGGGGGAGTCCATTTCCTGCGGGACTTGAGCGAAAGCGCTGCAGCAGAGCAGCAGGCAGATTATATTGATTCCAAACTTTTGCATAAATCCAAATTCTTCACCTCTTTTGTGTGTTTTATTCCTAAAAAGTCTCTGGCCGATGCCCTTACGTCCAACTGTGCGTCTTCGAGCCTCGAGGACTGCAGAATCTGCAGGGCGGAAAACAGATTGAAGCCGGGGGCCAGGCTTGCCTTGAGTTCGAGGTGATAGACCTGCCGGCTGTGGCCCTTGAGCTTGAAATCTTCACACTGTACCATAAGAACCTGCCTGTCTTCGAAGTGGATGGTGGCCGAAATGTCCGTAAGGTCCAACCCGATGCTCGGATTGTCTATCTCTACAGCCACGTCCAGAATGAAAGGAGAGGCATTTACAGAAATTTTTTCAAGCTGTACGTCAAGTATTTTGATATCCCTGTACGAAGAGCAGGAACACAAAAGCAAGGCGCTTATGAGTATGAGTGCAAATTTTTTCATTCACAAAAGTACAAAAAAATAGTGAATAACATAAAAAGCCGGCACAAAGGCCGGCCTGTTCTGCTAAAAGGAAGCCCCGTGAGCGGAGCTTCGTTTACTAAAGATTAGGATTGAGGTCCTTCCAGTTCTCGACTGCAGGGATGATGCCGAGGTTGATGATCTCGTCGCGCATCTTGCAGAGGTGTGCGTAGGAAGCCTGGAGAGCAGCCATTTCATTTTCAGTTCCGGCAGGGGCGGTGAAGTGTACGCCGCTTGCGTCGATAACTGTAGGCATGGCCATCATCACATTCTTGAAACCGCATTTGTCGCAGTTGACATAGCAGCCTGCAGGAAGAGTGAATTTGTCTCCGCCCATAGCAGCCTCAATCATTTTGATTGAATTGTATGCAGGGCTCTGGAAAGAAGAACGTCCGCGGAGTTTGATGATTGCCGAACCGCCCTGGATGGTGTTCTGCTTGATTTCAGCCATCTGCTCTTCAGAAAGACCCATTTCGCAAAGAGGCTTTCCGTCAACTTTCACCTGAGATGCGAATACTGCCATCTGCTCACCGTGTCCACCATAGGTGTGGGCACCTGTTACACTGCTCTGAGGCACACCGAAGGCTTTTGCAAGATTGCTCTGCAGACGGGTGGAGTCAAGAGCGGCAAGAGAGGTAAGCTGCTCAGGTTTGAGTCCTGAATGGATGAGAGCGGTGAGTGCGGTTACATCGGCAGGGTTGAAGATGACAACCACGTGCTTAACATCCGGGCAGTACTGCTTGATATAGTCACCGAACTGGGCGGCAATCTGGCAATTGCCTTTGAGCAGATCCTCACGGGTCATACCCTCTTTGCGTGGAGCACCACCCGATGAAACAATGTACTTTGCATCTTTGAAGGCAACTTCAGGATCTACGGTCCAGGTAATGTTGGCACCTTCGAAACCGCAGTGATACATTTCTTCCGCTACACCGTGAACGCCCGGCTCGAAAATATCATAGAGGCAGATGTTCGGAGTAAGGCCCAGCATAAGGGCTGTCTGAGCCATATTGGAACCGATCATTCCGCCGGCACCAACAATGGTCAGTTTTTCGTTTGTCAAATATTTCATAACTTAATCAATAAAAGTTTCAACGCGCTGCAAAGGTAGCAATTTTATAAGATTTTTATATTATTAAAAGAAAAAACATTATATTTGCAGCTGTCAATTGATATTTATGGCACTATTTCTTACAAAAGATCTTGATGACCCCGCGCACTCGCGCGTAGGAGTCTGGCAAATTTCAGAGAGCGAAGAGGAACTTCGCGCTATGACGTCCATTCCTTCAGACGAACTTGAGGAAATCTCATATATTAGAAACGGCTCGCTCCGCAAGCAAAAACTCGCAGTCAGGGCATTGTTGGACGCAATGTTCGAGGAGAAAGTGTATCTTTCCCATCACGACAACGGCAAGCCCTACATTGAGAACAACGCAATCAACATCAGCATCACCCACACCGAGAAATATGTGGCAGTGATTCTGAACGATACCGAAGACGTGGGAATAGACTGCGAATCGCTGGACCGCGATTTTTCGGCAGTTGAAAAGAAGGCCCTTTCGGAAGACGAAATCGACGATTTGGACGATGGGCAGAAAAATGAGCAGCTGGCCATCTACTGGTGCGCCAAGGAAGCTATCTACAAGCTCACCTCCCAGTACGATGTGGATTTCGCCGAGCAGATTGAAATAGAGGACTTCCGCCTGCGTGATGAAGGTGAGCTGCACGCCACTTTCACCGACAAGGACGGCTATGAGCAGGACCTGGACTTGCTCTATTTTACATTCGACCGCCACGTTCTGGTATGCGTGTCCTCATAGTTGTGGAAAAGTAACAAAACAGTTATCTGTTTTGAATTATTAAAATTTGAAATTTACGCAATCCCTTGACAATTAAAATGTTGCCAAGGGATTTTTCAATTGTGGAAAACTTTATTTCCGAAAAATGATATAAACATAGCACGAAAAGCATATCTTTGCACTACAGTAATCCTTGTCCCCAAAGGCAGGGAAATAATTTTCTCACCACTATGATCAAGCAAGTAATAAAAAGAGACGGTCGCAAGGTCGAATTCAACAACCAGAAGATTGTTGCCGCAATACTCAAGGCAATGGCCGTAACCGAAGAAGGCGAAGACATTGTCCTTGCCGCAAAGATAGCAGACAGCATTTCCAGGAACAACCGCGAAGAGATGAGCGTGGAAGAAATCCAGGACTGCGTGGAAATGGAACTCATGAAGAGCCCCCGCAAGGAAGTGGCCAAGCGTTATATAGCATACCGCAACCAGCGCAACCTTGCCCGCAAGGCAAAGACCCGCGAAATCTTCCAGGAAATCATCGATGCCCAGGCCAATGACATCACCCGCGAAAACGCCAACATGAATGCCGACACTCCTGCCGGAATGATGATGAAGTTCGCATCGGAGGCCACCAAGACCTATGTTGACGAGTGCCTGCTTGCAGAAGATGTGCGCGAGGCCGTGGTCGGAGGCTACATCCACATCCACGACAAGGACTATTACCCTACCAAGAGTCTCACCTGTCTGCAGCACCCTCTCGACCTCATCCTCGAGCACGGGCTCAAGGCCGGACACGGCGAGAGCCGCCCAGCAAAGCGCATCGAGACCGCATCGGTCCTGGCTTGTATCTCAATGGAAACGGTGCAGAACGAAATGCACGGAGGTCAGGCCATCCCGGCATTCGACTTTTACCTTGCCCCTTATGTGAGAAAAACCTTCCAGGAAGAACTGCGCAAACTCGCAGCTTATGACAATACCGACTACAGCCACCTTTACGATACTCCTATCTCTGACTATCTGAAACGCGACCTCACGGGTATGAGCGGAGACGAAAGGGCTGTGCAGCAGTGCATCAACCAAACGGTTGGCCGCGTGCACCAGGCAATGGAGGCCTTCGTACACAATATGAACACCATCCACTCCCGTGGAGGCAACCAGGTGGTATTCAGCTCAATCAACTATGGAACGGACACATCGGCAGAAGGCCGCTGTGTTATCCGTGAAATCCTCAACACTACCTACGAAGGTGTGGGCAACGGCTCCACCGCCATTTTCCCAATCCAGATATGGAAAAAGAAAAGGGGCGTGAGCTATCTCCCGGGCGACCCTAACTACGACCTTTACAAGTTTGCCTGCAAGGTTACTGCCCGCCGTTTCTTCCCGAACTTCCTCAATCTGGACGCCACTTACAACCAGGATCCAGACTGGAAGGCCGACGACCCTAAGCGTTATATCCACGAAGTTGCCACCATGGGCTGCCGTACACGCGTGTTCGACAACAAGTTCGGTCCGCGCACTTCTATCGGCCGCGGCAACCTCAGCTTCACAACAATCAATATCGTGAGAATAGCCATCGAGTGCCGCGCCATCGAGAACAGGGATGAGAGGATTGCGGCCTTTATGGAGAAGCTCGACTGGGCTCTTGACATTTCTGCAAAGCAGCTCAACGACCGCTTCAACTTCCAGAAGACCGCGCTCAAGAAGCAGTTCCCTCTGCTTATGAACGGCTTGTGGATGGGCTCCGAAGAGCTCCGGCCGAACGATACCATTGAGAGCATCCTCAACCAGGGTACCCTTGCTATCGGCTTCATCGGCCTGGCAGAAACCCTGATTGCCCTCATCGGCAAGCACCACGGCGAAAGCGAGGAGGCCCAGGAGCTCGGCCTGCGGATTGTAAAGCATATGCGCGAGAGAATCAACGGCTATTCAGAGAGCTACCAGCACAATTTCAGCCTTTTCGCAACCCCTGCAGAGGGTCTTTCCGGCCGATTCACCAAGATGGACAAGAAGAAATTCGGAATCATCCCGGGAGTTACGGACAAGGACTACTACACCAACTCCAGCCACGTTCCGGTTTACTACCACTGTACGCCTGAGCACAAGGCCAAAATCGAAGGTCCATACCACAAATACGAGGGTGCCGGCCATATCTTCTATGTGGAAATCGACGGCGATGCAACGCACAATCCTGAGGCCATCATGAATATTGTGGACCTTATGGACAAGTACGACATCGGCTACGGAAGCGTGAACCACAACCGCAACCGCTGTCTGGATTGCGGCTACGAAGATGCAAGCGAAGACCTCAAGGAGTGCCCTCACTGCCATTCTACCAACATAGATACTCTGCAGCGCATTACGGGCTATCTCGTGGGAACCACCAACCGCTGGAACAGCGGCAAGCTGGCAGAACTCAAGGACCGTGTCGTTCACGAATAAAATATCCGTTCTGGACATAGTGCAGCAGACCATGGCCGACGGGCCCGGTCTGCGCACTTCCATATATTGTGCCGGCTGCCGTCACCACTGTCCGGGATGCCATAATCCCCAGTCCTGGGATATAAACAACGGCCATTGGATGAGCATAGACGAGCTGATGGAAATCATAAAGGCGGACAGCATCTCCAATGTCTCTTTCAGCGGCGGCGACCCTTTCTATCAGGCAGCTGCCTTTACCGAGCTGGCAAGGCGCATAAAGGCCGAGACGGACAAGAACATCTGGTGCTGGACAGGTTTCACCATAGAGCAGATCGAGGCCGATGCCGAAATGTCCCGAATGCTCCAGTATATCGATACCCTTGTGGACGGACCCTTCATTCTCGAGCAGAGGGACACCAGCCTTCTCTTCCGGGGTTCGCCCAACCAGAGAATCATCCATCTCACTCCTGTGGAGGAAGACATCTGTCCAGGAGCTGTGGAAATTACACTGAAATAAAAAAGAAGCGGAGCTCTTAAAAGCCCCGCTTCTTTCGTTCTGATTTAAAATGTGAATTTTGTCATAAGCTGAATACGGTGATTGTAAACCCAGTGCAGATTGTCGGTGGCGAGACCGTGAAGGTTTACGCACTGCTTATGCACAGTTCCTTTGGAGTCCGTCAAGCTTGCATAAGCTCCGTATTGTGCGGCAGTAAGCTGATATTCAAGTGCAAGGGTGAATCGTCCCGGATTCCAGCTCAAGGTAGGAGTCAGGCGGAAGGCCGAATTCACGTTGGGATAGGCGCTCTTGCACAGCCAGTGCGCGGCGGCATCGGCAAGGGAATCGGACCCCTCTACAGGCACAAGTTCGTCCATCGTGCCAAAGCATTTGAGATAGCCGGCGAAGAACGACACTTTGTACTCTTTTCCGTAAGAAGCAGAAAGCCAAGAAGATGAAGTGAGGGTTGGGGTATATTCCCAGCTGCCATCTTCGTTTATGGTACTAACTCCGTAGCCGCCCAGCATATTCATATGCTCTCCCGCCTGGGCCAGCAGGGATTTGGCCTTTATGCTGAAAAGTCCCTTCTTGTACTGCAGGTATGCAAAGCCCATAAAGGTGTTAAGCCTTTCGTTGACAAGGAGCTTGCTGGCAGTCATCACCCGTGGGCTGATGCTGAGCATGTCCACGCCTAGGCGGGCGGTAAAGCCCTTGTGGGAATAGTTTGCGCTGGCGAACAGTTCCGGGGTTCTGGAGTATTTCTGGTAATTGGCCGATGCGCCCTCCGGTCCGGCAGAGGTGTACTGCACCTGCCAGGAAGCCACGGCGTTGATACTCCATTTGCTGCTGGCCGGCCATAGCAGATTCACCTGTGGAGTACGGTGGAAAGGCCCGAAAGGCACTGCTGTTTCAAGGGCAATGCAGTCCGGTATATCGGCTGCCAGCGGGTGCCATGCCTGGCCGAGCCTCAGCCTCAGGCCCTTTGGCGCGGTAATGTCGAAATAGGCCTGCCTCAAACGGAAGGCGGCGGTGCCGGTGACACCGCTGAGCCCGCTGTAGAAGTCGGCTTCGATTTTTGCGCTGAATGAATAATCCTTGTAGTTGTAGCCTTTCACATCCACTCCAAGACGTGAGGTCAGAGACGACCATTTGGCCGTAGGGACGGCGTTGAGGTCCTGACCCTGCCCGTTGTCGTTCACGTCTAGCGGCAGATAGTTGTACAACTCTGCTGTGCCCGATTTGCAGGCACGGCTGTCGTAGGTGTAATAATTGCGGACGAAGCCGTAGAACTGAATCTGGGGCTTGTCCTGTGCGAAAGCACTGGCGCTCAACCACGCCAGTGCTCCCACAAAAAGTATTTTCTTGAAATTCATTTTAGAATCCTATGAATATGAGGACGGAATAGCCCAATACCAGACCTACTATACCCATAATCACACCCATCTTGGCCATATCCTTGGTCTCAACCAGGCCGGTAGAGCTGGCGATGGCATTTGGCGGAGTGCTGATAGGCAGGATCATCGCAACTGAAGTTGAAATTGCAAGACCGATGAGCAGTGCGGAGGAGCCTCCGAATGCGCTGAGGTCAACTGCAGCGGCAACAGTGGCGAGAATAGGCAGGAGCAGGTTCGCAGCAGAGGTGTGGGAGAGGAAGTTTGCGATGGCATATCCCACGATTCCAGAAACGATGATGACAACCAGTGCCGGCATTGTTGCGAATGGAATGGTGTCCACCAGAACTTTGGCAAGACCTGTCTTCATGAGGGCTGTACCGAGGGCCAGACCGCCGGCAACCATCCAGAGCACATCCCAGTTGATTTCCTTGAAGTCGTTCTTGGAGAACACTCCGGTTGCAACGAAGATTGCGAACGGTATGAGGGCAACTTCATTGGAGTTGAGTCCGGTGATTTTTTCGGGGATGAGCCAGAGTGCGATTGTGATCACGAAGGTTGCGGCAACAACCCAGAAGTGGAAGTCCTTCTTGCGGTCGGCATTGATTTCGAGCTTGATCTCCTTGGCTTTGAACGGGAAGAACATAAGCAGGAAGAACCAGGCAATGAGAAGCATTACGAGTACGAAAGGAACCATTCTCACGCACCACTCTCCGAAACCTATTTCGATTCCGAGATTCTCCTTGAGGTAACCAAGGGCAATCACGTTAGGAGGGGTTCCGATAGGGGTTCCAATACCGCCGATGTTGGCACCGATAGGGATTGCAAGAGCCAGACCGATGCGTCCTTTTCCGTCGGCAGGGAGGTTCTTGAGAACCGGTGCGAGGAAAGCGAGCATCATGGCTGCGGTGGCCGTGTTGCTCATGAACATAGAGAATACTGCAACTACGAGCAGGATTCCCAGAAGCACGGTCTTAGGGTTTTTGCCGAAAGGTGCGAGGAGCACTTTTGCCAGAACCACATCCAGTCCCACCTTGGTTGCGGCGATGGCAAGCACGAATCCGCCCATGAAGAGCATGATGGTAGGGCTTGCGAACTGGGCCATGAAGTCCTTGTAGCTGACAAGTGTTCCAAGATTGTCCCCTGTGCGAAGGAAGGCGAACTGACCGTCAGAAACGGTAAAAATCAGCAGAACCATCGTGATTATGGATGTAGCCCAGGCCGGAACTACTTCCAGAATCCACATGGCAGCTGCAAAAACGAAAAGAGCGATTGTCCTCTGCTGGACAAGTGTAAGACCTGCTATGCCGAACCATTGGGTAGGCATTAAGAAAAGGACTACCGATACAATAAGCAGAACAGGCAGCAGCACGCAGTGCTTTACGCTGAATTTCTTTTCTTTCATTATAGATGACTATTTAAAAATTTTGCGTCGCAAAAAAGCGGCGCAAAATTAGTCATTATTTTTGGGATATCCTATTACTTAGATAATACCCTGCTCAAGCATGGCGGTTGCCACCTTCATAAAGCCGGCGATGTTGGCACCCTTCACATAGTCAATGCTGCCGTCCGGCTGGGTTCCGTATTTCACGCACTGCTCGTGGATGGATTTCATTATGAAGTGCAGCTTCTGGTCCACTTCCTCGCCGCTCCAGCTGATGTGGGAGGCATTCTGGGTCATTTCGAGGCCCGATGTTGCCACACCGCCTGCGTTTACTGCCTTGCCCGGGGCAAAGAGAACGCCATTGTGCTGGAAATACTTGATGGCATCGGGCTGGCAACCCATATTGCTTACCTCGCAGCAGCACCAGCAGCCATTGGCCTTGAGCTCGGCGGCATCGTCGGCCGAAAGCTCGTTCTGGAAAGCGCAAGGCAGGGCAATGTCGCAAGCCACGCTCCAGGCCTTCTTGCCTGCAGTGAACTGTGCCTTTTCAGGGAAGCGGGTGGCCATATCCTCCACGCGGTTGCGGTTCGAGGCCCTCATGTCGAGCATATAGTCTATCATTTCTGCGTCGATTCCATCAGGGATGTGGCAGACGCCGTCCGGTCCGGAGATGGCGATAACCTTGGCTCCGAGTTCGGTAGCCTTCTTGCAGGCACCCCAGGCCACGTTTCCGAAGCCGGATATGGCAAGCTTGCAGCCTGCGATGTCCTTTCCGGCCTTGTGCAGAAGGTTCTGGGTGAAATAGAGAGCGCCGTAACCGGTGGCCTCAGGACGGAGGATGGAGCCTCCCCAGGTAGAGCCTTTTCCGGTGAGAACGCCGGTATTGTATTCTCTTGCGAGTTTCTTGTACATTCCGTAGAGGTAGCCGATTTCGCGTCCGCCAACACCCACGTCGCCGGCAGGGATGTCCTGGTCCGGGCCGATGCACTGCCAGAGTTCGGTCATAAAGGCCTGGCAGAAGCGCATTATCTCGTCGTTGCTCTTGCCAACCGGGTCGAAGTCCGAGCCACCCTTGGCTCCACCCATAGGAAGAGTGGTGAGAGCATTCTTGAAGGTCTGCTCAAAGCCGAGGAACTTGAGCATCGAAGGGGTAACAGCTCTGTGGAAGCGGAGACCTCCCTTGTACGGGCCGATGGCAGAGTTGAACTGGACGCGGTAGCCGGTGTTGGTCTGGACCTCGCCTGCATCGTCAATCCAGGTTACACGGAAGGTGAAGATGCGGTCAGGTTCCACCATTCTCTCCACAATCTTGGCCTTCTCAAATTCAGGATGCTGATTATAAACTTCTTCTACGCTTTCGAGCACTTCCTGCACTGCCTGAAGATACTCGCTTTCTCCAGGATATTTTGCCTGGAGTTTTGACATTATTTCTTTAGTGTTCATATTGAATGAATAAAGTGGTTATCATTTTACTTCCCAGGTGCTTCCGCTTCGCAGAAGGTCGTCCACGCAGTGGATGGTGGACTTGCGGGCCACCTCCTTGAGCTGGTCGCGCACGCCGTCGTCGTAGGTGACATCCTTCACATCGCGGATAACTCCCAGGGCCACAGGGAAGTCCGGACCTTTCATGTCCACAAGGGCCATTTGGAGGCCGATATTGTTGCTGTGGGCATCGTGAGTGAGAATGTCGTCAAGGCTTACTCCGTCTTCGCCGATTGTAACCACCTTGAGGCAGCTTCCGTCGAAGACCAGACCTTTGTCGCGGTTCTTGCCGAAGACCATCTTTTCGCCCTGACGCAGGATGATGGTGCGGTCGGCGCGGACCGACGGGTCGGAAATGTCCTTGTGGGCTCCGTCATTGAAGATGACGCAGTTCACGAGCATTTCCATCACCGAGCAGCCGTCGTGAAGGGCGGCAGCTGTCATAATCTCTTCGTTGAGGGCCAGTTCCACATCCAGGCTGCGTGCAAAGAAGGTGCCTTTGGCCCCAAGGACAAGGGAGCCCGGATTGAAAGGATGCTCCACTGTTCCGTAAGGCGAGGTTTTGGTTATGGCGCCGAACTTGGAAGTAGGGGAGTACTGGCCTTTGGTGAGACCATAAATCCGGTTGTTGAAGAGTATTACATTGATGTCGATATTCCTTCTGATGGCGTGGATGAAGTGGTTTCCTCCGATGGCGAGAGCATCGCCGTCGCCGCAGGCCTGCCATACCGTGAGGTTGGGGTTGGCCACCTTGATTCCTGTGCTTATGGCCGTTGCCCTGCCGTGGATGCTGTGGAAGCCGTAGGTGTCCATATAATATGGAAGGCGTGACGAGCAGCCTATGCCCGATACCACCACATAGCGTTCCTTCTCATAAGCCAATGCCTGGCTTACCTTTGGAAGGGCCCTCTGCAGGGCTGCCAAAACGGCATGGTCGCCGCAACCGGGGCACCATCGTGCCAGCTGGTCGCTCTTGAAATCTTTTGCTGTAAGAACTGCCATATCAGAGATTCTCTTTTATTGCCTTGACTATTTCGTTCACGAGGAAAGGCTGCCCCTGAACCTTGTTGCATTGGCGGTATTCGAATTCCGGCAGGCGTGCGCGCAACCATCCTGCGAACTGTCCGCAGTTGAGCTCGCATACAAGGATGCGTTCGTATCGGCCGAAAACTTCGCGGGTATTCGACGGCAGCGGGAAGATGGAGTCGAAATGGGCAAATGCCACATCGTCGGTGCTGCATTCGTTCCATGCGCTGAGTACGTGCCCGAAGGTGCCTCCCCAGCTGACTACGAGCAGTTTGCCCTTTTGTGGGCCGTGCACTTCGAGTTCCGGCAGGTCGCGGGCAATCAGCTCCACTTTCTGCTCCCTTTCGCGCACCATTGTCTCGTGGTTTGCAGGGTCGTTGGAGAGAACGCCGAAATGGTTTTTCTCCAGGCCGCCGATTCTGTGCTCCAGCCCTTTCTGGCCCGGAATGGCCCAGCGGCGCACAAGAGTTTCGGGGTCCCTTTCGTATGGGTGGAATTTCTCGCCTTCCGGCAGGAGTCCGTTAACGAACGGAGCCTTGATTTCGGGGTAGTCGCACATGGAAGGAATGTGCCATGGCTCTGAACCGTTGCCGAGGAAGCCCTCCGAGAGAAGAATCACAGGGGTCATGTGCTCCAGCGCAATCTTTGCTGCGGTAAAGGCGGCATCGAAGCAGTGGGCCGGCGAATGGGCTGCGATTACCGGAATAGGGCATTCGCCATTGCGGCCGTAGAGGGCCTGGTTGAGGTCGGTCTGCTCGGTCTTGGTTGGAAGGCCGGTCGATGGACCTCCGCGCTGCACGTCCACAATCACCAGCGGAAGTTCAGTCATTACCGCGAGTCCCAGAGCTTCGGATTTGAGCGAAAGTCCCGGGCCGGAGGTGGTGGTTACGGCCAGGTTGCCGGCAAATGCGGCTCCTATGGCAGTGCATATTCCGGCAATCTCGTCTTCTGCCTGCAAGGTCTTGGCTCCCAAACTCTTGTGCAGAGCCAACTCTTCGAGGATGGCAGTTGCGGGAGTTATCGGGTACGAGCCGCAGAACAGTGGCAGCCCCGATTTTTCCGATGCGGCCAGAAGGCCCCAGGCTATGGCCTGGTTCCCGGTGATGTTGCGGTACAGGCCCGGCTCCAGATCGTGGGCAGGCTCCACCTCGTAGGTGTTCGGCACTGCCTGAATGGCTGCAGCGTAGTTGTAACCGTCGTTGAGAACCTTTTTGTTGGGCTCTATCATCTCCGGGTGCTTGCGGGCGAATTTCTTCTCTATATAGCCGTAGATGTACTCCAGTGGGCGGCTGTAGATGAAACAGGCCATACCCAAGGTGAACATGTTCTTGCACTTGTGTATGGATTTGGCATCGAGTCCGCTGTCTTTGAGCGATTCTTCAGTGAGAGTGGAAATCGGGGCTGGAATAATCGCGCGGTCATCCACGCCGAGTTCTTCGAAAGGATTGTTGCTGTGGAAGCCGGCTTTCTGCATCCCTTTCTGGTCGAAAGTGTCGGCATCGACCAGAATCATCGCTTCCCTTTTGCACCAGCGGGCGTTGGCCATAAGGGCCGCCGGGTTCATTGCAATGAGCATATCGCAATAGTCGCCCGGAGTGTTCACGTGCCCGTTTCCGATATGGACCTGAAAACCGGATACTCCTGAAACTGTGCCGTGAGGGGCGCGGATTTCCGGAGGGTAGTCCGGGAATGTTGCCAGTCCGTTGCCGTAGATGGCGGACATATCAGCGAAAAGAGACCCGGTGAGCTGCATACCATCTCCCGAATCTCCTGCAAATCTGATTACAACATCTTTGACATCAATGACTTTATGTTGCATCACTATGTGTTTGTGAATAATTTTTCCTATTGAAGTGCTGCCTGTGCGGCGAGTTCCTGCTGGAGGGACTCAAGTGTGCGGCCATCCTTTATGCCGAGAGCCTTGCGGGCTGCAGGGGTAAGGTCGGTACTTTGGCTTTCATCTATATAGAGAATGCTGGTCTTGTCGAAGACATAGATGTAGCCGCCTTCCTTGGCGAGCTGGTTCACGGTGTTGATGGCCTTCTGCTGTATAGGGGCCATAAGGGTCTGTTGCTGCTGCTGAAGCTCGGCCTGGATGTTCTTGTCGAAGTCGTTGATTCTCTGAACGATTTCGGTGAGTTCCTTCTCTTTGGTCTCGCGGATGGCCGGAGTCCAGCTTGCGCTCTTCTGCTGATAAACGGAATATTTGTCCTCGTACTCTTTTACCATTGCGGCGAAAGTCTCCTGTGCTTCCTGGCTGGAAGCAGCGATGGCTGCGCGGGCCTCATCGGCCTCTGGCATAAGCTGTACGAGTTCTACAAAATTTACGTGTGCAAATTTGCTCTGTGCGCCTGCTGCAATGCAAAGCAAAGATGCTGCGGCAATTGTTAAAATTCTTTTCATATCAATTCTTCTCTTTTATATGTTATTCATTAAAACTGTTGTCCTATCACGAAGTGGAACTGGCTTCCTCCGAGGCCCTGTGAGCGTCCATCGAAGCCGTAGCCCCAGTCAACACCGATAAGCCCGACCATAGGCAGGAACACTCTCACACCCACACCGGCCGAACGGTAAATCTGGAATGGGTTGAATTTGCGGATGTCGGACCAGCAGTTGCCGCCTTCGAGGAAGGCAAGCAGGTATATCGTGGACGAAGGCTGCATGATGAGAGGGTAACGGAGTTCGAGGGTGAACTTGTCGTAAACGTTTCCGCTGTAGGCGTAGCCGTCTTCCTTGTAAGAAGTCTGCAGATAAGGGGTGAGGGAGTAGTTCTCATAACCGCGCAGGGAAATCACTTCGGAACCGTAGGTGTTGTAGCCCGACATTCCGTCACCTCCGAGCAGGAAGCCTTCGAAAGGAGAATAGCCCCAGTTGCGGTTGTAGTAGCCGAGATAGCCGAACTGGGCTTTTGTCATGAGCACAAGGTCTCCGGCAATCTTGAGGTACTGGGTGGCGGAGAGTTTCCATTTGTGATACTCGATCCAGCGGTAGCGGTCCTGGGCAGTCCAGTTGTTGTAGTTCACGTCTTTCCACGAAGCCACCGGAACCTTGGCGCCATCGCTGTCGTAGTCGTACTTCCTGAAGAGGGAGAAAGGCGGAGTGAGCGAGAGGCTGAAACTGAATTCCGAACCCTGACGCGGATAGATAATCTGGTCGGTGGAGTTGCGGGAAAGGTTGAGGGAGTAGCTTATGTTGTTTGAAAAGCCGTTATCGAAAATGAAGTAGCCCGAATACCAGTTGGTGAGCTTGTATGTCTGCCAGTTGAAACCGTTGTAAAGCACAAAGTAGCTGTCCGGCCACTTGAGACGGTTACCGAGCGAAGCCGAGAAGCCGAACACTTCCATCTGGCGGTCGTTTTTGAGGATGTTGAGTGCCAGATAGGAGTTGGTCTGGCGGGTATAATAGGCTGCCAGATTGAGCGAGGTAGGCTTTTTCCCGAAAAGCCACGGCTCGGTGAAGTTGGCTGTGAGGGCGGTGTAGTAGGTACCGTTGGTCTGGAATCGGAAGGAAAGGTTCTGCGCATCTCCCAGAGGAACCGGTTTCCATGCCTCCTTGTCAAAGAGATGGCTGGTGGAGAAGTTGTTGAAACTCAAACCCACTGTCATCACAAAGGTGTTGGCTCCCCAGCCTCCGGAAAGTTCCAGCTGGCTGGAAGGCTTTTCTGTAACGTTGTAGGTGAGGTCCACTGTGTTGTCCCGTGGGTTAGGGTTGATCAGATAGCCTTTCTGCGAATCCATTATGGCCTCGGCATCGAACTGGCCCAGGGAGGCGATTTCGCGGATGGAGCGCTCGAAATCCGACTGGCTGAAAAGGTAGCCCGGGCGGGTGAAGAGCTGGCGGCGTACCACTTTTTCGTTGGTGAGGTCGTTGCCGGTGATGATGATATTGTTCAGGATGGCCGGCTTGCCTTCGGTTATACGGAGTTCCACATCCACGGAGTCGTTCTGGATATTTGTCTCTACAGGGGTGACCTGGAAGAAAAGATAACCTTTGTCGCGGTAGAGTTTGGAGATGTCGTAATCCCCTTGTTTGCCGCCTCCGTAAAGGCGTTTCTGCATGGATACCACGTCATAGACATCGCCTTTCTGTATGCCGAGCACCTGATTGAGCATATCGCTGGTGTAAACCGAGTTGCCCGTCCATGTGATGTCGCGGAAATAGTATTTGTCGCCCTCGTCAATCTCGAAATCGATGTTTATGTTCTTTTTCACCTTGCCTTTCTTGTTCACGGTTTCGGTGATATAGACGCTGTCCTTGACAATTCTGGCATCGCGGTAGCCGGCTTCGTTGAAGGCATCTATGAGGTTGCGCTTGTCGCTTATGTATTCGTCTTTGTTGAATTTCTTGCTGTTGAAGAAGTTGTAGAATTTATTGGACTTTGTCTTCTTCATCGATTTGGCCATCTTGTACTCGGAGAGATTTTCCGCTCCGTAGAAGTTGATGTCCTTGATTCTAACTTTTGGGCCTTTGTCTATGGCGAAATTCACCCTTATGGCATTGCGTATCATTGTGTCTTTCTCCACAGTGGTGTTCACATCGCAGAGGATGAAGCCCTTTTCGGCGTAGAAACGCTTGATAATGCCTTCGGAAGTGGTTCTGGTGTATTCGGAGAAATCGCCTCCGCGCTTGAGCGGAAGCCTTTCGTTGAGGTCTTTTTTGTCCGATGACTTGATGCCGGTGAAGGTCCAGGCAGACATTCTCGGCCTTTCTTTGAGGACTATCCTGAGATATACGCTGTCGCGGCCTGCGTTAAGGGAATCGGCATATATGGCCACGTCTTCGAAGTAGTTCTTGGACAGGAGTTTTTTGATTACTGAAGAGATGTCGTCGCCCGGAATGGTGACTGTTTTGCCTGTGTACAGGCCTGATTGGGCAATGATCTGATTTTGACCGATGTAGGTGTTGCCTTCCACCTTTACGCCCGCTACTTTGTACTTTGTCGGACGATTATAGTCGATTTCCACCTGGGCTGCGGCGCTCAAGCAGAAAAGAGAACACAAAATAAGGAATACCCCCCTCAATACTTTCATCTTTGGATTATTAAAGCCTACAAATATAAGATATTTATTTAATTTTTCCGAAACGGCGGTCCCGCTTTGTGTATTCCTCCAAAGCGGCCAGCAGGTTTTCCTTTCTAAAATCAGGCCAAAGTGTATCGGTAAAAACAAATTCGGAATAGGCGCATTGCCAAAGCATATAGTTGCTTATCCGTTTTTCTCCGGAGCTGCGGATTACAAGTTCGGGGTCCGGTATGCCGGCTGTTACGAGAGCATTGTCAATATCGGAGTAGTCGATGTCGCTTTTTCCGGATGCAACAAGTTTCCTGCAGGCCTGGAGGATGTCCCATTTGCCGCTATAGCTGAGCATTATGAGCATGTCCATCTTTTCGTTCTTTTCCGTAGCCTTCTCGAGTTCGCCTATTGCGGCAAGCAGGGCAGGACTGAGTTTTTGCCTGTTTCCAAGCACCCTGAAGCGGACGCCATTGGACATGAGCGTATCGTACTCCTTCTTTATGGACTTGAACATAAGTCCCATAAGGGCAGCCACTTCGCTTGCCGGACGGTTCCAGTTCTCTTCGGAGAAGGTATAGAGCGAAAGGTAGCGCACTCCGAGTTCCACGCAGGCGGTGGTAATGTCCTTTACCCTGCTCACTCCTTCGATGTGGCCTTCGCTGCGGGCTTTTCCCTGGCGTTCGGCCCATCGTCCGTTGCCGTCCATTATGATTGAAATATGTTTGGGTATAATGAGTTCTTCCATAATTATTGAGTATTGCGCACATCTTCGCCCCAGAGCAGTTTGGTGCGGAGTGCCTGGATAAAGTTCGATTTGCCTAAAACCACCCTCCGGAGTTTGAACGGAGCGCAGCTGACTTCTATTTCGCTGCCGCAAGGCAGATTGTAGTCCCTGTTGTCCAGCGAAAGCAGCAGAGGGGCATTTTTCCTGTCCACGCCTTTGATGCTTATTTTCACGCTTTCGGGAACCAGAAGCGGACGTACGTTGAGGTTGTGGGGAGCAATAGGAGCAAGGATGAAGGCAGGAACATCGGGCCGGCATACAGGCCCTCCCACGCTCAGGGAGTATGCAGTACTGCCCGATGCTGTTGAGACGAGCAGACCGTCGCCCCAGAAGGAAGGCAGATTCTCTCCGTCTATTCCGGCCTGTAGCTCAAGGGTTCCGGAAGCAGAGCGCCTCACGGCCACTTCGTTGAGGGCATAGGGGAAAAAGTTCTCTTCCGGAGCCTGCCCGGTTTTGACCTGGAGCATCGTCCGTTCTTCTATGTGGTAGTTGCCTTCGAGCAGGGCTTTTTCCACTTCGGAAAGCTCGTTTTCGGACAGAAAGCCCAATCGACCCAGATTTACGCCCAGAACAGGCACTCCGCTGCGGCAGACTGCTCCTGCGGCACTGAGAAAGGTGCCGTCGCCCCCGAAGCAGAGCAGCATTTCCGTTCCGCTGCTCAAGCCCCGGTTTATGGGGTAGATTTCCATTCCGGCTTTCTGCAAACGGGCAAACAGAGCCTCTATTGCGGGGTCCTTTTCAAGGGCGATTTTTTTGATATAATATGCAATTTTCATATACGGCCTCAAATTTAGTATTTTATTTTATTATTTTTGCAGTTTATATGACAAGACTGAGTGTCAATATTAACAAAATAGCTACCCTGCGCAATGCGAGGGGCGGCAATATGCCCGATGTCCTGAAGGCTGCAAGGGATATTGAATCTTTCGGCGCCGAGGGCATTACGGTTCATCCGCGTCCCGACGGCAGGCACATCCGCTATAGCGACGTGCGGGAACTCAAGAAGCTTGTGCGCACCGAGTTCAATATCGAGGGCAATCCGGAAGAATCGTTCCGAAATCTGGTTATGGAAGTGGTGCCGGACCAGGTGACTCTGGTGCCCGATGCTCACGATGCCATAACCTCCAACGCCGGATGGAATACGGTGGAACACAGGGATTTCCTAAGCGAAATGTGTGCGCTTTTCCACAGCCGCGGGATAAGGGTGTCGATTTTTGTCGATCCTGTTCCGGAAATGGCCAGGGCTGCCGCTCTTTGCGGGGCCGACAGGGTGGAACTCTACACTGCAGCCTATGCGGAACAGTTTCCGCAGAATCCCGGAAAGGCCGTGGAACCATATTTGCAGACAGCCCTTGCGGCAAGGGAGGCCGGCCTGGGCTTGAACGCAGGCCACGACCTCAACCTCGACAACCTTGCCTTTTTTCTAAGGACCATTCCTTTCACCGACGAGGTCTCCATCGGACACGCCCTCATCTGCGATGCCTTGTATATGGGCCTTGAAAACTGTGTGAAAGAATATTTGAAACAAACAAAAGTAAATATTTAGAAATGAAAAAGACATCTTTGATTCTGAGCATCTGCTCAATTGTTGTGGCCCTTGCCGCACTTGTATTAGTACTCATCCCGGGCAAAGGCTGCGGCCACGAAAACGCGGAGGCCGGAATTTCCGAACAGATTGTATCCAGCGAGCTGGCCTGGTTCAATCTCGATGAAGTCATCTCCAATTACCAGATGGCAATAGACCTGCAGGCAGGTTTCGAGAAGAAGGCCCAGGGAATCGACCAGGATATCACCCGCCGCCGCACCAAGCTCGAGAACGAAGACAAGGAGCTTGCCGACAAGCTCAACAAAGGCCTCATAACCAGAAGTGTAGCCGAGGTCAAATACAACGATCTCCAGAAGAAGGTTGCCGAGTTCCAGCAGTTCGGACAGCAGAAGCAGAATGAGCTCGCAGAGGAGCAGCAGGTGATACTCAACAATATTGCCAATTCCATCAACGAGTATGTGAAGAGCTTCAACCTCAGCCACGGCTATTCCCTCATTCTCTCGACCCAGGGCAATCTGCTCAGCCAGCCCGTAGTTTGCGGCAGTGAGGCCATCAACATCACCGCCGACATCATCGAGGGTCTCAACGCCCAATATCAGAGCAACAAAAAGAAATAGTCTTGAAAAGCAGAACAATCATAGTTTCCGCAATACTGACCGCTCTCTTTTTCGGGAGCGGTCTTCAGGCACAGGAATCGGCTTACAAAGCTGCCGGGGTGGAAATCTCTGCAGACAAAGTCCGCCTCAAAGGCCGCACTTTCTACAGCCACGCGGTAAAGGAGCATCAGACCCTGTACTCCATTGCCAAGGCCTATCAGGTGCAGATTATTGAAATCGTGGAGGCCAATCCCCAGCTCGAACTCAATACAAAGCCTCTCCGGACGGGAGATATCCTTCTCATTCCCTTCAAGCCTCTGGACAATGTAATTGCTGTCCCGATGACAGAACTGCAGCCTTCGCTTCCTGCTGTGCAGGAGCCTGCAGAGCCGGCTGTGGACAATACTGCGGATAATGCGGAGGCCTTTGTGGACGCGCCGGAGGAAAGTGTTCAGGAGCCCGGGCCGGAAGAGCATCCGGCGCTCAGCGAGGAGGCGCTTGTCTGGCAAAGCGAGGAAGGTTTTCCATCGGACAGCCTTTTCTACTACTGGAACGAGCCTCTTGCCTCCGATGCGGTGAAAGTGAGTCTTCTTCTGCCTTTCGATGCCGACAGCAGTGCCCGCAGAAATTACATGAACTTTTATTTCGGGGCGCTTCTCGCCGCAAGGGATTTGACCCTTGAGGGCCATCCCGTGGACTTGCACGTTTTCGATACGATGTCTTCGGTTCCGGTAGAGGAGCATGCTGCCGTTCTCCGGGAGAGCGATGTGATAATCGGCCCAGTAAGCAATGCCGACATTCTTTCGGTGCTGCCGCTGCTGAACAGGCATCAGTACCTTGTGTCTCCTTTGGATGCCCGCAGCGAGAGTCTTTGTGCCGACAACAGGGTCATCCTGGCCCCTACTCCGGCATCTGTGCAGATTGCCGATGCAATGCAGTGGGTCAAGGACGATATGCTTGGAGGAACCGATTCGCTGATAGTAGTGCGGGAAAGCAACTACAAGCCGAGTGTGACGGAGATGCTAATCCTTCAGGAACTCGACCTGGACAATGTGGACAGGCTCATAGAAGTGGACTACTCCCTTTCGGCCGGTCTGGAGATGAACGAGTGGTTTGAAATCCATACCCATCTGCAGGATACCGTGACCAGGGTTGTGGCAGCATCGGAACACGACATTTTTGTGAAAGATGTCATCAGGAATGTCTATCTGCAGAACAATCTCAAGCACAACAATGTGATTTATGGGCCGGCAAAAACCAGGTCTCCGGAAATGGAGGAGATGTGCGATGCCCGCCTGCACAGCAGCGTGACCTATCACGTGGACTATACAAGGCCGGAAGTCATCCGTTTCGTAAGCGATTTCAGGGCTTTGTTCATGTGTGAGCCGGACAATTTCGCTTTCCATGGTTACGACACCATGCGTTATTTCGTGTCTGCAGCCTTCACTTATGGCCGCAATTGGGCAAGGCATCTGCCGGAATTCAAGCAGAGCGGCCTGCAGATATATTTCAGCTTCCAAAAAAAAAGGAAGGAAAAGGGTATGGTGAACCACGGATTGCGCCGCTTGGTGTATTCTCCGGGCTTCAATCTCGATGTTAGCGACTGTGAGCGTTAGCGCGATTTGCGATTTTTGATTAAATTTGTAGGATTTTAAACAGAAGAATAACAATGCTTGATTTTTTGGCCATTCATTGGAATGTTGATCCTGTGTTGTTTCATATAGGTCCGATAAGCATCAGATGGTATTCGCTTCTTTTTGTTTCGGGCTTCATATACGGCTTTTACATTTTCCGCCATTTCTGCCGCCGCGAAGGGGTAAGCGAGGCTCTGTTGGACCCGCTTCTCTATACGATGCTCATCAGCGTGGTCGTGGGTGCCAGACTTGGCCATTGCATTTTCTATGACCCCCAGTACTATTTTGGCTCATGGCAAGGTTTCGCCGAGGTCTTCATGCCTTGGAAGGGTGGCCTTGCAAGTCATGGTGGCGCCATAGGAATTATCATCGGCATCACCCTCTACGCGAACAAATACGGCAAGAAGGCCGGCTTTGATTTCTGGTGGGTTGTTGACAGGCTGGTAATCATAGTCTGCTTTGCCGGTGCCTGCATAAGACTTGGCAATTTCTTCAATTCCGAAATTTACGGCTATCATACAGAGCTTCCTTGGGGCGTTGTGTTTGAGAGAACGGGCGATCCGCTTCCAAAGCACCCGACAATGCTTTACGAGGCAATCTGCTATGTGATTCTGGGTCTTGTGCTGCTTTTCCTCTACAATAAAAAACTCGACAGAATGTATTCGGGAGAATTCCTGGGAATCTTCCTCACTTTCTGTTTCGGTTGCAGAGGGCTTCTGGAATTTACAAAGGAACCGTCCGTTACACTTTTCCACATAGGTGATGTTGTAATCAATATGGGACATGTGCTCAGTATTCCTTTTATAATAGCCGGTATAGTAATATGGATATGGTCGGTCAAGAAAGGCCGTCTGTCCAAAATCTACCCTCCGGAGCCTCCTCAGAAGAAGACTTCCGAGCCAACCCATTATGCCAAACCTCTCAACAAGTGAGCCCTTGGTACAGAACAAGTTTTTTTCGTAAATTTGTGAGCTTATAAAAAGAAAATAACAACAAGACTTATAAATTATTATGCAAAAGTTTATCGATTCTTACGATTTTACAGGCAAGAAAGCCATCGTCCGCGTTGACTTCAACGTTCCTCTCAATGAGAATTTCGAAATCACGGACGACACCCGCATCCGTGCAGCTCTCCCAACACTCAAGAAGGTGCTTGCAGGTGGCGGTGCCCTTATTATCATGTCTCACCTCGGACGTCCGAAGAAGGTTGACCCTAAGTTCTCCCTCAAGCACATCCTTGCTCATGTAAGCGAACTGCTCGGAGTTCCTGTTCAGTTTGCAGAGGACTGCCAGAAGGCTCAGGCCCAGGCTGCTGCCCTCAAGCCGGGTGAGGTTCTTCTTCTTGAAAACCTCCGCTACTACGCAGAGGAGGAAGGAAAGCCTCGCGGACTTGCAGAGGACGCCAGCGACGAAGAGAAGAAGGCTGCCAAGGCTGCTGTAAAAGCTTCCCAGAAGGAGTTCGTGAAGACTCTCGCATCGTACGCCGACTGCTATATCAACGATGCTTTCGGAACTGCTCACCGCGCTCACGCTTCTACCGCCCTTATTGCAGACTATTTCCCTGAGGACAAGATGTTCGGATACCTTATGGAAGGCGAAATCAAAGCTATTGACAATGTCCTCAAGAATGCACAGCGTCCGTTCACTGCCATCATCGGCGGTTCAAAGGTAAGCTCCAAACTCGCAGTTCTGGAGAATATGCTCGAGAAGGTGGACAATCTCATCATCGGCGGCGGTATGGGTTACACCTTCATCAAGGCACAGGGCGGCCATATCGGAAACTCTCTGCACGAGGACGATCTCATGCCTCAGGCTCTTGAGATTCTCGCAAAGGCCAAGGAGAAGGGAGTGAAAGTATATCTTTCAGTCCAGACTCTTGTTGCCGATGCTTTCAGCCAGGATGCCAATACACAGGTTGTTCCGTCCACTGCCATTCCGGAAGGCTGGGAAGGTGTTGATGCCGGTCCGGATTCCCTTGCAATATGGAAGGATGTCATCCTCAATTCCAAGACCATTCTCTGGAACGGCCCTGTAGGTGTGTTCGAGATTGAGAAATTTGCCCAGGGAACACTTCAGATTGCCAGGGATCTTGCCGAGGCTACCGAGAAGGGTGCCTATACTCTCGTAGGTGGCGGTGACTCCGTTGCAGCTGTTACCCAGATGGGATTCTCAAAGAAAGTCAGCTATGTAAGTACCGGTGGCGGTGCAATGCTCGAGGCTCTCGAAGGCAAACTCCTCCCTGGTATTGCAGCAATCGTAGAGTAAGTCACTATTTATGATTATATGGTGGCTTCGAAAGAGGCCACCTATTTTTTTGTAGATATGAGAAAGTTTATTGTTTCTGTTTTTGCTTTGCTCGGCTCGCTTTGCTTTGCAAGCGCCCAGGATTATATAAATAAAACCGATGGAAGCAAGATAAAAGCTAAAGTTGAGGAAATTACTCCGGAGCAAATCAAGTATCGTCTTTATGACGAGCCCAACGGCCCTCTTTATGTCATGAACAGGAGTGATGTGCTCCTTATTGCATTCGAGAGCGGCAGGAGCGAGCTTTTCCAGCCCCTTGGGCAGCCTGAAGAGGTGGTGCGTCAGAATGAGGCTCTCAGCCTGCCTGATCCGGAAGTCCGGATTCCTGTGGAGGCAGTATGTAACTTGTCGTACAGCAAGCTTAAAAAGATGTACGACCCCGATGACTATGTTTCAAGCCCGGAAGACAGGCGCAGTCCATTCATTTCCGGCTTGTGCTCATTTTTTATCCCCGGATTGGGCGAGGCCATCGGTGGCGAGTTCTGGCTGGGTTTGAGGCATTTCTTTGCCATTCCGACAAGTCTGTTTGTCGGCGGGATGGCCTCTGCACTCATAGGAAATCCGGTTTTTATCATAGTCGGCTCAATAGTGGCAATCTGCACTTACGTGGACAGCATTTGGGATGCAGTGGACATCGCAAAACTCAAGAACATGTATGAGCAGGATATGAGGGAAGGAGTGTTGCCCTTGAAATAGTCAACACTCGGAAACTTTCATTATATTTGCGGCAGGAGAACAAAAATATTTTGTATGAAGAAAGCAATTTTACTGGCAGTATTGCCATTGTCGATTTGCGTAGCTTGCAACGGCAAAAACGAAGACAAGAAACTGGAAGAGTTCAACGCAAAGATTGAAAGTATAGTTGGGAATTACCAGAATCAGGTAGATTCCTTGCAGAGGATTGTAGGTCTGAGCGGCGATGCTCTCAATCTTGCTCATCAGCAGATTTATGAACAGGTAATCGGCGAATATAAGGCATATTGCCTCGAAACCATAAAACAAAACAGGAACAACAAAGTTGCAGTTGCCGCTTTGAAAGAGGTTTATTCCGATCTTGAAAACGATGAACTCAAGGAGGTGATTGCCAGCCTCGGTCCAAAGGCCAAGAACGATCCCGACGTCCAGCGCATTGCATCGGCCATTGCCGCACTCGACAACACTGCAGAAGGCAAGATGTTCACCGATTTTGAAATCGACGGAGTGAAGTTCTCCGATTTCATCGGCCGGGGCAAATATGTTCTTGTGGATTTCTGGGCAAGCTGGTGCGGCCCATGCAAGAGGGAGATTCCAAATATTGCCAAAGTGTATGAAACCTATGCCGGTGACGATTTCGACGTGTTGAGCGTGGCTGTGTGGGACAAACCGGAAGATACTCGCAAAGCAGCTCAGGAGCACGGGGTGGTGTGGAATCAGATTATCAACGCACAGAGAATCCCTACCGACATTTACGGCATTCAAGGTATTCCTCAGATTATGCTCTTCGGCCCCGACGGCACCATCCTCAAGCGCGACTTGCGTGGCGCAGGCATAGAGGAGGCTGTGAAGCAGGCTCTTGGAAGATAATCTATCGCCTCGAATAACAAGCAAGACCGACCTGTGTCAAGGCCGGTCTTTTTTAGTTCACCATTTGCCGCCTTCCTCCTCCGCGGGCCGGGCCTTATAGATAATAAAATAGCATTTTGCAGTTTTCATAGCCAATCTCGGATATAATCTGTATCTTTGTCTGAACAAGCATCAACATGCAATTGATAATGAATAGAATTAATAGACTCTTGGCAGCACTTTGCTGTATTTTCCTGCTTTTCGCTGTTTCTTGTGAGAAGGCCCCGGACAAGGTGCCGGATACCCCCATTGAGCAGCCGGACGACAACAACAATGGTTCCGAAGACCCGACTCCAAATCCCGAGCCGGAGCCCGAGCCTGAACCCGAGCCCGAGCCAAATCCCGAGCCAAATCCAGAGCCCGAACCTGAACCTGAACCGGAGCCGGAACCCGAACCGAAGCCGGAATTGAAGATAGAGATAATAGATCCCGGGCAAAAACCAGACGGCAATCAGACTTATACTCCACAACATCCGGAGCTGCTGCACGAGGTGGAATATGATGAATTTTTCAATCCTGTACAGGACTGGCTCGATGAGTATGAAAACATTGACTATGTTTGCTCTCAGGGAAACGGCACAGCGTGGCCTATGATTCTTGAAAACGGGCACATCCGTTTCTATCAGGGCAGCAATTCCAACAAGGGAGGCTCCTATATCCGCATCCGGTCCCATAATGGCGCCAGACTGCTCGGTGTAACGATTGGATCGGCAAGTAAAACAATCCTTGCCCATTCCTTCAACGGCAAGGCTGCCAAATCGGAGAATGTTGAACTGGAGGCCGGGAACCGCTACAGAATTGAAGCTCCCGAAAATTGTGACGAAATCTGCATCTACTGCATGGCTACAGACCAGAGCCGCAGGTGGGAGATGGATTATGTCAAGGTTGAATATCAGGGCGGCTTCATAGAATCGGATTTTCATCAGCCGTCTAAGGAATATGGTCCCCTTGTTCGCACAACTTTCCCTTTCAGGGAAGATTTTGAAGAAGGCTTCCCTACTACAGACAAGCCAAGCTACTATAAATACGGCATCACGGCTGGTCGTGACAATCTGCAGTGGAGTACCTGGTATGGTTCTTTCTCCTGGCAGAACCCGATTGATGGCAATCAGTCCGCACAGTTGAGAATATATCAGGAAGAGGAAGACTATGAGAAAGAACAGTTTGGCCATTTGAAGATGGAGTTTTTCCTTGAAAATCTCTCAAAAGTGAGCTTCCAGTATTATATGTCCGAATTCTGGATCAAGGCCAGCATCTCATACTGTGAGTTTGGCGATACCCAATGGTCCAATCCTCAGCAGATTGCCTTGAGCAACTATTCCGACAGACAAACGGTTCAGAACTATACTTATATCCTTGACGATGGGCTCAGGCACAACGCCAAAATCAAAATCGAGCTCGACCCGGCAAGCGGCTTCCCGAGCTCGTCCCATTACGATTTCATTTGCGACAACTTCCTGTTCGAGTGATTGCTTAATCGCTGTTTAGGAAATGTTTATATTTGTGGAAATGTATTAAGGTTATGGCTACTGCAAAGTCTCTTAAGAATATCGTTTTCGACCAGATCCGCCAGGGAAAGATGGTGGAGGCTTTTCACAAACTCAAGCCGCAGCTTGAGCAGAGTGAACAGGCCCGGGAACTCTTCCTGATGCTCTTGCGCTGCAAAAACAACATTTTTCTCCTTGTTCCGCTTGCGGACGAACTGCGGGATGGCTCCGGGCAAGGCAATCCATGGATGGACTATGCCTATGCCCGTTATCTTGATTGTGTGCATCCGGCATCCTGTTTAATAGCAAAGGAGAATTACGAGAGGGCACTGGCGGCGGGAATCTCCGATGCCCGTCTTTATCTGGCATACTACTACCGGGATGGGGATCTCGGGAAGGTGGATTTTGAAAAATACTACATTGAAGTCCAGAAAGCCATAGACGAGAACAGCCATGCCGCAATGCAACAGCGCCTGAGACAGTACATTTTCGGGGCCGATTACTGCGAAAGGGACATTGAAAAGGCACTCGGCCTTCTCTATAACTTTATTTCAATGGCATCTTTCGGCGATTCCGTGCTGGATCCCTGCTATTACTATCTTATGGGCAATGCTTTTCAGGAGCAGGATAAAGATGCCGATGCGGCCGAATGGTACCGCAAGGCCTTCGAGACGGGCTACCTGCCGGCCTGTCTGGATTGGGCAGTGTCGTCCTATTGCGAGGAAGGTCATATTGCCGATCCGGACAAGTTTATAGAGATTGTCAATCAGGGGATGGACGTTGCCAGCGGCAGTGCTTTTCTTTATTCTTCCATTTTTTATGAGGAAAACATGCTCCGTAGAATGGACAAGAGTATGCAGGAAAAGTTCAGGGAGTGTGTCAAATCCGAGTTGTCTCTTGCCGTTTACCTGGGAGAAAGTCTGGGAGCATATTTTCTTGGCAACAATTACTATTACGGGCTCATGGGTTTCCGGAGAAACAAGACAAAGGCATGGAAGTGGTTCGAAACAGGCGCCACCTACCGCGATGCCGGCTGCTATGCGATGATGGCTCAGATGGTCAAAGATGGAAAGTGCCCGAAAGAGTTTGAGGGACATCTTGAACATCTGCAACTTTGTTCTTTGCGCTGCGGAAACGGTGAAATGCTTGCTCCTGTGGTGGATGCATATTTCAGAGGAGAACTTGAAAATTTTGCCGAAGAGATAGAAAACAACTACATTCCCCTGCTCGATGAAATGTACCCCGATGATGAGGAGGATGAAGGCCCCGATGACGATGGCCGTTTCGATGCCTGGTCCTGAATTTTGGCATAATTTTTGACAAAAACGGTCCAGTTTATAGATAGATAAAAAATGACCGGATTAGTTAGTTGTTTATTCCTTCTGGCACAGACTTTTATCAGTCTCGACCAGGCTTTGGAAATAGCTTTGAGTGAAAACGTCGCCGTAAAAATTGCCGATAAGGAAATTGAAAGAAGCGAGTATGCAAAAAAGGGCACTTATGCGGCCCTTTTCCCACAGATAGACGCTTCGGGCGGATTCCAGAGGACAATCGAAAAACAGGTGATGTACATGGATTTCGATATGTCTTCCATAATGCCGGGCGGAGGAGCTCCAGGAGGCGAGGGCGAATCGTCCGAAAACAAGAACAATGGAATGGAAGTAGGCCGATGGAATTCCTTCTCGGCCGGAGTATCGGCCTCGATGCCGCTGGTGAATGCCCAGCTCTGGGAAAGCCTGAAAATCAGCGGACAGGACGTGGAACTGGCGGTGGAAAAGGCCCGCAGCAGCCGTCTGGAAATGGTCTCCCAGGTCAAGAACGCCTATTATTCGGTGCTTTTGGCAAAGGAGGCCGCAAAAGTTTATAAGGAGGTGTATGACAATGCCCTCCTCAACTACGAAACCACCCAGATGAGGCACGAGGCGCAGAAGGCATCGGACCTGGAGCTGGCAAGAGCGGCAACTTCGCTGGCCAACGCAATTCCGAACATGTACGATTCCCAGAATGCCATTTCCTTGTCGCTGTGGCAGTTGAAAGCCGTTATGGGAATCAGTCTCGACGAAGATATCGACGTTGTGGGCCAGATTTACGACTATGCGCAGGACATGTCCGTGCTTTACAGCGACGATGAACTCAGCCTCGAAAACAACTCCACCCTCAAGCAGCTGGCCATCCAGGCGGAGCAGCTGGCATCGGGCATCAAGGCCCAGCAGTACGCCTATCTGCCGTCCTTGGGCGTGGCTTTCGTATATAATTACAGCGCAATGGCCAACGACTTTGTGTTCAGCGAATACAAATGGACCCCTTACTCTTATGTGGGACTGAGCCTCAGTATTCCGATTTTCTCCGGAGGAAAACGTCTCAACAATGTGCGCAGCGCCAAAATCCAGGCCAGTGAGCTGGAACTTCAGAGGCAGAACACGGAGCGCCAGCTGAGCATTGCCATAAGGCAGAACCTCAACACTATGGAGACGTCCATCAATTCCTTCCAGGCTGCCGACAAGGCGCTGGAGGCCGCCCAGAAAGCCTATGATATCACTGCCGAGGCCTACGCAGTGGGCAGCAGCACAATGACCGATGTGAACGATGCCCAGCTTGCCCTTGTCCAGGCCAAGATGAGCGCAGTACAGTCCATCTACTCCTATCTCAGCGCAAAGACAAGTCTGGAGCAGACTCTGGGCAATGATTTTCTCAGTGAATAAAGAATATTAGAAGATGAATACAAAACTATTTACCCTTGCCGCACTTGTTCTGTGTCTGAGCTCCTGCGGCTCCAAAAAGGCCCCACAGCAGGCCGTGGAAGCCAAACTTCCGGCAGTGAAGATTGTTGAAGCCGTTTCGGAAGAAGTGGATGTGAATCAGAGTTATTCAGTTACTCTGCAAGCTTTTGCAGTGAACAACATAGCCCCGCAGGCAGGCAACAGAATAAAAAGCATAAAGGCGGAAGTGGGTGATTTTGTGAGCAAGGGGCAGGTACTGGCCGAAATGGACCGCCTTCAGCTCGACCAGGCAGAACTCCAGCTCGCCAATCTCAAGAGCGAGCTCGAGCGCACTACCAGTCTTTACAAAAAAGGCGGTGTGTCCCAGTCCGATTACGAAGCTATGGAACTGCAGTACAAGGTGAGCCAGACCCAGTACGAGAATCTGCTTACCAATACCATACTCAAAAGCCCGCTCAACGGAGTGGTGAGTGCGCGCAATTACGACGAAGGCGACATGTACACAATGTCGTCCCCTCTGTATGTAGTTCAGCAGATCAACCCTATGAAGGTGCTGGTGAACATCTCCGAAAAGGACTACAGCCAGCTCAAGACCGGTCTCAAGGTGGAAATCTTCCCTGACGCCCTCAAGGGGAAGGTCTTCGAAGGAAGAATATCCAGAATCTATCCGACAATAGACCCTGTAACACATACTGTTGCAGCAGAAATAGAAATTCCCAATCCAAACAGCGAACTCCGTCCTGGAATGTACTCCACGGCAAATGTGATTTTCAACCACAGGACCAGCATTCTCGTTCCCGATTCGGCCGTACTCAAACAGCAGGGTAGCGGCGTGAGAACGGTTTACGTCCTCAATTCCGACAACAGCGTGAGCTCGCGCGTAGTGGAGCTTGGACGCCATCTCGGCGACAAATATGAGATTCTTTCCGGCCTTAAGGACGGTGAGAAAGTTGTAATCAGTGGCCAGGGTGCCTTGCGCAATGGCTGCAAAGTAGAAGTGTTGAAGAAATGAGCATATATCGTACAGCTGTAAACAAACCGGTGACAATAGCCCTCATTTTTGTGGCCTTTGCCATTTTCGGTATTTTCTCCCTCACGAGGACCAGTATTGCACAGTTTCCGGATTTCGACGCAAACGTGCTCATGGTGATGTCCTCCTATCAGGGAGCCAGCGCTCAGGATATCGAGACCAACCTCACCAAGGTGCTCGAGAATTCCCTCAACAGTGTAGAGAACCTCAAGGAACTGAGCTCCAGGTCCAAAGAGAACGTCTCCATACTTACTCTCCAGTTTGAGTACGGAACCGACATAGATGCTGCGGCCAATGATGTCCGCGACAAACTGAATATGGTGAACTCGATATTGCCGGACGGAGCTTCAATGCCTATGATCATGAAGTTCAGTTCCGACGATATGCCTATCATGATGCTTTCGGCCACAGCCGAGGAGTCCCTGCCCGGACTGGACAAGATTCTGGACGACAAGGTGGCAACTCCTCTGGGCCGTGTGAACGGAGTGGGAACAGTATCGGTGAGCGGCGCCCCGAGCCGTGAGATCCAGGTTTACTGCGACCCTCACAAGCTTCAGGCCTACAACCTCACCATTGCCTCCATAGCCCAGATCATAGCATCGGAAAACCGCAACATCCCTTCCGGCAACATAGACATAGGTTCCGATACCTACAGCCTGCGTGTGGAGAAGGAGTTCAAGATGGTGAACGAAATGCTCGACATAGTGCTCACTTCCGTGAACGGGAAGACCGTTTATCTGCGCGACGTTGCTACCGTAATCGACGGACAGCAGGAGCGTGAGCAGGAGAGCTACACCGACGGAAAGCGCAGTGCCCGAATCGTTATCCAGAAGCAGAACGGAGCCAACACCGTGAACGTTATCCGCGATATCAAGAAGCAGCTCAAGAAAATAGAGCCTACCATTCCTTCCGATATCAAGATAGAAATCGTCAACGACAGCTCCACCAATATCATCAATACCATCAATTCCCTCAAGGAGACCATTCTCATCACCTTCCTTGTGGTAATGCTTGTGGTCTTCCTCTTCCTGGGCCGCTGGAGAGCAACCTTCATCATCGTGCTTTCCATTCCTATCGCCCTTCTGGGAAGTTTGGTATATCTCTTTGCCACCGGCAACACCCTCAACATCATCTCGATGTCGGCGCTTTCCATTGCCATAGGCATGGTTGTGGACGATGCCATCGTGGTTCTTGAGAACATTTCCACCCACCTCGAAAGGGGAGAGAAGCCGAAGGAGGCCGCAGTGCACGGAACTTCCGAAGTTGCAATCTCCGTTGTGGCATCGACCCTCACCATGCTCTGCGTGTTCCTGCCTCTTACGATGGTAAGCGGAATGGCCGGAATAATGTTCAAGCAGCTGGGCTGGATTGTGAGCATCATCATGATAATCTCTACCACCGCAGCTCTTACCCTTGTGCCTATGCTCTGCTCCAAGATGCTGCGCACGGGCAAGAGTACCAGTGCCTTCTACAAGAAGTTCTTCACTCCTGTAGAGCGCTTCCTCGATTGGATTTCAAGAGGTTACGGGCATGTGGTGCGCTGGTGTACCACCCATCGCAGAATAGTGGTCTATGCTGCAGTAGCCATTTTTGCAGCCGTAATGGTGTTCCTGGCTCCGAGAATGAAGACCGAGTTCTTCCCTCACAGCGACGGCGGCCGCCTGTCCATCGATATCACCCTTCCTGTGGGAACGGCCCAGGCCACTACCGCAGAAACGGCAGCATCGATTTACCAGGATATCGTCGAACTTGTGCCTGAGGTCAAGATTCTGAACTACACTTTTGGTCAGGCCGATTCGGACAATGCCTTTGCCAGCATGCAGAACAACGGAACCCACGTTATTTCAATGAACATCGACCTCGGTTCTGTGGATGAACGCGAGCGTTCTACGGCCGAGATTGCCGACATAGTCCGCGGCGTCCTTGCCAATTATCCGCAAATCCGCAAGGGACAGGTTTCCGAGGGCGGCGGAATGATGGGCGGTGCGTCCAGCATAAAGCTTGAGGTCTATGGCTATGATTTCAGCAAGACCGATGCGGTGGCCAAGGCTCTCCAGGCACAGATGCTCGAGCATAGGGATATCTTTGCCCAGGTTATCCTTTCCCGCGACGAATACACTCCTGAACTCCAGATGGACTTCGACCGCACCAAACTTGCTCTCAACGGCCTCAGCTCGGCCACTGCCGGAGCCGCCTTCAGCGCAGCGATGGCCGGAAGCGTGGCTTCCTTCTACCGGGAAGACGGTGACGAGTACAATATCCGGGTGCGCTATTCGCCGGAGTTCCGTTCCAGCATAGAGGATATTGAGAACATCACCATCACCAATGCTGCCGGCAAGTCCATCAGAATGAAGGAACTCGGCACCATACGCGAGACTGCCGTACCTCCTACCATCGAGCGCAAGGACCGTGAGCGTCTTATCACCATCAATGCAGTGCTTGCCAACGGTGCGGCCCTCAGTGATGCGGTAGAAATTTCACAGCAGATCATAAACAACACCGACATCCCGAGCGAAATATCCACGGAAATCGCCGGTGATTACGAAGACCAGCAGGATATGTTCCGCGACCTCATCATCCTTATGATTCTGATTGTCATTCTGGTTTATATGGTTATGGCTTCGCAGTTCGAGTCCTTCATGTCGCCATTCGTGATAATGTTCTCCCTGCCGTTTGCCCTTGTGGGTGTGATTCTGGGTCTGAGCATCAGCGGAACAGCCCTTGGAGTGATGTCTATGATAGGTATCATAATTCTGCTCGGTATAGTGGTGAAGAACGGTATTGTGCTCATCGACTACACCATCCTCCTGCGTGAAAGGGGAATGGGAGTAATCGAGGCTTCCGTTACTGCAGCCCGCAGCCGTTTGCGTCCTATCCTTATGACAACTCTTACCACAGTGCTCGGTATGTTGCCTATGGCAATAGGAATCGGAGAAGGTTCCGAGATGTGGCAGAGCCTTGGTATGACGGTTTGTTGGGGCCTTTCCATATCAACTGTTGTAACTTTGGTGCTAATTCCAACAGTTTATTGTATATTTGCACTCAGACAAGAGAGGAAAATTCAAAAATGAAAGCTATATTTGTAACTTACAACCAAGCATTTAATGATGAGATAGTCGAAGTGCTGGAACAGAACGGCCAAAGGGGCTTCACCAGATGGAACGAAGTCCTGGGTCGCGGAGGGGTGGACGGTGAGCCTCATTACGGCAACCACGCCTGGCCGGTGTACAATCAGGCTGTGCTCAGTATGCTTGAGGACGACAAGGTGGCTTCCATTCTTGCCGGACTGAAAGAGAAGGACGAACAGTATCCTGACCTTGGCCTCAGGGCTTATGTCTGGGATATTGAAAACAGTATTTAGATATGGAAAAAGTAATAAACGATTCAAACCTTTCGGAAGTTCTTGCTTCCGCAGATGTTGTTCTTGTTGATTTTTGGGCAACATGGTGCGGCCCTTGCCGTATGCTTGCTCCTGTAGTTGAAGAAGTTGCTGCAGAATTTGAAGGCAAGGCCGTAGTTGCAAAGTGCAATGTGGACGAAGCTCCGGTAAGCTCGTCGCAGTACAGAATCATGAGCATCCCGTCCCTGCTTTTCTTCAAAAACGGAGAGCTTGTGGACAAGACTGTGGGCGTGGTATCCAAGAGCGAAATTGTAAAGAAACTCAATAATCTTTTGTAATATGAAAAAATTAGTCATTGCATTCGCAGCTCTCCTGCTTGCTGTCAATGCCAACGCCCAGCTCGGTATTGTTGCCGGCGTTACATCGGCGTCCACAGATTTGAAGGGTGCGTACTCAGACATTGTTGAAACCCAGAGCGTTTCACAATATCACGCAGGCCTTGTCCTCAAACTTAACCTCCCATTGGGCCTCAGCCTCCAGCCGGGAGTTGTGTATAATATGAAGGGAGAGACCCTTGCTTCCCAGATTGCAACCGAAGAAGTTAACATCACCACCAAGACCGGTTACCTCGAGGTTCCTGTACGTCTTGCATGGCAGCTTAACCTCGGTCCTGTGGCTCCGTTCGTTTTTGCCGAGCCTTTCCTTGGCTACGCAATCAACACCGAGACCACAACCAAGTTCAAGGATGCCGCTTCCCAGACAGTTGCCGAAAATCTTGCCAACACTATGGGAGTGAAACTCAACACCACCAACGACGATCCTGACAAGTGGGTTGACCGCAACCGTTTGAACTATGGTGTAGGTGTAGGTGCAGGCCTTCTTCTTTTCAAGAAGATGTCCCTTTCTGTAAAGTACTTCTGGGATTTCGGCGCTCTTTACTCAACCGACGAGGCAACTGGAGAAAAGAACATCTCCATCTCTGCCGAGGCTGTAAAGAACCAGCTCAAGGACAACAAGGCTTCCGGAATTGCTGCAACACTTTCATTGTACTTCTAGTAAGTAAGTTGGACTCTAACAAGCCGCGCGTAAGACTACGTGCGGCTTTAGTTGATAAATGGGAAGAGAGGAAATAATCGCACATCTCGGGGAGGACTGGCCCCATTTGCAGGAGCTCATCCGTGAAGCCCTGCGCTCGGACATCCCCCTGCTGCAGGCAGTCAACAACGACATAATCAGCAATGCCGGAAAGATGCTCCGCCCTATGGTGGGCCTGCTCATTTCCAGGGCAATAGGAAAGGGCAGAACCAGCGAGGATGCCCTGAGCTATGCGGCATCGGCCGAGCTCCTTCACAATGCCACTCTCCTTCACGACGATGTGGCCGATTCCAGTCCCACCCGCCGCGGCAAGCCGACTCTCTGCTCGCTTTTGGGGCCTTCCACGGCTGTTCTTGTGGGGGATTTCTGGCTGGCCCGTGCAATGGAAATCAACATAAGAACCAAGCACAATAATTCGGTGGTGGGTGTTTTCTCCAAGGCAATGACCAATCTGGCCGAAGGCGAGATGCTCCAGCTTCAGGATGCCCGCAGCGAAGGCGCCATAAGGGACGATTATTTCAAGATAATCTATTGTAAGACAGCTTCTCTTTTCGAAACCGTATGTCTTAGCACAGCCATTGCCAGCGACGCTACGGAACTTGAGAAAGAATCGGCCGGAAACTATGGAAGAGCCCTTGGGATGGCTTTTCAGATCAAGGACGACATTCTCGATTACACGGGCGATGCCGGTCTGGGCAAGCCGGTGGGATCGGACATCCGCGAAAAGAAGATGACCCTGCCGCTCATCTGTGCGCTCGAAGGCTCGCCGCGTGAGGAGGAAATCAGAAAAATGTTTTTTCAGGTCGATTCCCAGCCTCAATTTTGCGGGCAAATTCGTAAATTTGTGCTCGAGAGCGGGGGAGTGCAGAAGGCGGAACTCATTCTCGAAGAATATGTGCAGAAGGCTCTTGATGCGCTCAAGACCTTTGAATATTCGGAGGATGTGGCCTGTCTCGAAGGTATTGCCCGCTACAATTCAATAAGAAGAATATGACTTTTGCGCAAATACAGGGAAACGCGGATGTGTGCCGCACGCTGGTTTCGATGGTCGATTCCGGCCATTTGCCGCATGCCATAATGCTCTGCGAGACAGACGGCGGCGGGGCAATGCGCATTGCCCTGGCTTTCCTGCAGTACCTGTATTGCCGCAACAGAACGGAACACGACAGCTGCTGCTCCTGTCCTTCCTGCAACAAGGTGCAGAAGTTAATCCACCCCGACATGCAGTTTGTCTTTCCGGTGAACACAGGCCTGTGCAGCGATTTCCTCGACAAGTGGAGGGCTCTTTTAAGAGACAATCCCGACTTCAGCGAAAACGAATTCAGCCAGGCTCTGGAGATGGAAGGCAAGAGTGCAATGATAAAGGTCGATGAAGCAAAGCTGCTCATTTCCAATCTTTCACTCAGCGCCTTTGAAAAAGGCTACAAGTCGGTGCTGGTCTATTTGCCGGAGAAGATGAACGGCGAAACGGCCAACCGGCTGCTCAAACTCATTGAGGAGCCTCCTGCAATGACCCAGTTCGTGTTCATAACACACGCTCCGGAGCAGGTGCTCCCTACCATAAGCTCCCGCTGCCAGAGCTTTTTGGTAAGGCCTCAGGGCCGCAGCGAGGACAGGCTCCGATATTCCGACGAGAGCGAGAACAGGCTTGTCTGCGCCCTTATGCAGGGTCTGCTGGCAAAGGACCTCTACTCCTGTCTGGACTTGGCCGATTCTCTTGCGCAGCTTGGCAGCAAGGAGAAGTGCAACAGCTTCTGCAAGACGATGGCACTTTATCTGCGCGACATTTTCCTTCTGCAGCAGGGCTTGCCGGAACTTGTGGGCGCACCTCAGGCCATGCTGCCGCAGTTGCGGGACTGGGCGGCAAGAGCCTCGAAAAGTTTCCCGCGTCTTGCTCTCGACTCATTGAGCCGGGCAAGAAACCTCATTTTCAGGAATGTAAATCTTAAAATTCTGTTCAACGACTTGTTGTGCAGGTTTTATGTCAATATATAATATGAACGAAAGCAAAACATACGACTGCTTCCGTGGCTGTGTCAAGACCGGACTCAAGGACGGAAGTACCTCCTGCACATACAGAATCGGTTGCTGCAAGCTCGGAGTGCACAATTATCTCAAGGATGTGAGGCCGGTGAAGCTGGCCGACATATACGAAGTGCGCTTCAAGAATACCCGCAAGGGCTATTATATTAACGATTCCGGTACCAGGGTGAGCATTGGCGACAAGGTTATTGTGGAAGCCGTGTCGGGCTACGATCTGGGCATTGTCAGCCTCGAGGGACCGCTGGTGGAGCGCCAGATGAAACGCCGCCGCATAGACATAGAGAACTACCAGTTCAAGAAAATTACCCGCAAGGCCAATCACAACGATATAGACAAGTGGCTTGCCGCCACTGAAAGGGAGCAGGCCACAATGATCGAGGCCCGCCGTATTGCCGCCACAATGGGACTTGAGATGAAAATCGGCGACGTGGAATTTCAGGGCGACGGCAGCAAAGCCATTTTCTATTACATCGCCGACGGCCGTGTGGACTTCCGCCAGCTCATCAAGGTTTTCGCCGAGGAGTTCAAGATAAAGATAGAGATGAAGCAGATAGGCGCCCGTCAGGAAGCCGGCCTTATCGGCGGAATCGGCGTCTGCGGAAGGGAATTGTGCTGTGCCAATTACGTAACCAACTTCAAGAGCATAAGCACTTCCGCTGCCCGCTGCCAGGACCTTTCCCTCAATCCGGCCAAACTCGCCGGCCAGTGCGGCAAGTTGAAGTGCTGCATCAACTACGAGGTCCCGAACTATCTCGACGCCCAGAGCCGCATTCCGAAACTGAACGGCCCGCTCGAGTTCGAAGACGGACTGGCTTATCTGCGCAAGACCGACATCCTTGCCGGAATGATGTATTTCTCCTACGACAAAAGCTCCGACAGCAATCTTTATCCTGTTCCGGTGGACGAAGTCAAGGAAATAATGCAGATGAACCGTGAAGGAATACGTCCGGTATCGCTGGTTCCGGATGTGGAACCGAGCTCGCCTGAATTCATCACGGCAGTGGGAGAGTCCAGCATAAGCCGCTTCGACTCCCCAAAGAAAAAACGCAAGAACAACAAGAAACGCAAAGGTGCTCCGAAAGAGAACAAATAGCCTTGCGCTTTTTGCCCTGCTTATAATTGCTGCGGCCTGTTCTTCGCCCACCGGCGGAGAGCAGTTCATCCGTGGACCCAGGCATTCCTACGAATTCAAAATCGAAGTCGAGGACACTTTGTCCCTCTATGATTTGAATTTTTACACCCGCCTCGACGGGGACTTCTCCAAGGCCCAAAAACTTGTGGTGCAGTGGGTTTCCCCACAGGACGAGTATTACAGGGAACAGGTATGGATGCCTTTGTCCCGCACCGTGGTGCAGCCTTACAGGGAAGGCCTGCATTTCCCTTGCACAGGGCAGTGGACATTGAAAATAAGGCCCATAAATCCGCCCCGGGGCCTGAGAGGAATGGGGCTTAGCTGGAAAATAGTCAATGGGACACGACAAACTTCGTAAATTTGCTGAAAACAAGACTTTCAGCTGCCTTTTGGAACCGTCTTCGGAAGAAATCCTGCGCGACGGCTACTTCAATCTGCGCGACCACTCCATAAAGGGCAATTGGGCAAGGACAATGTTCGGCCGCGAGGAGGCCGAGATTGTTGTGGAGCTCGGCTGTGGAAAAGGGGAATATACCCTCGCACTTGCCCGCCGCTATCCCGAAAAGTGCTTTATAGGTGTCGATATCAAAGGGGCGAGGCTCTGGCGCGGAGCCAAGACTGCAACAGAGGAGAATCTGCCCAATGTGGCTTTTCTGAGGACCAGAATAGAATTTATTACAGCCTTCTTTGCTCCGGGAGAAATCTCCCAAATCTGGCTCACCTTTTCCGACCCTCAGCTCAAGAGCGAAAATTCCCGCCTCACTTCTCCGCTGTTTTTGGAACGGTACCGCTCTTTTCTCAAGCCGGGAGGCCTTGTCCATCTAAAGACCGATTCCCGCTTCCTGCACGAATATACCTGCGCAGTGGCAAAGGCCAATGCTCTTCAGGTTCTGACTTGTTGTAAGGATGTCTATTCGGCTGGTAAAGAAGAACTTCCGGACCCTGTGGTATATGAAGTCCAGACTTTCTACGAAAAGATGTTCCTTGAGATGGGACTGCCTATCACCTATATGGATTTTGTGATAGACCATCAGGGGCCATATCTCCACCCTTCGGATTTCGATGAAAAATACTGGCGTGAGCTGGAAGGCAAGCGCCGTTCCTTCGGGCACAAGGCTGCCGATTAGTCCGCAGCCAGCATTTGGAGAGCATCGTCCATAGAAATAGCCTGGGAAATGTCGTAGCCTCCGTTGCGGGTCCGCCGCAGCGAACTCAAAAATGCTGCGCTTTCAAGAGCTTCTCCGAGGTCGCGGGCAAGGGCGCGGATGTAGCAGCCTTTTGAGCAATCCACCTGCAGCAGGGCTGTAGGAAGCAACATCCCTTCTGTGGAAGCCACATTGATTTTGTTCCTGTCATCGCCAGTGGAGCTGCAGCACAGCCTTTTCCCGTATTTCAGCCCCAGCGGAGCCTCCGGCTCGAGCAGCGGAACAGTGTCTGTCCACTCCAGCACCTGCAGATCGTATATGCTAATGCGGGAACTTTGGAGAATGTCGGAATTTTCCAGACTTTTCCCTTCCTTGTAAAGTTTGCGGGCCATTTCATAGACTCTCACCCCGTCCACGCTCTTTGCGCTGAAAAGCGGCGCAATCTGCTCCTGCTCTCCGATGAAGCGGGGTAGAACGGCCTCCAACTGTTCCCGGGACAGCCTCTGCCGCGAAAAGGCATCGGCAGTGTCTATAGGATGGTCCAGCACTTCCTTTTCCAGGTCGTACGATGCCGTTGTGGCGCCGAAGCTCACTCCGGCGATGTACTGCTTGGGGGAGCGCTGGAGCTCATCGGCCCGTTTTGTGGCCTTGCCGATGCAAACGAGCAGTATGCCGGTGGCAAGGGGGTCGAGGGTGCCGGCGTGCCCCACTTTGAGTTTTTTGTTTTTGAAGTGGCGGCAGGCGGCCCATTTGATTTTGCGGATGACATCGGCCGAAGTCCAGCGGTAGGGCTTGTCTATAGGCAGCACAAGCCCTTCCGGGTAATCTTCGATATTGTGGCTGAGAGTCTGCAAGGCTATAGTGGAATTTTGTCTATTCTTCTTTGGTGGCGGCCTCCGAGGAAGTCCTCTTCGAGCCAGGCTTTGCAGATATTGCAGGCCATCCTGTAGGAGATGAATCTTGCCGGCATAACCAGAACATTGGCATTGTTGTGCTGCTTTACCAGTTTGCCCACTTCCACATTCCAGGCCAGTCCGGCCCTTACTTTAGGGTGGTGGTTGAGGGCTATTGCCATTCCGTTGCCTGTGCCGCAGAAAGCAATTCCGCAATCCACGCTGCCTTCTTCCACGGCCCGGCCAAGGGCGTGGGCGTAGTCGGGGTAGTCGCAGCTCTCGTGGCTGTCGGTTCCAAAGTTCACTACCTCAAAGCCTTGTTTCTCAAGCTTTTTTATAAGCTTGGCCTTGTATTCCACTCCTGCGTGGTCGCTGCAGATACCTATTTTCATAATCACTGTATTTTATTTCCCAAAACCTGAACTCTGCGCAGAGCTTCGTCCCTGCCTATGCAGGAAATGATTTCTGCAATTCCAAGTCCCGAGCCGCAGCCGGTGAGAGCCAGACGTATGCAGTTCATAACCTTGCCCATAGGCCATTCCTTGCCGCGGATGTATTCCTCGAGATTGTCGGCCTTTTCCATTGCCTCCAGAGCCATAGCATAATTTTCCGGGGTGCCGAACTTGCGAAGGTCTTTTTCCACATATTCCTCCGGAGCCTTGAACAGATATGGAGCCACTGTCCAGAAATCGGCCACAAAGCTTGCGCGGTCTTTGATGAGGCCTACCACCTTCACTACATATTCTAAATCCGCCTCAATTCCGTGCTCCTTGAGCACAGGCAGGTAGAGCCCGGCAAGTTCCTCGTCGCTCTTGAGCCTGAGGTATTCCTTGTTGTACCATTTGGCTTTGTCCGGGTTGAACTTTGCTCCCGATTTGCTCACCTTGTCCAGGGAGAAGCTGTCTATGAGTTCCTGCATGGTGAACATCTCCTGCTCCGTGCCCGGATTCCATCCCAGCATTGCAAGAAGGTTCACAAAGGCCTCAGGGAAATAGCCGTCCTCGCGGTAGCCTCTTGAGCTCTCTCCCTCGGCATTGGTCCACTGCAGAGGGAATACCGGGAAGCCCATCTTGTCGCCGTCACGCTTTGAGAGTTTGCCGTTGCCCACAGGTTTGAGCAGCAGCGGCAGATGTGCAAAGCGAGGCATTGTATCCTGCCATCCGAAGGCTTCGTAGAGTAGATAGTGCAGAGGGAGCGACGGCAGCCACTCTTCGCCGCGGATTACTTCCGTGATTTCCATCAGGTGGTCGTCCACAATGTTGGCAAGGTGATAGGTCGGCAGTTCGTCGGAGCGTTTCCAAAGCACTTTGTCGTCGAGAGTGGAGCTGTTCACCTCCACGTGGCCGCGGATGAGGTCGTCCATCTTCACGCATCTGTCTTCCGGCATTTTGAAACGTATTGTCCAGTCCGTGCTTGTCTCCAGGAGTTCTTTCACTTCCTCTTCCGGAAGAGAGAGGGAGTTTCGCAGATTCTGGCGTGTCTCCCAGTTGTAGATGAATGTACGGCCCTGGGCTTCGGCCTCGGCACGGGCCTGGTTGAGGGCATCGGCCGAGTCGAAAGCATAGTATGCCCAACCCTGGGCAACCAGCTGCTCTGCGTACTTGCGGTAGATGCTTTTGCGCTCGGACTGCCTGTATGGGGCGTGAGGGTGGCGCTCGGAAGCTGTCTGGACGATGTTGCCGTTCTCGTCCACTCCCTCATCGGGAACAATGCCGCACCAGCGCAGCGAGTCGATGATGTATTTCTCGGCTCCCGGGACAAAACGGTGGGAGTCGGTGTCTTCGATACGGATTATGAAGTCCCCTCCGCGCTGCTTGGCGAAGAGATAGTTGTACAATGCGGTGCGCACTCCGCCCATATGCAGAGGGCCGGTTGGAGAGGGCGCGAATCTTACTCTTGTCTTTGTCATTTCTGTATTCTTCTGATTGCAGGTATTGTTTCAAGTTCTTCGATTATTCTGGCATCGTCGTTGAGCATAACCGGCGGTTTCTCGGGATGATAGTCGTAACGGGCCTTGTTCTCGCTTGTGTTGAAGCCGATATGGCCGCTGTAGCTGCTTGAAGGCACGCTTTCGTTGTGTATGGCACCTTCGTCATCGCAGCGGTAGTCGCTGTTGATCTGGATGATGGTGCCCATATCAATGTCCTGGCCCAGCAGGTTGCTGAAGGAGAAGCCTGTGGCAATGGCGGTAATCTTTATAGTATCGTCCGTGATTTCATCGTCCCAATGCAGACCGCTCTTGAACTTGTTGGCGTTGCCCGTGGTTTCGGCGATAATCTTGTTGATTTCCTCGTGCTGGTTCATCTTGAGGCCATGCTCGTTGTTGCCGGCGGTGATGTTGAGCAGCACGTTTTTGGCGGTGGTGAGGTCGAAATCGCTCAGCAGAGGGGAGTCGAAGGCCTTTTTGATGGCGTCCTGAATGCGGTTTTCGCCATTGCCCACGCCAATTCCCATCAGGGCCATTCCGCTGTTGCGCAGCATATTCTGAAGGTCCTGGAAGTCAATGTTGATTATTCCGTGCTTCTTGATGAGCTCTACAATGCCTCTTACTGCAGTTGCAAGCACCTCATCGGTTTTTGGAAAAGCATTCTGGATGAGTTCGTCTCCGTAGTATTTGTAGAGTTTCTCGTTGTTGATGAGAATGAGGCAGTCCACATTCATCTCCAGTTCGTGAATGCCGTCTATCGCGCGGGAGAATACGGCGCTGCCTTCACTCTTGAAGGGCAGGGTTACAACACCTACGGTAAGAATATCGGCATCTTTGGCCATTTTTGCAATCACCGGGGTGGCGCCGGTTCCGGTACCTCCGCCCATTCCGGCCGTAATGAAAAGCATATTGGTCTTTCCGTCCAGAATCTTGGATTTTATGAGATCCAGCGATTCAATGGCGGAATTGCGGCCTTTGCTGGCGCTGGTTCCGGCTCCGAGACCGTTTCCGAGCTGGATTTTGTTCGGGACGGCGCATTTGCTCAAGGCCTGCATATCGGTGTTGCATACCAGAAAACTGCAGCCTTCGAATTTGTGCCTGTACATATAGTCCACGGCATTGCAGCCGCCACCGCCCACGCCGAGCACCTTGATGGTTTGGTCGGAGCACACCCAGGAGTCGGGTACGAGCATATTTATATCATCATTCATAGCACATCACTTTTTTATTCCTTGCCCATTTCGTTGTATGTGTTGTCAAACAAAGACACCAGATTGTCCAATAATTTTATCTTTTTCTTTTTTTGCTTTGGCTCTTTCGGCTTTTCTTTTTGTTTTTTCGAGTTGACTTCAATTTCCTCCAGCTCGTTTTTGCTGAACAGGCTGCCGTCTTCTTGCTCCTCCTGCAAAGTCTCGGTCTGCTCTTCGCTTTCTTCCACAACAGGTCCGGCGCAGTTGATGTTCTTGTTGCGGGCGGCAGCAAGAATCATGGCTTCCTGTGAAGCTTCGCTGCACAGTCCTGTAAGGTAAGGAGTGCCCACCCTGCACTGCAGACCCGACATCGAGGAGAACAGATTCACAAGGTTGAGGGTTTCGGCCGCTCCTCCGCAGAGAACTATTCCGTAACGCAACTTGTCCTTGTAGCCGCTTTCGCAGATGAGGTGCATGCAGGCATCTACAATCTCCTTCATTCTGCAGCCGATTATTTCGGAAAGGTATTTTACTGGAAGCTGCTGCTTCTCGCTTGAGCGCGGGTTGTTGATTTGCAGGATTTTATCGTTCAGGGTGCAGAGCCTTTCGCTCATACAGGAGCCGAATCCGCGTTTGATGTTCTCGGCCAGGTTGAAGTCGATGTTGCACTCGGTTCGAATGTCGAAGGTCACGCTCTTGCCTCCGAATGGGAAGGAGTTGTAGTAGCGGATGGCGCCTTTGTGGTAGATGGAAACCGAGCTCACTGCTGCTCCTATTTCCACCAGAGCCACTCCAAGCTCCTTTTCGTCTGCACTGAGTATGTGTTTGGACACGATGCCCGGGGTGAAATAGTTGCGGACCAGTCCCAAATTGCACTCGTTGAAGACCCTGTCGATGTTGCTTACACCGTTCTGAGGGCCGCAGAAAGCAATGAACTTGCCGCCCAGGCTGCTGCCCACAGCGCCAAGCACATCGTTTTCGCTCACCTGATAGAGGTCGTCGGTAGAGAAGGAGAGGGCCATTATGTCGTAGAGGGCTTCGTTCGGGTTGAGCCCGTTCTTCACGTCGTCAACGACCATTTCCTTGAGCTGGGTCACCTCGTCGCGGTCTATGAATTCGCTGGCATTGCTGCGTTCAATCTGCTTTTCGAAGACGGTGCTTCTGATTTTCCAACGGGGCATTGCCACCACGGCCTGGTCTATGGAGATGTTGAGTTCGCTCTGTGCTTTGGAAATCAGTTCCATCAAAGGCTCCGTAGCCTTTTTGGGGTTGGAGACCTTGCCGCGGGTCACGCCTTCGGAATCCCTGCTCTCGAAAAACAGCAGTTTGGGCGAGCCTGCGCTGACTTCACTCACGCTCAGGGAAATTTTCGAACTGCCGAAATCCACGGCAACTACATACCTTTCTTCCTGCATATTATTTGTCCTTTATATTTTACGTTCACATTTGTGTACTCTGTTCCTTGGCTGCGAATCTGGCTGAAATAACGGTTTATGTAGCCCATTTTCCGCTCGATTTCGCTGAAGTCTCCAAAGTTAATCACTTCATTTTGGCCGTGCAACAAAAAATCGCCATTATTGTCCACACTGTAACTCAAAATTTCACTTTTCCACTTTTCCCGGGTAGAAATTCTGTTCACAAGATTGAGGGCCTGCCTCAGCCATTCGGCCTCAAGCCCACGGCCCAGATGGCATTGGATCACGGGCACATCGGCCTCGCAGTCCCTGCAGAGAGGAAATATCACTCCTTCCATATCGCTGTAGTAGCCTTGGCCCTTGCCGTTGCTTATCATCAACGCGGGGGTGCGCTGTTCCACATCAATATGAAGAATTCCGTTGGGGCTCAGCCAGGCCTCGCTGTTGCGTATGGACGGGTTGGTGCTCAGGATGGATTCTATCTTCGAGAGATCCACGTCCTTGAGGCTCAGTCCTATGTAGCTGCCATAGAAATTGTCCATGTAGTTGCTTATGTCGTCTTCGTTTATGAAGTGATGCTCGCCTAGAATCTTGACTTCCAACTTGTTGCAGTTCTGCAAGGCATAGTTGCGGCGTCCTGTGACAACAAGGAGCGCCGTGCCGCAGAAAAACAGCAGCAGGGCAAAGACATAAAAGCAGTATTTCAGAACCGACTTCATTTTTCCAGCAATTGGGCGATTTGAGGCACCAGTCTGTCTATATTTCCGGCCCCGAAGCTCACCAGGACGTCGAGATCATCTTTCCCCTTGAGGAAGCCGAGCAGTTCCCCGTATTGAAGCAGCTCTTTTTTCGGAGCTTGGATGTCCTTGAAAATCAGCCTTGAATCCACTCCTTCTATAGGCAGTTCCCTGGCTGGGTAGATGTCCAGGAGCAGCACTTCGTGGGCAAGGCTCAGAGCCTTGGCAAATTCGGGGGCAAAGTCCCTTGTGCGGGTGTAGAGGTGCGGTTGGAAGATTGCACATACCTTCCTTCCCGGGAACATCTCCTTGATGCTTGAAAGAGTGGCTTCGATTTCCGCAGGATGGTGGGCATAGTCGTCTATGAAAGTGAGTCCCGGCCTGTTGATGTACTCCTCCATTCTTCTTTTCACTCCCTTGAACGAGCCGATTCCTGCCTTTATCTGTTCCGGCGGGGTGCCGTGCAGCAGACAGAGAGCGGCCGCGGCAATGCTGTTCTCCACATTGAGACGCCCGAGGGTGCCTACAAGTATGTCCTTGATGGTCCCTCCCGGCCAGTGGAGGTCGTAGAGATAGTGACCGTCGGCCTGCAGCCTTATGCCGGAGGCGTGAAAGTCGGCCCTTGAATCGTCTGCCGAATAGGTCCAGATACGGGCTCCGAAGTTCTTCGGATCGAGTGGCAGTCCGTATTTTGCAACAATTCCTTTTTTCACCTGTGCGGCGAATTCGCGGTAGGCCTGCTGCATGCATTCCAGCTTGCCGTAGATGTCCAGATGGTCCGCATCCATTGCCGTGATGGCGGCGTAGTCCGGGCGCAGCTGGAGGAAGGAACGGTCGAATTCATCGGCCTCGGCAACAATCACATTGTTGTGGCTGAGCAGCAGATTGCTTTCGTAGTTGAGGGAGATTCCGCCCAGAAATGCGGTGCAGCCTTCGCCGGACTGCTCTAAAATATGGGCGCAGAGGGTGGAGGTGCTGGTTTTGCCGTGGGTCCCGGCAACTGCGAGGCATTCCTTGCCCCGGCTGAGTTCGCCCAGCATCGCGGCCCTTTTTACGAGCCTGTAGCCTTTGGCTTTCACAAACTGCATTTCTTTCAGGTCTTCCGGTATGGCGGGAGTGTAAATCACAAGGCAGTTTTCCACCTCATCAGGCACAAGGTCGGGCCTGTCTTCGTAGTGGATGGCTATGCCTTCCTTTTCCAGTTCGGCGGTCAGAGGGCTCGGCGTGCGGTCGTAGCCGCTCACCTCCAGTCCTTTGAAGTTGTAGTAGCGGGCAATGGCACTCATCCCTATTCCGCCTATTCCGAGAAAATATATCTTATTCATTGTCAATTACTTTATAAGCTTCGTCCACAATTCTGAGGGCCGCGTCCCCAATTCCCATCCTGGAGGCGTTGGCTTCCAGACGGGCAATCAGCTCCGGCTGCCTGAGCAGCTCCATAGCCTTGCCGAAGAGCTGTGCGGGAGCATCGGCATCTTTCACCATAAGAGCCGCATCCCTGTTTACCAATGCCATGGCATTGTGGGTCTGGTGGTCTTCGGCCACATTCGGGGAAGGGACGAAGATGCAGGCTTTTCCTGCCACGCAGATTTCCGAAATGGAGCTTGCCCCCGAGCGGGAGAGCACTATGTCGGCAGCGGAATAGGCCAGTTCCATTCTGTCGATGAAGGCGCTGCAGTGGATGTTTTCCTTCGGGTGCGCCTCGAGAAATGCCTTCATCTGCGGCTCGTAGTATTTGCCGCACTGCCAGAGCAGCTGGACATCTTCACCCTGAGGGCAGCCTTTTTCAATCCAGTCGGTGACACAGCGGTTGAGAGTGCCGCAGCCCAGGCTTCCGCCCACAACGAGTACGGTTTTCTTCTCGGAATCGAGGCCGAAGTGCTTTATGGCGGCCGCTTTCATTTCCGGCGTTGCCGGGACGATGCAGGAGCGTATTGGGTTTCCGCTGAGCACGATTTTCTCCTTCGGGAAGAATTTCTCCATTCCTTCGTAGGCTACGCAGATGCGGTCCACGTCCTTCCCCAGCATTTTGTTGGTGAGCCCTGCAAAACCGTTCTGCTCCTGGATGAGGCAGGGAACGTGAAGTTTAACTGCGGCGCTGAGCAGGGGAGCGCTTGCAAAACCGCCCACGCCTATGGCTATGTCGGGCCGGAACTGCCTTATGATTTTCTTGGCTTTGGCTCTGCTGTAAAGCACCTTGAATGGCACGCAGAGGTTGCTCAGCAGGTTTTTCGGGCTGAGCTTGCGCTGAATGCCGCTTATCGGCAGGCCTATGATTTCAAAGCCGGCTTTGGGCACCTTTTCCATTTCCATCTTGCCCTTGGCTCCAACGAAGAGGATTTCGCTCTCCGGATTGAGTTCCTTGAATTTTCCGGCAATGGAAACGGCGGGGAAAATGTGTCCTCCGGTGCCTCCTCCGCTAATAATCACCTTCAGTTTGCGGTATGTCTTCATATTCGTTTTCCTCAAGTGCCGATTCCATCTGGTCCAGGCTGTCAAGTGAGCTCTTTACGGGGTCGGCGTTCTCCATTGCGAGCATTTTGGCCTGACGTTCTATTCTCTTGTTCGATATTCTGCTTATGGACAGGATTATGCCGAAGGCAATGCTGAAGCACAGGAAGGCAAATGAGCCGTGGCTCAGCAGCGGCAGGGTCTGGCCCGTGAGCAGTCCGAAGTCCATATTTACCAATATGTGTATGAAGGCCTGCCCCGATATCAGGAGCACAAGCCCAAACACTGCGCATTTTGCAAAGATATTGTTGCCGCAGTTCTTGATTATAAGCACACCCCGTGCTGCAAGCGAAACATACAGGATCATAATCAGCAGGCCTCCCAATATGCCGTACTCCTCAATGATGAAACTGAACATATAGTCTTCGCTCATGTCGGGAACCACATAGCGCTGGGTGCTCTGTCCCGGCCCTTTTGGAATAACTCCCTGCTTGATTGCAAGCCGTGCGCTGTAAGGCTGGCGCAGTTTGTCGAGAGCCTCGTTCTTTTTCCTTTTGTCCGTGCTTTCCTTGTAGATTTTGTAGTAGTTCGGAGAAAAAACCCTGTTTACGCCTGTGCCAATTCGGGAAGCAAGTTTGTGAGGTTTTTCCCCATTGTTGATAGAGTGTGTGTACGATGCATACAGACCCCCTACAATCACTCCCATTATGGCAGCCATGACAAGCAGGACTTTCACGTCTTTTGTGCCCACTGCTATTGTAACGGCCAGAATGGCGCTGATGAAGATGGACGCAGTAATGGAAGCTTTGATACACAACAGAATGACCAGAATGAAAGGGATGTAGATTATGATAATTTTCTGGGCCCACAGCTTCGACAGCCATTCGAAGTGCTCCTTCTGGCTGATTTTTTCGAAGAGGGGTGCAATTTTGTTGTTTTCAAAAGCATCGATTACGGCTGCGATGTACATTATCATCGCAACTTTCACAATCTCCAGCACGTGAATCTGCAGCCCGTGTATTTCGATAAAACGCACGGCCCCGTTGACTTCCGGACACAATTCTGTGCCGTGGAAGATGTACAGGATGAGCAGGAGCAGAAGGGACAGAGGCAGACCTAAAAAAGAAACTTTGCGGAAGAACTCAATATTTTTTATCTGGTACAGGATAATTACAAAAGCCAGTCCCAGTGCCACAATTTTGAGATGGTCCTTCATGATGTCCAGACGCGAGGTTGTGCTGGAAATCAGCCTCGAGGAAGAGGAAAAGATGAAGAGTATGGAGAACATCATCAGCAGAAGCAGGATGAGCCATACCACCTTGTCTCCTGCCAGATGGTCCAGAAAATTCCAGAGTTTGCCTGTCTTGTTCTTGCTCATTGTCCTTAAAGATTGCGTACCGCCTTTTTGAATTTGTCCCCGCGGTCCTCGTAGGAGGTGAAGAGGTCGAAGCTGGCGCAGCATGGGCTGAGCAGCACCACATCACCGGCCTGTGCAAAGCCCGCAGCAGCCTTCACCGCTTCGTCGGCCGAGAGGGTATCGGCCATATTCTCCTTGCCTACAATGCCTTCGAAAGCCTCGTGGAGCTTGTGGTTGTCCAGGCCCAGGCATACAATCGCCTTCACCTTTTCGCGGACCAGCTCTGTGAGCACGCTGTAGTCGTTGCCCTTGTCTTTGCCTCCGGCAATCCACACCACAGGACGGGTCTGGCAGTCGAGAGCGTACCAGGCCGAATCCACGTTGGTGGCTTTGGAGTCGTTGATATACAGCACATCTTTAATGCTCAGTACCGGTTCCAGACGGTGCTCTATGGCCTGGAACGATGCAAGGGAGCTCCTTATCTGCTCGTTGCTTATGCCGGCCGCCTTTGCAGCGAGGGCGGCAGCCATGGAGTTGTAAACATTGTGCCGGCCGCCCAGAGCCAGCTCCTTGAGGTAGATTTCAGTCTCGTCCTCTTTGTATTTGAGGACGATTCTGTCGTCCTGCAGGAATGCTCCCTCGCCCACGCTGTTGTGCTGGGTGTAAGGCAGCATCTTGGCCCGTACCAGAATCTGGCTCAGATGGCCTATGGTAATCTGGTCGTCGGAGTCGAAAATGAAGCAGTCCTCCTCTCTCAGATTGCGGGTGATGCGGAACTTTGACTTCACATAATTCTCGAGCTTGTAGTCGTAGCGGTCCAGATGGTCGGGGGTGATGTTTGTGATTATTGCTATGTCCGGGCGGAAATCATAACAGCCGTCGAGCTGGAAGCTGCTGATTTCCAGAACATAATAGTCGTGCTTTTCCGTAGCCACCTGAAGGGCGTAGCTCTTTCCGATGTTCCCTCCCAGGCCCACGTTCAGTCCGGCCTGTTTGAGCAGGTAGTAGATTAGCGAAGTCGTTGTAGTTTTACCGTTCGAGCCTGTGATGCAGATTTTCTTGGCCGTGTCGTAACGGGCTGCGAACTCGATTTCGGAGATGATGTGGATGTTGTGCTGCGTGAGTTTTTCCACAATGGGGGCAGCTGCGGGTATTCCCGGACTTTTTACAACTTCGCTTGCGTTGAGAATTTTCTCTTCGCTGTGCCCTCCTTCTTCATAAGGGACCTGCCATTTGTCGAGCAGTTCCCTGTAATGGTCCTTGATTTTGCCATTGTCTGAAAGGAAGACATCGAAGCCTTTTACTTTTGCCAGAATGGCGGCACCTACACCGCTTTCGGCTCCACCCAATACAACTATTCTAGACATACTATCTTATCTTCAAAAGTGCCAGGGTACTTACTGCCAGCAATATTCCGACCAACCAGAAGCGGCTGACCACCCTGGCCTCGGGCATGCCCTGCTTCTGGAAATGGTGGTGGATGGGGGCCATAAGGAACAGTCTCTTTCCCTGCCCCGTTCTGCGTTTTGTAAATTTGAAATAGCCACGCTGCAGAATGACCGAAAGGCTTTCTACAAGGAATACTCCGCAGAGTATGGGGAGCAGAAGTTCCTTTCTGATGAGCACGGCGCTCACTCCGATTATTCCTCCGATGGTAAGGCTGCCCGTATCGCCCATAAATACCTGGGCAGGGTAGGTGTTGTACCAGAGGAAGCCACCAAGGGCCCCCACGAAGGCGGCAATGAATACGGCTACTTCTCCCGAGCCCGGGATGTACATGATATTCAGGTAATTGGCGTTGATGGCATTGCCTCCGAGCCAGGCCAGAATGCCTAGTACCACTCCCACAATGGCCGATGTGCCGGCACTCAGGCCGTCAAGACCGTCGGTGAGGTTGGCACCGTTGGAGCAGGCCATAATCACAAATATTATCATCAGGGCATAGATGGCCCACTTGCAGTACCAGCCAAAAGTTCCTTTGAAAGGGGAGATGCTTTTGTAGTCGAACTCATGGTCTTTCACAAAAGGGATGGTGGTGGTAGTGGTCTTGACCACGTTTTCCTTTATCTGCACCACTTCTTTGGACTCTTCGTCAATTACTTGGCTTTCAACTCGTACAACAATTTTTGGAGAGAAGCAGACAGTGGCTGCTATAATGAGGCCGAGGGCAAACTGGCCGGCAATTTTCTTGCCTTCGCTAAGTCCCGCCTTGTTCTTTTTGAAAACTTTTATGTAATCATCGGCAAAGCCCAGAGCCCCGCACCAGAGTGTGGTGAGGATGAGCAGCTGCACATAGATGTTTCTCAGGTCGCAGACCAGCAGCACTGCCGAAAGCAGGGAGATGATGATAATGATTCCTCCCATTGTCGGAGTGCCCTTTTTGCTCAGCTGGCCTTCCAGACCCAGGTCCCTTATGGTTTCACCTATCTGCTTGCGCTGCAGATAGGCAATCATTTTCTTTCCGAAGATTATGGCTACGAGAATGGCAATTCCGCAGGCCAGCATAGCCCTGAAGGAAAGGTAGTTCATAAGGCCTTTCCCGGGGAAGTCGCTCTTCAGCAGCTCAAACAGATAATTCAGCATAATTCTTTAAATACTTTCTCTACAATCTCCCTTTCGTCGAAGTGGAGTTTTTCATTTCCTATAATTTGATAATCCTCGTGCCCTTTCCCGGCCAGCAATATGCAGGCGCCTTTTCCCGCCAGCATAAGTGCTGTCCTGATTGCTTCCTCGCGGGATGCTATGCTCAGGGTTCTGCCTCTTCCCGCAGGGCTCATCCCTTCACGTATCTGGGCCATTATCTCTTCCGTGCTTTCGCTGCGGGAGTTGTCGGCAGTGAGGACAATCCTGTCGGCATATTTTTCGGCAACTGCACCCATCTCCGGCCTTTTGCTGCTGTCCCTGTCTCCACCGCAGCCGAAGAGGCACACAAGTTCCTTGCCCGGGCACACTTCCTTGAGGGTTGAAAGCACGTTTTCGAGCGCATCGGGCGTGTGGGCATAGTCTATTACCACACTTTTGCCCGAAGGGCCGTGAATGGTCTCCAGCCTGCCTTTCGCGCTTTCCAGGCTGCTGAGTTGCAGGAGTACATCCTCCTTGTCGAAGCCCAGTTCCACGGCGCAGGAATAGATTGCCAGCAGATTGTAGGCGTTGTGCGCTCCGATGAGGCGGGTCCAGACTTCGGTTCCGTCAATTTTGAGCAGCATTCCTTCCATGCTCTGTTCCATAATGCGGCAGCAGTGGTCGGCTGCGGAGCGGCAGGAATATTCCACCACCCTCGCGACGCAGTTCTGTACCATCACTTTGCCGTTGCGGTCGTCTATGTTCACGAGAGCTGTCGCGTTTTTGCCCAGACGGTCGAAAAAGAGCTTTTTGCAGCGCAGGTATTCGGCAAAAGTGCCGTGGTAGTCCAGATGGTCGTGGGTGAGGTTGGAGAAGATTCCCATATCGAAATCCAGGCAGCTTACCCTGTCCTGCTCCATTCCGATGGAACTCACTTCCATAAAGCAGAATCGGCAGCCTTCATCGGCCATTCTGCGCAGCAGGGAGTTGGTGGTGATAGGGTCCGATGTGGTGTTCACTGCTTCCAATTTGCAGTCTGCCACGTAGTTGGCAATGGTGGAGAGCAGTCCGCACTTGAAGCCGAGCCCGCTGAACAGCTTGTACAGCAGAGTCACTGTGGTGGTTTTGCCGTTGGTCCCGGTAATTCCCACCAGGGTGATTTCTCCCGACGGATGCCCGAAGAAGCGGTCGGCAATCTGTGCGAGTCCCAGCCTGCTTGCACTCACGGCGGCAACGGCTCCCTTTTCGAAGGCGGCATCCACGAAGCTGCCTCCATCGGCCTTGCAGCCCTTGAGTGCTATGAAAAGCTCTCCCGGACGGAGCTTGCGGCTGTCGCAGCAGATTCCCTGCACTTCGGCATCCGCATTCCCCCGCAGAAGAGAGGCTTCAAAATCCTGTATGAGTTCAGAAACTTTCATTCCAGTATGGGTCGATATTGTATATTCCTTTTATGGTCTCGAGCACTACCTGGGTAGGAATAACACCTCCAAAGTAGTCCTTCATCGTATTGTAAGTATATGTGCTGCAAACAATTGTGTATTGAGGGTCTTCCATCGGGAAAAAGCCTGCAAAACTGCTCAGCTGTTTACGGCGGCCCTGCGGATCCTTGTAGCCCTTTACATCGTTCTGCCAGATGTTCGCCGTTCCGGTCTTGCCCACCACTTTGCAGGGGGCCTTCTTCAGGCGCCAGCCTGTGCCCCCGTCTTCGGTGACGCTGGCCATAGCCTCGGTAATCATTGCAGCCGTTTTAGGGGCGCAGATGCTCTGGCTCTGTACGCTTGGCGAGAAGGTCTTCTCCACTTTTCCGTCCGATTCTATCGACTCCACCAGATAGGGTTTCATCATTTTTCCCCCGTTTGCAATGGCGTTGTAGAACATGGTTAGATGCATTGCCGTAACGTTGGCGGCATAGCCCATCGCCAGCTGTCCCAGGTCTCTTATGCTCCAGTCGCTGTCGTTGGGGTGCTTGATGCTGGGCGTGGTAATCTTTTCGGCTGTATCGAATTCGAAGCTGGTGCCCAGCTGGTACTGGTAGAGCTTGTCCACAAAATCTGCCGGGTGGTCGGAATAGTTCTCCAAGGCCAGATAGCGAAAGCCGTAGTTGCTGGAGACCTGGACGCAGTAGCGGATTGGAATCTGCTCGCTATGGTATTTCTTCTCGTAATCCAGGATGTGCTTGTCGATCTGGTTTTCGTAGCCCGGGAGCTTTCCGTGGTTGCCCGGGATGGTCTGGTCTATGGATGTAACAATCCCGTCTTCGATGGTGGTCATAAGGGTGGTAATCTTGAAGACCGATCCGGGTTCTCCAATTCTTGTCACGGCCACATTTTCAAATTCGCCCACCTGGCCTTTTGCGTTGCGGCTCATGTTTGCAATGGCCCTCACTTTTCCGGTCTTCACCTCCATAAGGACGCAGCAGCCGGCCTCCAGATTGTCGTCGGCTTCCAGAGCCTTGCGGAGTGCCTTGTCAACAATGTTTTGGTAATCAATGTTGATAGTGGTGCGCACATCTTTCCCGTCAATGGCATCGACATAGAGACTGTCGTAGTCGCGCATGTAGCCGTAGTCTGTCTCCTTTGTGTAGAAATGGCCTTCCTCCCCATGGAGGATATAATCGTATTTGCCTTCTATTCCTCTGTAGGACCACCCTTCGTCCTTTTCTCTGACCCAGCCTATGGTCTGCTGGGCAGCAGGGTAATAAGGGTATTTGCGGGTAGGAATCTCCTCTCCCCATACACCGCCTTTGAATCGGCCTTCGCGGATGAGGGGGTACTCGAGAAGTTTCAGATATTTCTCTCTTTCCAAAGGCTTTCCGAACTGTATGTACTGTTTTTTCTCGTCAAAGCCCTTGAGCATTTTACGGTAGTAGTAATCTGCACTTTTGCCGTCGGGAAAATAGGCTTCCTCCAGACCCTGTGCGAGGATTCTGGCATCGGCTTTCCATTTGTTGTCTATGCTGTCGCGCTGTTTCGGTGAAGCCTTTTCGTATTTTTTGCCCTTTTTCTTGGCGGTACAGTCCATCGCAATGTTGTAAAGGGGATAGCTCAAGGCCAGAGGACGGCCGTCGCAGGCGAGAATCCGGCCTCTCTGCTGCGGGATGGTCATTGGCTTCACGTTTTGGCTCAAAGCCTTGTCCACCTCAGGGTCTCCTTTCCAGATGAACTGGATGTAAAGAATTCTGAGGCAGAAAAATATGCTTGCCAGCAGCAGTATGTAATAGAACAGGTATAAGGATTTGCCCAACCTGTCTCCGGTCTGTTTCTTGCTCATTTTACTTCAGTCGTTTGGCAGGTTTGGAAGGCTGTTTGAGTTTGGATCCCATATCGTCGAGTTTCTGCTCCACTACAATTCTGCTCTCCATTTCGGCGAGCTTGAACTCGAGAACCGACATTTCTATCTCCTGTTCGCGGATAATCGCCTTGTTCTTTTCTACTTCAGTCATCGTGGTGTCTATCATCAGGCTTATCCAGATGGTTAAGGTAAATACAACAATGAGATAGAGGATATGTATGAAATAGCGCCCGATGTTGAGGCGCAGAAGGAATTCTCCGTGACTTATGTCGCTGATGGTACGCACAAGGATGTTTTTGAATTTTCCCATAGCCTATGCCTCCTTTACAGCTACCCTCAGCTTGGCGCTCCTTGCCCGGGTGTTTTGTGAGATTTCTTCTTCCGACGGAAGCAGCGGCTTCCTGTTCACTGCCCGTAGAGGGGCGAGCTGCCTGCCGAAGCTGTCCTTTTCCACCTCCCCTGAAATGTTTCCGGCCTTGAAGAAGTTCTTGACCATCCTGTCTTCCAGGGAATGATAGGTGATTATCGCTATTTTGCCGCCGGGTTTGAGGGCTTTTACTGCTCCCTGCAGGAATTTTTCCAGGGAACGCATTTCCTGATTCACTTCTATCCTTATTGCCTGATAGAGTTTTGCGAGGAATTTGTGCTCGGCGAAGGCCGGCAGTACGGGTTTCAGAGCTTCGTATAGCTCACCGGTGGTCTCCAGCGGCTTTTTCTCCCTTGCCTGGAGTATGAGTTTTGTCACCTTGGAGGCGTTTTCCAGCTCTCCGTACAGGCGGAAGATTCTTTCCAGCTCCTGCTGCCCGTAGTTGTTGAGCACATCGGCAGCAGTTTGCTTTGCCTGAATGTTCATGCGCATGTCCAGCGGCGCATCGTAACGGAAAGAGAAGCCTCTTTCGGCTGTGTCGAACTGGTGGGACGATACCCCCAGGTCGGCCAGGATGCCGTCGAAGCCCTCAGGGGCGTAGAGCAGGCTGTAGTTGTGGATGAAGCGGAAGTTGTTGTGGATGAGCCGCAGGCGCGGATCGTCCGGAGCCTGGGAAGCAGCGTCGCTGTCCCGGTCGAAGGCAATCAGCCGCCCTTTCGGACTCAGCCTCGAAAGCAGTTCACGCGAATGTCCGCCTCCGCCGAAAGTGGCGTCGGCATAAGTCCCGTCGGGACTTTCCACAAGAGCGCTGATGCTCTCGTCCAGAAGAACCGGATTGTGATATTCTGACATTGTACGAACTGCTGAAAAAGCTCTTTTTCAAGCGCACGCAAAGATAATAAATATTGGGCAAATTTACACCTATAAATATATGCTCCCGGGAAGTCTTCTGCCGATGAGCACAGGGATGTGCCTCTCACGCACGCAGAATAGCTTTGCTGTGCGATGTATTGCTCGAAGCACGTCACCCCATTCAACTCTCTTTGTGCAACGGATAAATCATCACAAAGACGCTTACTTTTTTTGTCCAAGCTGCGCTCGCGGATGGCCGCTTTGCGTCCATTGCTCTGCTAGTCGTCCAGGCTCATGGCTTTCAGGCGATGCGCGCTCTTGAGGGTCCTTGCCTTCAGAGACTCCTTCCCACTTCGCTTCGCTTGTGGGCCCCTTCCTTCCTCAGGAGACGAGGTCTCTTTCGGCAAGACCCTCAAGCCCGCTTTCAATGGTGTCACTGTCTGCGGAATGCCGGAAATCTCCTAAGGCCGTGTCGAAAATCGCTCAAACTTTTTTTGCTCCCTGTTTGTAAGTGCCTATGAAATCAATAAATTAAGTTTCAAATTTTGTGTCGAAAATTTGTAAAAATATTTTGCATATTCAAAAAAATATCTTAATTTTGCAGCCCTTTTCGGGGAAGAAGTGTCCCCAAACGTAGAAACAAATTTTAAAAGTAATATAGAAATGTTACAACCGAAAAGAACCAAATTCAGAAGGGAACAGAAGAACCGTATGAAAGGTATGGCCCAGAGAGGCAACCAGCTTGCATTCGGCTCCTTCGGTATCAAGACCCTTGAAAATTGTTGGCTGACAGCGCAGCAGATCGAGGCTGCCCGCCAGGCTATGTCACGTTATATGAACCGTGAGGGCCAGGTATGGATTAGGGTTTTCCCTGTTAAGCCTGTCACCAAGAAACCTCTCGATACCCGTATGGGTAAAGGTAAAGGCGATCCTTACGGATTCGTAGCTCCTATCACCCCGGGCCGCATCCTCTTCGAGGCTGAGGGCGTTTCCCTCGCCGTTGCCAAAGAGGCTATGAGACTTGCAGCGAACAAGCTCCCTGTAGCTACCAAGTTCGTTGTTCGTAGGGATTATGTTGAACAGTAAACCACGGAGAAAACAATGAAAGCATCAGAAGCACGCGAAATGTCTGTAGCAGACCTGCGCGACCGTATTG
>CAMGFA010000003.1 GCA_946055165.1 uncultured Bacteroidales bacterium
TGACTGAAAATACTTCATTTTAGCGAAATTAGGGCCTTTTTTTGCTATTTTGACTCAAATTACTTCGTTTTAGCGAAAGCCACGAGCCTGGCTGACCCGCAAGACTTGAATGGGCACTTGAAAAAAAGAAAGACTTTGCAAGTGATTGATAAATTATCAACTTACAAAGTCTTTTTTGTGCCTCGGACGGGACTCGAACCCGTACAGCCCCTTCGGGCCAAGGGATTTTCTTACTGCTATGACTTTCGTCACCGGCTGCGCCGTTTGTAGTCTGGACTATTCCTTCACCATAGATTGCTCTTTAGGTGTGTCGTGTCTAGTCTCTGCACCTTCCTTTTTCCAAAGGCTTGGCTCAAGATTACCATCTGCATTACCAGTTAAGGCTTCCTTGAATTTACGACATTCTACATCGCTCCTTTCGGAACGTGCACTCAATCTAGCTCTACCTCTATAATTATCTGTTTGACAATGGCAATTAGGGCAAAGCAAAACAAGATTACCAAGTCGATTATCTGTGTTATCACCGTTTTTGTGATGAATTTCAAAGGATAGGGGCTGTCCCATCCAATCAGATATTCCACAACGTTCACAACAATTGATTCCTGTTGCCTTTTTGTACCTTTCACGAAGACGCCAGGAGCATTTGTAATGAGAATCTTTTACAAAGATTAATTCATCAGTGATTTTTCTGTTAGGCCGGAATTTCAGCCCAACATTCCAACCTTGTCCTGTGAAATGTGAAGTGTCAATACCGTATTTCTCAATAAGTCTTTTAATTGTCCGATAATTCCCGCCAATCGGTTTTAAATCCAAAGCTCTAAGAACACCTGCTATTGAAACATTGGATTCAACTGCGTGCTTTACATCTTGTATTGAATACTTTGCTTTTGTCATACACGAAAGTTAATATTTACTTTTGTGTTTTACAAATAATTATTTCAAAGAGCGCTTCTAAGTCCCTCGTGTCTACCATTCCACCACCAAGGCAAGTGGACAAAAGTACGAATTATTTGGCGCTTATGCAAGAACAGCTCCCATTCTTTAGAAATACTGCTTCTCCTGCTTCACAAGAGCAAGAAAAATGAAGAGCATCACAGTGAACGACAGCATTGACGAACCGCCATAGCTGATGAACGGCAGCGGAATGCCTATTACAGGCATAAGGCCTATGGTCATACCGATATTTATGAACAGATGCATAAAGAAGCAGGCAGCAATGCAGTAGCCGTAAATTCTTGTGAAAGGTTCGCGGCAATGTTCCGCAACAGTGATTATTCTTCCGATGAAGAACACAAAAAGCAGAATGAGGGCACTGCAGCCCAAAAAGCCGAATTCTTCTCCTATGGTGCAGAAGATAAAGTCTGTACTTTGTTCGGGCACAAAGCCGTATGCTGTCTGCGTACCCTGCAGAAAGCCTTTGCCGCTGAATCCTCCTGAGCCTATGGCAATGAGCGACTGGTTCACATTATATCCTGCTCCCATAGGGTCTTCCTTCATTCCCAGAAGAACCTCAATCCTCAGGCGCTGATGAGGCTTGAGCACTTTTTCGAAGGCAAAATCGGTACAGAGAATGAGTACGCTTCCTATCAGGGCAACAAGGGCCGACATAAGCCTCAACTCTCTTTTTGCCCTCAGGCTTTGGGTTACGTGCCTGCGGTTCAGAAGGTAATAGCAGAGCACAACAAGTGCCAGAACGGTGAATGCCAGCCATAAAGGGAAGCGGATGGCAGTGACAAAGAGCACAATGACAAGCAGCAGCAAGGCCAGCCACCAACCCGACAGCCCTTCTCTGTACAAGACAAAGACATAGCCCAGATAAACCAGCATCGAGCCCGTTTCGCTTTCGGCTAAAATGCAGAGCATAGGCAGGCCTAGTACCAAAAGCACGGTAAGGAGGTCTCGCATTTTGCTCAATTTGAAGTTCTGGGCCCGCAGACAGTGCGCCAGCAGCAGGGATGTGCTGATTTTTGATATTTCACAAGGCTGAAAACTTATGGGGCCGAGTCGGAACCAGGATTTGGAGCCGTTGATGGTGGTGCCGAACACAATGGTTCCAATCAAAAGGCAGAGCACCAGCAGGTAGAAAGGCGTGCTCAGCACTTCCCAGACATGGGGCTTTATTACAAACAGGATGAACAAACCCGCCACAAGAGAGATTCCGATCCACAACAGCTGCTTTCCGGCTCTTGAACCCAAATCCAGCAGCGACTGAACCGATTCGCTGCTGTGCCCGGCCGAATAGATGCTCAGCCAGCCCACCACAACCAGCAGCAGGTAGCAGAGCAGACACCTCCATTCAATTGTCTGCCAAAGACTTCTTTTTGAGCTATTGAGCATTTTTCTCCTTTTTCTTCACGTCCATCAAATCGGCATCGCGCACATAAGTCTCGAGCCAGTGCCTTTCTTTTGAGATTTCACCCCGGAGGTATTTTTCTACCATAAGAGAAGCAATAGGGCAGGCCCAGCTTGCTCCGAATCCGGCATTTTCCACATACACGGCCACAGCAATCTGCGGGTCTTCGCGCGGAGCAAAGCAGATGAAAACCGAATGGTCTTCCCCGTGCGGATTCTCTGCCGTTCCGGTTTTTCCGCAGATGTCCAGCCCCTTAACTGCGGCAAGGCGTGCTGTTCCTCCCTCTTCGGCCGATGAGTGGACGGCCCTGTACATTCCGTCTATCAGCGGCTCGAAGCGGCTGGAATCGACCAGTGTCCTATGGAACTGCGCGGGACTGTCCTTGATCAGATGCGGACTGATATACCAGCCCCGGTTGGCTATGGTGGCGCTCAGGTTGGCAATCTGAAGCGGAGTCACACCCAGTTCGCCCTGCCCGATGGCAAGAGAAATCACGGAAGAGTATTTCCAGTGCCCCTTGCCGTAAATCCTGTCGTAATAGGAGCTGTTCGGGATGTTTCCTCCAAGTTCGTTTGGGATCTCGCAACCCACCGGACTGCCAAAGCCGAAACTGCGCACATACAGCTCCCAGGCATCGAAAGCATCGGCGCAGGAAGCATATCTGGGGTTTTCGAGCAGATTCTTGAACACATAGCAGAAATAGCTGTTGCACGACATCATCACCGCTTCGCGGAAATCTATCGGAGAGGGGTGCTTGTGGCAGCCGAGTTTTTTGGTCGGAGTATAGTAGTAGCCTCTCTGGCAGGGGTAGCATTGTTGCGGGCTGAGCACCCCTTCTTCCAGGCCTATGAGGCCGTTCACCAGTTTAAAGACCGATCCCGGCGGGTACGATGCCTGAACGGCGCGGTTGAACATAGGCTTGTTCGGGTCTTTCGAAAGAGCATCGTAGTTGCCGCCCATATCGGCCAGAATATCCACATCTATTCCCGGACTGGTGACGAGGCTGAGAATTTCTCCGGTCTTGGGCTCGATGGCAATCACACTGCCTTTCTTGTTGCGCATCAGCTCCTGGCCGTACTGCTGCAAGTCGGCATCGATGGTGCTCACTATGTCCTTTCCCGGGCGGGCGAGTTTGTCATCGCGCCCCTCGTTGTAGGAGGTGAGAACCCGGTTGCGGGAGTCGCGAAGGTAGATATGGTAGCCTTTTTCGCCGCGCAGCTGCTTGTCCCTCACGGCTTCGAGCCCGGTTCGGCCGATATAGTCCCCGCTCCGGTATTCGGGATTGCGGGCAAGGTCGTCGGCATTGACCTCGCTCACATAGCCCAAAAGGTTGCCGCCGGCATTGAAGGGGTAGTTGCGGGTGGTGCGCACCTGGCTGTGCCAGCCCGGAAAACGGTACTGCACCTCACAGAAACGCATATAAGTCTGCTCGTCCACATTCTTGAGGAAAGGCAGGGTCTTGAAGCCTATCTTGCTGCGGTATTTGCGGTAGTAGTCCAGTTTTTCTTCAAGGAAAGCCCGTTCTATTCCCAGCACTTCGCAGAGTGTGAGGGTGTCGAGATTGCGGATTTCCCGGGGGCACACTAAAATGTCGTAGCAGGAGCGGTTGCCTACCAAAATGCTCGAGTCCCTATCGTAAATCAGGCCCCGGGGCGGGTAGATGGTCTCGTAAACGATGGAGTTGTTCAGGGCGTCGGTTTTGTATCGGTCGTTGATAATCTGGATGTAGAAAAGACGCGCAATGAGTATGAAGGCGAAAACCCCCAGTCCGATGAGAATCTTGGTATAACGCGCCCTGTCCATATCAATGCTCCCTGAAAAGCACCAGATGGCAGATAAAGCAGAGAACTGCGCTCGCAAGGCCGGAAAGGCCGAAACGCAGCAGGTTGAAAGCAAAGCTGCGGGTGCCGGCTGCATCGACCCACACGAACACGGCATAGAAAATCAGGCAGCCTGCCAGAAGCAGCAGAAAGACTCTGCCGCTGCTCATTCCCGAAAGAGGGCAGCCTTCTTTGCTTCCGGGGCCCTCTTCTGTGCCAAAGAAGCTCAGCAGCGGACTGCGCAGCAGGGCCAGGGGCAGCAGTGCGCAGCTCTCAAGACCCAGATTCCCGGTCGATGCAAAATCGCAGAGCAGGCCTGCGGCAAAGGCAACAATCAGGGCGGCTATGCCGGGGAAGTCCCTCGGCAGGCAGAGAATTGCCAAAGGCAAGAGACTCAGGCTGAGCAGAAAGCTGATGTTCAGAAAGTTGTTCAGGAGCATCTGGACAAGGCACAGAACCAGAATACAAATGAAAATCTGCGATTTTTTCATTGCAAACCTCCCTGCTCCTCAAGAGCCTTTATTTCTTCACTTTGCGGGTTGTGAAGCACCGTCACGTATTTGAGTGCGGCAAAATCCTGAAACAGGTCCACGCTGATGTCCTGTGTAGCCCCGTTCTGTGTGGAAGTTCCGCTCACGAGCCCAAGGGCAATTCCGGAAGGGAAGATGTTGGAATAGCCGCTGGTCCACACCGTGTCTTTTGGCTCCACTTTGAAATAAAGCGGAATGCCGTGCAGCACCGCGCTGCGGCTGCTTTTCCCGTCCCAGTTGAGCGATCCCACAAGCCCCTCGCGCCCAAGCCTTGCGCTCACGCTTATGCCAGTGTTCATAAGGGTGCGGCCGTAGGAATAGTGCCCGCTCACGGCATCGACAATTCCCACAACCCCTTTTTCGCTGACAATTCCGCTAGAGGGCTTTATCCCGTGGATGCTGCCTTTGTCAAGGACAATGTAGTTGCGCTGGGAGTTGTTGCTGAATTTTACCACTTTGGCCTGCTGGCTGTTGAATTCGGCGGCGGCATTGTCGGCCTTGAGCCGCATCAGTTCCTCGCCCAGCCGGGCGTTTTCGCGGGCCAGACTGTCGTTTATCTTCGTGAGCCTGAAATAGTTGCCTATGTTGCTTGCCCTTCCCCAGAGCGCTCCCATAAGCTGGTGGGACGCCCGGTTGAACCAGATGTTCTGCAATTGGGAGCTGGAATTGAGTAAAGCGAGTGCAGCAAGTTCCAAAATAATGAAACTTGCTGCAAGACCTATCACTTTCATCGTATTCCGGCTCCTTGTCATTGCCTATCGCATGAGGAATTTGTATTTGTCGGTGTTCTTGATGGCTTTGCAGGTGCCTCTTGCCACGGCGTGGAGCGGGTCCTCGGCCACGATGAACTTGATGTTGACCTTGTCGGAAAGGCGTTTGGCCAGTCCCCTGAGAAGGGCGCCTCCTCCGGAGAGATAAATGCCGTTCTCAATGATGTCGGAGTAGAGCTCCGGAGGGGTCATTTCGAGCACGTGCATAATCGAGGTCTCGATTTTTGCAATGGACTTGTCCAGGCAGTGCGCAATCTCCTGATAGGTGATGGTTGCCTCTACAGGATGGGCAGTCATGATGTTCGGTCCGTTTACCACATAAGGTTCCGGTTCCTCGTCCAACTCCGTGAGCACGGCGCCCACAGCCCATTTGATTTTTTCTGCGGTCACTTCGCCCACCTTGATGTTATGCTGCTGGCGCAGGTAGTACTGAATGTCGCTGGTGAACACGTCTCCGGCAACCCTGATGCTGTCCTGCTCCACCAGGCCTCCCAGCGAGATGACTGCGATTTCAGTGGTTCCTCCACCTATGTCCACAACCATATTTCCCTTCGGGGCTTCGACTTCAAGCCCGATTCCGAGAGCTGCTGCCATCGGTTCGAAAATGAGATATACATCCCTGCCTCCGGCGTGCTCCGTGGAGTCGCGCACGGCACGGATTTCCACTTCCGTACTTCCCGAAGGGATGCCGATAACCACTTTGAGATTCGGGGTGAAGAGGCTGCTTTTCTTTTTGCTCACCTGGCGGATGAAGCCTCTGATCATCATCTCCGCAGCGTTGAAGTCTGCGATAACTCCGTCTTTGAGCGGTCTTATGGTGCGTATGCTTGGATTGATGCGCTCGTGCATCTTCTTGGCTTCGTTGCCTATGGCCAGGCATTTGCCCGATGCCACATCAACGGCCACGATGCTGGGCTCGTCCAGCACGATTTGTCCGTTTTGGTAGATTATAGTGTTGGCCGTACCGAGGTCTATAGCCAATTCCTGTGTAAGAAATCCTAATGCCATTGCTTATGTATTAAAGTTCTTACAAAAATAAACAAATTTGTTATTACTTTTGTCAATTATTCCGAGCTATGGCAAAAAAAGTTTACGCGATATTTCTTGCCGGAGGAAGCGGCATCAGAATGGGCGCTTCCACTCCCAAGCAGTTTCTTCCGCTTGGCGGCAAGCCCGTGCTTTTGCACACGATAGAGTCTTTCCTCAATTCCGTTGAGGGACTGCAACTTGTAATTACCCTTCCGAAGGAGCACATGGAAAGCTGGAAGCAGATTTGCAATGAGCAGCATTTCGACGAAAGGCAGATTCTGGTTCCGGGCGGCCTCACCCGCTTCCATTCCGTGCGCAATGCCCTTGCCTATGTGCCCGACGGCAGCATCGTCCTCATCCACGACGGTGTGCGTCCATTTGCTGGCCCTGCCCTCATCCGCAGGGTTATAGCGAAGGCCGATGCCGGTTTCGGCGCCATTCCGGTAGTGCCAGTGAGCGATACCCTCAAATCCCTCGTCCTGCAGGATGGCAATCTTGTGCCGAGCGGTCTGCCCGATCCCGACCGCAGCCTCTGCTTTGCCGCCCAGACTCCGCAGGGCTTCCCGTTGGAAATGATAAAGGCCGCCTATCAGCAGCCTTTCAAGCCCCTTTTCACGGACGATGCCAGCGTTGCTCGTGAAGCGGGATGCCCTCTCGCCTATGTGGAGGGGGAGAAATACAATATCAAGCTCACAACTCCCGAAGACATGGAGCTGGCCTGCAAGCTTGTCTAAAGCGAGTCCTTGTCGATATAAATCTGCCTTTTGATGGTTTCTTCGAGAGAAATCATCGTCTCCGACGACTGCACGAAAGGAATCTTCTGAATGGTGTTGATGACAATGTTCATAAGGTGGGCATTGTCGTGGCAATAAACCTTTACCAAAATGGATGAGCGTCCGGTAATGAAGTGACATTCAACTATTTCCGGCACCTTTTCCAAAGAATGGATAACTTCCTGATATTTATTGCTTTCGGTGAGGTTGAGGAAGATGAAGGCACAGATGGTATAGCCCAGGGAGGCCGGGCTGATAAGGGAGGAGGAACCGGAAATCACCCCCAGGTTCTCCAGTTTTTTCACTCTCTGGTGGATGGCGGCACCGGAAACTCCGCATTCGCGGGCAATTTCCAGATAAGGCTTTCTGGCATCATTGATAAGGTCCGACAAAATGATTTTGTCGATTCTGTCCAATTCCTTGTAATCCATATTCTAAAATTATTATTTCTTCTTGCTTTTTCTTCCCGTAGGCTTGCCCGAGGCTATGATGGCTTTGCAGTCCTGTTCTGTAAGCGAGCCGGCATCGGTCCCTTTCGGAATGCGGAAATTGCCTTCCGGGGTCTTGATGTACGGGCCGTACATTCCGTTGATTATCTGAATGCCTTCCCACTCTGCAATGGTCTTCGGCTGGGCCTTCTTCTTCAGGTCGGCCTCAATCACTGCAATGCACTGTTCTATGCTCACGCTTGCAGGGTCGCAGCCTTTCGGCAGGGATACATTGTCGTTTCCGTATTTGAGATAAGGGCCGAAGCGTCCCTTGTTGGCAATGACATCCATTCCGTTCCACTGGCCCACTGTCCTCGGCAGACGGAAGAGCGCGAGGGCATCGTCCAGAGTGAGGCTTTCTATGAGCTGGCCGGCTTCGAGGCGGGCAATGCGGCGGCTTTCCCCTTCTCCCTTCTGCACATAAGGGCCGTACTGTCCGAGGCGGGCCACAACGCTCTGGCCGTCCTGCGGGTCCACTCCGATCACTCTCTCCACTTTGCGGTACTGCTGCTCGTTGAGGGCGCTGCTGACCTCCTGGTGGAAAGGGGTGTAGAAGCTGCCCAGGCAGTTGTGCCAGTCGAGCTTGCCTTCGGCAATCCGGTCGAAGTCATTCTCCACGTCAGCTGTGAATCCGTAGTCCAGAATGTCTGCGAAATTATCTACAAGATAGTCACTTACCACCATTCCTATTTCGGTAGGAAGGAGTTTGCCCTTTTCGGCTCCTATGGTCTCCTTTGTCGGGATTTCGCTCAGCTCGTTTTGTTTGAGGCGCAGATTGAGCACTTCCCTTTCCTCTCCGGCTTTGTCGCCTTTCACGAGGTAGCCCCTGCCTGTGGTGAGGGTGCTGATGATAGGCGCATAGGTGGAAGGGCGGCCGATTCCCAATTCTTCAAGCCTCTTCACCAGGGTAGGTTCGGAGAAGCGGAACGGAGCCGCAGTAAAGCGGCAGAGGGCATCGATGCTCTTGGCTTGCAGTTTAGTGCCCACTTCCATATTCGGCAGCAGTCCGAGCTCTTCCTCGGCGGCATCGTCCGTGCCTTCGATATAGAGGCGGAGGAAGCCGTCGAAAAGTACCTCGGCCGATTGGAGCACATACTGTTCGCTGCGGGTGCTGATGCCAACTTTAATGTTGGTGTTGAGCACTTTGGCTTCTGCCATCTGGCTGGCGAGGGTGCGGTTGAATATGAGTTTGTAGAGTTTCTGCTCCTGGGCAGTGCCTTCGATTTCCGGGCGGTTGAGGTAGGTTGGCCTTATGGCTTCGTGGGCTTCCTGCGCACCTTTGCTCTTGGTCTTGAACTGGCGCGGGTGGGAGTAGTGTTCTCCGAAATTCTCACAGATATAGGCTTTGGCCGTGTTGATGGCCAGAGACGAGAGGTTGGTGGAGTCGGTACGCATGTAGGTGATTAGACCTTTTTCGTACAGTCTCTGCGCAATGCTCATCGTAAGGCTCACTGAAAAATGCAGTTTGCGGCCGGCCTCCTGCTGCAGGGTGGAGGTGGTGAAAGGGGCTGCCGGAAGCCGCACTCCCTCTTTTTTCTCCACCGATGCCACGCTGTATTCTGCTCCGATGCAGTCCTGCAGGAACTTGCGGGCATCGTCCGTGGTCTCGAATTTCTTGTCCAGACTGCCTTTGACTTTGCGGCGGCCGGCTTCGAAACTTGCCTCCACTTTATAGTAGGCTTGCGGCTTGAAGGCGAGAATTTCCTTTTCGCGGTCGGTCACCAGCCTCAGGGCAACGCTTTGTACCCTGCCGGCGGAAAGCCCGCGCTTTATCTTGCGCCAGAGCACCGGGGAAAGCTCGTAGCCCACAAGGCGGTCGAGAATGCGCCTGGCCTGCTGGGCGTTGACGAGGTTCATATCGACTCCGCGAGGGTGGAGCAGGGCGTTGTCTATTGCCGTCTTGGTGATTTCGTGAAAGGTGATGCGCTTAGTCTTGGAGGGGTCGAGCCCGAGGGTATCGGCCAGATGCCAGGAAATCGCCTCCCCTTCACGGTCCTCATCGGAAGCGAGGTACACCATATCGGCTTTTGCGGCAAGAGCTTTGAGCTCGCTCACCGTCTTTTTCTTTTCTGCAGGCACAACGTAGTTGGGTTTGAAGCCGTTTTCAATGTCCACACCCAATTCTTTTTCCTGCAAATCGCGGATGTGCCCCTTCGAAGGAACCACCTGGTAGTCCTTTCCGAGGAACTTCTGTATTGTTTCCGCTTTGTGCGGAGATTCGACTATAACTAAATTCATACTGCAAAGAAAAACAGAAATAAAGGATTTATCAAAATAAAATGAGTATTTTTGCGCCTATTATGAAAGATCGCACTCGCAAAAGATTAATCTTTTGGTTCTGGTTCATAATTGCTTTGCCCTTTGTAATAGTGATAGGGCTTGTTTTGGCTGTGATCCAGTTTGCCAAGATTCCATCGTTCGCGGAGCTTGAGCACCCGAACAACAACCTTGCCACCCAGTTGATTTCTTCCGACGGGGAAGTAATCAGCACCTTCCATATAGAAAACCGCACCTACGTTGACTATGAGGATATTTCGGAAAATGTGATTCACGCAGCAGTGGCCACCGAAGATGCCCGTTTCTACAAGCACAGCGGAATAGACTTCATAAGTCTGGGCCGTGTTTTCTTCAAGACCCTTCTTATGAGGGATTCTTCCCAGGGAGGAGGAAGTACCATCACCCAGCAGCTTGCCAAGACTCTCTATCCCCGCGAAGAGGTGCTGAGCGGTTTCCCGGGGGCAAAATATGTTTCCATTGTGTGGATAAAGCTCAAGGAGTGGGTTACTGCCGTAAAGCTCGAACGGAACTACACCAAGAACGAGATTATGGCCATGTACCTCAATTCCATTTTCTTCGGAAGCGGGGCCTATGGTATAAAGGCGGCGAGCGAAACTTTCTTTTCCAAGGAGCCTTCCCAACTCAACATCCAGGAAGCTGCAATGCTTGTGGGAGCCGTGAACAAGCCTACCCGCTACAATCCGAGCATCAACCCGGAACAGGCAAAAATCAGGCGTGATTTCGTGATTTCCCAGATGCACAAGGCCGGCTTCATCAGCCAGGCACAGAAGACAGAAGCTCAGGAAAGCCCTATAGAACTGCATTTCAGCGTTCAGGACCACAACAGCGGCATTGCCCCTTATTTCAGGGATATGATCCGCCGCGAGATGAGTGCCTCCAAACCTAAACGCAGCGATTATTTCTTTGAAGACGAATATGTCGCCGATACCATCCGCTGGCGTGAAGATGCCCTCTACGGCTGGCTCAGCAAAAATCTCAAGCCGGATGGCGAGAAATACAATCTCGACCGCGACGGCCTGCGCATTTATGTGACTCTCGATTCCCGTATGCAGCGCTATGCGGAAGAGGCTGTGCAGGAGCAGCTCTCCAAGAATCTGCAGCCTGTCTTTGCACGTGAACTCCGCCAGCGCGAGAATGCTCCGTTCCCGGACGAGATGGAAGAGCAGGTTTACGAAAAAATCATGTATCAGGCCCGCCGTTGGAGTGAGCGCTACAGAATCGGCCGAAAGCAGGGCTTGGGCGAAAAAGAGATAATGGCCCAGTTCAACGAGCCTGCCCGAATGAGGGTATTTGCCTGGAACGAAAAGGGTTATATCGACACCACAATGACCCCGGACGATTCCATCAAATACTGCAAGTCCTTCCTGCGTGCCGCTTTTATGGCAATAGAGCCAGTTACTGGCGAGGTCAAGGCTTATGTGGGCGGCCCGGACTACAAGTATTTCAAGTTCGACAACATCCGTCAGGGCAAGCGCCAGGTGGGAAGTACCGTGAAACCATTCCTCTACACCCTTGCCATGCAGGAAGGTATGACTCCTTGCGACAAGGTTGTGAATATGCCGCAGACCTTCGTTGTGAACGACGGTACCTGGACTCCGCGAAGCACCGACCGTGCCGATGTCCTCGGCAAAACCGTTACTCTCAAATGGGGGCTCACACACTCCTCCAACAATATCTCGGCCTATCTTATGAAGCAGTTCGGGCCCACCGCTATGGCCCGCATGATGCGAAAAATGGGCGTCAAGAGCCATTTGGACGAGGTCTATTCGCTTTGTGTAGGGCCGTGTGATCTTACTCTCTGTGAGATGGTTGCCGCCTTCAACACCTTCCCGTCGCAGGGCGTGCATTCCACACCTCTTTTCGTAAGCAGGATAGAAGACAGCAACGGCAATGTGCTGGCCACTTTCGGCAACCGCCGCACCGAGGCCATCAGCGAGCAGACCGCCTACCTCATGGTGAACCTTATGGAAGGAGTAATCGACCAGGGTACCGGACGCCGTTTGCGCAACACCTACCGGCTCAAGGGCGAGATTGCCGGAAAGACGGGAACCACCAACGACAATTCCGACGGCTGGTTTATCGGCTACACTCCGAAGCTCACTGCCGGAGCCTGGGTGGGAGGCGAAGACAGAATGGTGCATTTCAAGGAATTGGCTCAGGGAAGCGGAAGCAATATGGCCCTGCCGATCTGGGGAATATTTATGAAAAAGTGTCTTGCCGACCCGACTCTCGACATCAGCGAAACCGATGTATTCGAGGCTCCTGCGGGTATGACCATAGACCTCAGCTGCACCGGTGGCGACATCGAACTCGAAGGGGACGATTCCCTTGGCGAGGATGCCGATACCGACTTCTTCAATTAGGCTTATGTTTTTCGACTACGGGGGCATAAAGGTTTACTTCGAAATCCAGGGTGAGGGGCGCGATTTGCTGCTGCTTCACGGCTGGGGCTGCGACCATAGCGAGTTTTACGGCTTTTTGCCCCAAATGCTTCAGTCCCACAGGGTTATTAGTCTGGATTTCCCGGGTTTCGGCCTTTCGGAAGAGCCTTTGAATACCTGGGGAGTGGAAGAATACTGTCGTATGACCGAAGCCCTTTGCGAGCATTTGAAAGTGGTGGAGCCGCAGATAATTTGCCATTCCTTCGGCGGGCGAGTAGCTGCGCTTTTTGCTTCCCGCAATGCTGTGGGCCGTATGATTTGGGCCGATGCCGCCGGTCTCAAACCCCGCCGCTCTCTCAAATACTACATAAAGGTCCATTCCTATAAACTTGCCAAGTTCTTCCTTCTGAAAGTGCTTCGTAACGAGAAGGCTTTCAATGCCATGCGCGAAAAACGCGGATCGTCCGACTACAAAAGCGCCTCCGAGCGGATGAAAGCCGTGCTTTCGCGGACCGTGAACGAGGACCTCAGCGCCTGCCTGCCGAAAATCAAAAGCCCTGTGCTGCTTTTCTGGGGCGAGAACGATACTGCCACCCCTTTGTGGATGGCTAAAAAAATGGAGAAGCTCCTGCCCGATGCCGCAATCATTCTTGTAAAGTCCGGCAGTCATTTTTCCTTCATAGACGACCCCGCATTGTTTTCTTCAATGATTCTGACCTTCCTCAAATGAGCAAGCTTATTATATATACAGTCTCTTTGCTGCTTTTTGTCCTGCTGTTTCCATATTATATGAATATGTTTCAGCAGAACTCCTATCGTCCCGAGCGTTTTCTGCGCTGGCTCAAAGCCAATCCTCTGCCACGCCTTTTCCGTAAGGCCAAGGTAAAGTTCAAGTTTACAGCCCGTATGCAGAGACTTGCCTTCAGCGCTCTCGCACTGTATGTCCTTGCCGGCTTGCTCAGCCCCTGGGCTGTGCTGGCGATTGCCCTGCTCTGTCCTTTTTATCTGCTGCTCGTGAATCTGCTGCTTTCCCCAATGGAGAAGGCAGTCACCCGTTCTTTCTACAACAGGGCCAAAAGGAAACTTCAGGAGCACAAGGGGCTGATTGTAATAGGAATAACCGGAAGCTACGGCAAAACGAGCACAAAAAATTATCTGTACCGCATTCTGAGCGAAAAATACAATGTGCTCATGACTCCCGGCAACTTCAACACCACTCTCGGGGTTGTGCGCACCATCAACGAAATGCTTGAGCCTTACCATCAGGTCTTCATAGTGGAGATGGGCGCAAAGCAGAGGGGCGACATCAAGGAAATCTGCGATTTGGTCCATCCCCGGATAGGTATAGTGACTGCGGTTGGAGATATGCATCTGGAAACTTTCGGCAGCCGCGAAAACATACAGAAGACCAAGTTCGAACTCATCGAAGCACTTCCTTCCCACGGTCTCGGCCTCATCAATATGGAATCGGACGGAATAGCTTCCTACAAGGCCGTGCCAAGCCACTGCAGGCTCTTGTCCTACGGAATAGATGCGCACCGCTGCGATGCCCGTGCCGCCAATCTAAGCTATTCGGCAAAGGGTATGGAATTCGACTTTATAGGCCCGAAGGAAAGTATGCATTGCAGCACTCCTCTGCTTGGAGGGGCCAATGTGCTCAATCTCTGTGCTGCTCTTCTTGCTGCACGGGAACTTGCAGTGCCGGCAGAAAGGTGCCTCATTGCACTGCAGAAGATTCAGCCCGTGGAGCACAGGCTCAGCCTTATGCGCAAGGGCTCTTTCACCGTTTTGGACGATGCCTACAATTCCAATCCGGAAGGTGCGCAGATGGCTCTTCAGGTGCTCTCCCAAATGCGTCTGCCCGAAGGCGGGCGCAGGATTGTGGTGAGCCCGGGCTTTGTGGAATTGGGTGAGGTGCAGGAACAGGAGTGCAGGCGTTTCGGTGCGGCTGCCGCCCGGGTGGCCGATGTTTTCATAATTGTGAACAGATATAACCGCAAGGCCCTTATGGAAGGGGCCTCCGGAGCAGGGGGAAAGTGCGAACTGCTCTGTGCCGATTCTTTGCAGCAGGCAGTGTCCCTGCTTTCCGGGGTTTTGACCCCAGGCTCTGTGGTCTTGTACGAAAATGATTTACCAGATACATTCAAATAGTTGAATATGAGTAAGATTACTGTGGGTGTCCTTTTTGGTGGACGCTCTGTGGAAAACGAAATTTCTGTTGTTACGGCTTCGCAGGTAATTGAAGCTCTGGACCACGACAAATACAATGTGGTTCCGATTTATATTGCAAAGACCGGAAAATGGTACAGCGGCAAGGCCCTTTTGGACCTGAAGCGCTACAGGGATATGCCTTCCCTTTACAAAGACTGCACAGAGGTTTACTTCAAATCCCTTTACGGGGACCGCAATCTCTATTGCAACGGGCTTTTCGGCAAGGCGAAGGTCTATGCCAAAATAGATACGGTGCTGCCTACCCTTCACGGCACCAACTGCGAGGATGGAACCCTTCAGGGCGTGCTCGAAGTGATAGGCATCCCTTATGTTGGCTGCAATACCTTTGCATCGGCCAATGGAATGGACAAGATTGCAATGAAGCAGATTCTTCGCGACAGCGGCATTTCTGTTGTGGATTTCTGCTGGTTCACAGACAAGGAATGGGACGAAAGCCACTCCGCGGTGCTAGCCAAGGTGGAAAAGCAGCTCTCCTATCCTGTAATCGTGAAGCCGGCCAATTCGGGTTCGAGCGTGGGCATTATGCCGGCTCACAATATTGCCGAGCTGGAGGATGCCATAGACAATGCCGCCCAGTTCACCACACGAATCATAGTGGAGCGGATGCTCAGCCATCTCAAGGAGGTAAACTGCTCCGTGCGTGGTGATTATTATCATTGCGAGCCTTCTGTTTGCGAAGTTCCTCTGCGCAGCGGAGAGATTCTCAGCTATTCGGACAAATATCAGGGAGGCGCATCCGGCGGAAAGCTGGGCGGAAGCAAGGGCGCCAAATTTACCGGAGCCAAAATTGCCGGCAGCAAGGGAGGCAGCAAAGGAATGGCAAGTCTCAAGCGCGAATTGCCTGCCAATCTGCCGGACAGCGTCACTGCTCTGGTCAAGGATTTTGCCGTGCGCACTTTCCGCACTTTGGGTTGTGAAGGTCTTGCCCGAATAGACCTTATGATAGATACCGAAGACGATCGCATTTATGTGAATGAAATCAATACCATCCCGGGTTCGCTTTCCTCTTATCTTTGGGAATGTGGCGGCAAGCCTTTCACGGAAGTTCTCGACGAACTCATTGCCCGCAGTTTTGAGCGCAGCCGCGAAGAAAGCTTCAAGGTGGTCGATTTCGGAGGAAACATCTTTGCCTCGGGAAAATGATGAGTCTTTCGGAGTTCTTCGCCTCGGCAACAGGAAAGCTGCAGGCGCTTTATCCCCTGCAGGAGGCCCGCAATATGGCGAGCCTTTTGCTTTGTGAGCGTCTTGGGCTCCAGTCCTGGGTTCTGCACACAGAAGGCGAAAGACCCATTCCGCCCGATTGCCTGGGTTTGTTGGAATCGGACCTGGACAGGCTTCTGCACAACGAACCCCTGCAGTATGTGCTGGGGAAAGCCCCTTTTTATGGCAGGGACTTCAGGGTGAGTCCGGCGGTGCTCATTCCCCGTCCCGAGACAGAAGAACTTGTACAACACGCACTTGATTTCCTATCTTCTTGCAACAGGAAGGATTTGAGGGCTCTGGACCTTTGCACCGGAAGCGGCTGCATTGCCTGGACTCTCGCTTTGGAGTGCCCCGGACTGCAGGTGCGGGCTGTGGACATAAGCGAAAAGGCTCTCGAACTTGCCCGATGCCAGTTCCCGCAGTCTGCCCCATCTGTGGATTTCGTTCAGGGCGATGTGCTCGACCCCGGCTTCCTCCGGTCTTTGGGCACTTATGAGCTTCTTGTGAGCAACCCTCCGTACATAATGGAAAAAGAAAAAGAGCAGATGCTGCCCAATGTTCTGGATTACGAGCCTTATCTGGCTCTGTTCGTGCCCGATTCCGATCCTCTGCTCTTCTATCGCGCCATTGCCGATGCCTCCGTTCAGTTGCTCAATCCCGGAGCTTGCTGCCTTGTGGAATGCAATGCCCTTTTCTGCAACGAGGTGGCTGCTTTGTTTCAGTCAAAGTCTGCATTTTCCGAAGTTTCCGTGCTGAAGGATATCAGTTCCCGTCCTCGCTTTGTACTTGCACGGACCGGGGCTGATGGCTCTGTTTTGTAGCGCGGCATTTTTTTGCTATATTTGGGCAAATTTTTTACAAGATGAAGAAAATAATCATTGGACTGGCTTCCTTGCTGGCAGGTATTGCCCTTTTTGCACAGGATCAGCTGGTAAACTGGACCTACGAAGTTGAACATAACGGGGCAGACAGCTATACCGTTGTGTTTACTGGCAAAGTGGCAAGGGGTTACCATACCTATACCCTCACCGATGAATATTCCGCTACGGAAATTCTCGATGCCGCACTCAGCAAGGGCGAATTCAGCGGAGCCCTTCGCGAATCGGGCAAAACCGTGACTCTCGACGGGGAGCAGGTTTATGAAGGAAGTATAGAACTTGCCCAGGACATCAAAGTGGACGGAAAAGCCACATATACCGGAACTATATATACAAATGCCTGCAACACAGGCACTTGTAAATCGGAATACTATGATTTTGAAATAAGCATAGGAGAGGAATCGGCCGCTGCTGCTCCGGCAGGGAAAAAGGACAAGGGCCGCATTTGGGGCCTCATCCTCGAGGCCATTCTCTGGGGTTTTGCAATGCTGCTTACCCCTTGTGTGTTCCCGATGGTGCCAATGACCGTCTCCTTCTTCATGAAAAGCTCCGGTTCGCCTGCGGCAGGCCGCTTCAAAGCTGGAATGTACGGACTTTTCATTGTCTTGCTCTATACCGTACCTATTTCGCTTATAATATTGCTTACCAGGATAATAGGTGGCGATGCAGTAACTGCCGACATCTTCAATTGGCTGGCTACGCACTGGCTGCCGAACATTATTTTCTTCCTGGTGTTCTTTGTGTTTGCTCTGTCTTTCTTCGGTGCGTTTGAAATCACTCTTCCTTCCAAGTGGTCCAATTCGGCCGACAAGAACAGCAATCGTGGCGGCCTTGGCGGAATTTTCTTCCTTGCCCTCACCCTTGTGCTCGTAAGTTTCAGCTGCACAGGCCCTATTGTGGGATCGGTCCTTATCAAATCCACTCAGGGCGAATTCTGGGAGCCGATGATTACGATGCTGGCCTTCTCTGTGGCTTTTGCCCTGCCGTTCACCCTTCTGGCTTTCTTCCCTTCGCTCATCCAGAAACTGCAGCGAAGCAGCGGAAGCTGGCTTGTGTCGGTGAAGGTTGTACTTGGTTTCATTGAGCTTGCTCTTGGCCTCAAGTTCCTCAGCACTGCCGACCAGACCTATCACTGGGGCATACTCAACAGGGAAGTGTATCTTGCAATCTGGATAGTGATTTTCACCCTTTTGGGCTTCTATCTTCTCGGGAAAATCCGTTTCAAACACGAAGACAAGGTGGAAAGCATCGGCACTACAAGGCTTATGCTTTCGATTGTGGTATTCTCTTTTGTGGTTTATCTCATCCCAGGAATGTGGGGAGCACCGCTCAAGGCATTGTCGGGATATCTTCCGCCTATTACAACTCAGGAATATGTGATTGGTGCACAGGGCAGTGCCGCTGTTGTAAGTGCCGAGCCTAAAGAAAACCGCTATGGATTGGAACTGCCTTTGGGACTTACGGGTTATTTCACTTTGGATGAAGGCCTTGCAGCTGCAAAGAAAGAGAACAAGCCTTTGTTTGTGGATGTTACAGGGCACGGTTGCGTGAACTGCCGCGAAATGGAAGCAAGGGTATGGAGCGACCCTCAGGTGCTGGATATCCTTCGCAACAAATACATTATTGTGGCTTTGTACAACGACGACAAGCAGAAACTCGATGAAAAAGACTGGGTAAAGGACGAAAACAGCGGCAAGGTGTACAAGGACCTTGGCCGTGCCAATTCTTATCTTGCACGTACTCTTTGGGGCGTGAATGCCCAGCCTAACTATGTTCTGCTTGCGCCGGACGGAAGGCAGCTGCAGCCGGTAAGGGGCTATGATCTTTCGGTTCAGGGTTTTGTGGATTTCCTCAACCGTGGGCTCGCGGAATTTGCTAATAATTAAATATCAATAATATGACGAAATTTTTCAAATCTTTTGCAATTGCAGGTGTTGTTGCTCTTGCCGCACTTGCAGTCTCCTGTGAAAATCCAACACAGGACCCCGGCAACAAGCCTGGCGAAAAAGTGGAACCTGAACTTGCTGTAGAGCTGGCAAGCGCAAATATGCTTTCGGCCGACATCAGCATTACAAGCAAGGCTCTTACGGGCTATGCCTACGTGGTTTATAAAGCCGAAGAGAAATTGCCGGATGATATAAATGTGATTTTTGCTTCCGGAGTCAAGGGAGAACTTGAAGACGGCCAAAATACTGTGACCATCAGCAATCTCGAAGCAAATACGGCTTACAACGCAATTTTTGTTTTCAAGATTTCCGATGAGGAGTTCTACGACGATATTGTGGAGCTGAATTTTACAACCACAGACTACGAAGAAGTCTTTACCCTTGTTTCCAAGGGAAAGGACAATTTCAAGATGCACGTCATGGTGCCGGACAGCACGAAGGAGGTAGGGAACGCCTTGCGTTATGTTGTTACCAGCTTGCCTATGTACAACTATCGCAAGAGCGGGCCTTCACCTTATCTCGATTCCGACCTTCTCACCCTTAATGGAAGCCACCGTTCTTTTGTGAACGATACCACTTTCTATTACGGTCCGGAAAATATCCTCGAGACTGATGAAAACGGTAATCCTATTGAAGATGAGTGGACGGGAGATTATTTAACGCACCACCTTCCGATGGCACCAGGCGAGCCTGTTGTGGTTCTGATTGGTGAATTCCGTTGGGGGGAAAGCGAATATGGCTGGGGAAAGGGCTATTATGTTTCCACCTTCGATACCGAGGCTTACTACGCGAGCATAGGGGGCGGATGGATGCCTTGGAGTGCCATTGTAAACGATGAGGGAAGAGACGAGGACGAATTCTGGAACGGAACATTTATCCGCCAGCACTTTACCCTCGACCCTCCGGAGCCTTTTGATGCTACTTTCGATATCAATATCGATGTGAGTGCAGTTAAGGGTACTATAGATATTGTCCCTTCCGACAACGTTGTAGTTTACTGCTATTATATTGCAGATGAGCCAACTTATCAGATGATGCTCGATGACATTGGCCGCGATGAGTCTTACCTGCAGTGGCTCATGACTTCTTATTATGCCTCTTCAAGCTATATGATACCGAGCGACAAGGGCCCTGTAAGCATCAAGCTTGAGGAATTTTTCTATGATGTGCAGCCGGAAACGCCTTACCATCTGCTTATTGTGGGTATGGGAGATGAGAATGGTTACACACAGTGCTTTGTGCACCAGGAATTTGAAACCAAAAAGAAGAGCCTTCCTGCTCCTAAGGTGGAGGTCAAGGCAATTGCCAACCCTTCAGGTACAGAATCGCCTTATGAGGTGTGGTTCAATGCCAAGTGTACTACAAAGGATGCTGTGAGCGCCAAGTACGCAGCCAATTACGAAAGTGAGTTCGGAAAGGCCATTAATGCAGGCGACACTTATGCAAGCCTTGTTGAGCAGGGTTTTGTGCTTACTGAAGCAGATATCCGGGATTTGAATTCCGACGAGGGTCTTGATTTTTCATTCACCTCCTTGCCTGATGCCACCACCGTTCTCGCAGTGCTTGCCTACAATGAGGAAAATACCCATAATGTAATCGACGAAAAGGATATGTCTGCAGTTGCTTCTGCCCGCACAATCAAGCGGCCGGCAAAAGAGCCTGTGACTTCGTCTCTTTTCACCAGTCTTCCTGGGGAATGGACAATGTCGGGAGATGTGCAGAAATGGAATGGAAGCAGTTGGCTTGACGATGGCGAGAAATCCTGCAAGGTGACAATTTGCAGCGGAGTAAGCTGTCCGGAATCTTTGGACGAAGCCGCTTATGCTGTTTACGAAAAGAAAACAGATAAGACAAGGGAGGAAATCGACGCCCTTTACGAAGAATTCAAGCAGGAGTGTGCAGAGTTCAACACCATGCTCAAGGACCAGAACCGTCTGCTCTGTCTTGGCTTCGGTTACGATCTTTACGGTACTCTGCAGGATGTCAAGACTCCTTACGATCTTTTTGTAAGTGAAAGATACACCGGTTATGACAATCGTTCCATCCTCCACGATTTCGGACCAAAATGGTACATAGAGATTACCGGAGAAAACGAGGCTTTTGTACCAGTGAACACCGTTGTGGAGTATCCTGAAATGGTTGAATCTTATTACACCCATTATCTCGTGGGAATTGGGGAAGAAGGATATATCAATGTAAATCCTGCAGACAAGCTTGCTCCGGCAGAATTCCCTCTTGAGATTTCCGGCACCGATTCTTTCTCTGTGAATCCTTTGATTTATAATAATGAGCCGTATTATCTTAATGATATTACATTCTACGGTTCATATGCATTCTCTTCCCAGATCAAGACAGTGAGCGAACTCCGCTTTACCCGTGGAAGCACCGGGGAAGTTGAAACTGCATCGGTGAAGTCTTCTGCTGCAAAGAGCTGCAGCATTCCTTCTGCAACAGGTTTTGAAGGCTCAAGGAAGCACAATGCAATGCGCAAGACTCCAATCAGGGAGGGCAGGCAGCTGAAGGAAGTTGTGTTCAAACCTCTTACTCCAGAACAGATTCAGGAAAACAAGGCTAAATTCTTTGGACAGAAATGAAAAAGTTTACAAGTATATTGATTTTGGCCTCTGTGCTGTTTTGCTTCGGCTGTACAAAGGAGCCAAACAGCCCCGGGGACAATAACGGAGTTGACAACGAAAAAAAGGAGCTTACCATTGAGGTGAGCAAGGTTCTCATCCAGGCCAATGGAGTGGACGGCTCGCAGATAATTGTCAGATACGGGGACGAAGAGCTTACGGAAGGTGTAAGCATCTACGACAGCAGCAACAACAAGGTGGATCTTGAAAATATGCTTTTCAAGACCACCGAAGCCGGTACATATCACTTCTGGGCAGCTTACAAGACCTTCAATACCGGAACAGAGCTGGACAAGATGGCAAGTGTGACCGCAATCGACGGGGCTGTTCCTCAGCTTCCGGCCGATTCCCAACCAAACAGTCTTTCCTTTGCAAGAAGGGTCCTCATTGTGGATTTTACCGGAAATAAATGCCCTTTCTGCCCTGCTATGATAAACCTGCTCAATCAGTTTACAACATACAAGGAGTATCAGGATAAATGGCATCTTGCAGTCTGTCACGAATTCAATGAAGACGATCCGGCTTATTTCGATGGCAGAATGGGAAATGCAGTTGGCGTACGCGGCTATCCGAATGTCTTCCTCGATATGAATCCTGAAACATATTTTGGTGATTACAATAACATATCTGCATTTGAAAAGAAATTTAAGGAGGAATATGCTGCATCCGAGGCCAAGGCAGGCTTGAGCATTTCATCCGCCCTGTATGAAAACACTCTTGTTATAAGGGCCGGTATCAAGGCTTCCGAGGACGGTAATTACCGCCTTGCCTGCTGGTTGCTCGAAGACGGAATAAAGGCCGCGCAGGCGAATGGTTTGAATATTCCGGGAGATTTTTCCACCCACAACAACTGCATCCGCCTGGTGTTCGGAAAGAATGCCACCAAGGATTTCAGCGGACAGCGCTATGTGCTCAAGGCCGGCGAGACCGTGGACCAGTTCATAATGATGGATGTGAATGAAAAGTGGAAGACAGAAAATCTCCATCTCCTGCTTATGGTGAGCACCGCTTCCGAAAACGGAAGGTATTATGTGAACAATGTCATAGACTGCCCGATAAACGACAGCATGGGCTATGTTTACGCAGAATGATTTGCGATAATTAAACATTATAGACAATGTACAGAACACACACCTGCGGAGAGCTGCGGCTCTCCGACAAAGGTAAGAAGGTCTGCCTCGCCGGCTGGGTGCAGAAATCCAGAAAATTGGGCGGAATGACCTTCATCGACCTTCGCGACCGCTATGGAATTACACAGCTTGTTGTAAGGGCCGATGCGGCACCGGAGCTTGCTTCCGTTGCCGAAAAACTCGGCCGTGAGTTTGTGATTCAGGCTCGCGGAGAGGTATTGGAACGTGAAAGCAAAAACCCCAAGCTGCCTACGGGCGATATAGAGATACAGCTTGAGAGTATCAACATTCTCAACAGGAGTGTCACGCCTCCTTTTACAATTGAGGAGAACAGCGATGGCGGAGAGGAAATCCGTGCCCGCTACCGCTATCTCGATTTGCGCCGTCCTCCGCTTCAAAGAGCACTCGCTCTTCGTCACCGCCTTGCCCAGGAAGTCCGCAATTACCTCGACGCCCAAGGCTTCATGGAGATAGAGACACCATATCTCATCAAGTCCACTCCGGAAGGAGCCCGCGACTTTGTGGTGCCTTCAAGAATGAATCCGGGCCAGTTCTACGCCCTTCCTCAAAGCCCTCAGACCTTCAAGCAGCTCCTTATGGTTGCCGGTTACGACCGTTATTTCCAGATTGTCCGCTGCTTCCGCGACGAGGACCTCAGGGCCGACCGCCAGCCGGAGTTTACCCAGATCGACTGCGAAATGAGTTTTGTGGAGCAGGAAGATGTGCTCAATACCTTCGAGGGAATGATGCGCCAGATGTTCCACAACGCTCTCGGTGTTGATATTGCCAATCCTATTCCAAGAATGGACTGGTACACGGCTATGGACCGCTACGGTTCCGACAAGCCGGATATCCGTTTCGGAATGGAGATTCACGACATCACATCCCTTGTAAAGGGCTGCGGATTCTCTGTTTTCGATTCAAGCGAATACATAGGCGCCATTGCTGTGGAAGGCTGCGGCGAATACACCCGCAAGCAGCTCGATGAACTCACCGACTGGGTAAAACGCCCTCAGGTGGGAGCAAAGGGCCTTGTTTATATTAAAATCGCCCACGACGGCAGTATAAAATCGAGCGTGGACAAATTCTACACAGCGGAGCAGCTTCAGGAACTTGTAAAGACTTGCGAGGCCAAGGCCGGAGACCTTGTACTTGTTCTTTGCGGAGCAAAACGCAAGACCCAGACCCAACTCGGAGTGCTCCGTATAGAGATGGGTAACCGTCTGGGACTCAGGGACCCTAAGGTTTTTGCCCCACTTTGGATTGTGGATTTCCCTCTCCTTGAATGGAGCGAGGAGGACCAGCGCTTCTATGCAATGCACCATCCTTTCACCGCTCCTAAGCCTGAGCATGAGGCTCTCTTCTATTCCGATAGGAAAGAAGATCTCGAAAAGGTATGTGCCAATGCCTACGACTTCGTGCTCAACGGAACCGAACTTGGCGGCGGCTCCATCCGTATCCACGATGCGGCAATGCAGAGCCGTATGTTCGATGTCCTGGGCATAAGCAAGGAAGATGCAGAATACAAGTTCGGCTTTATCATCAACGCCTTCAAGTTCGGAGCTCCGCCTCACGGAGGCCTTGCTTTCGGTTTCGACCGTGTCTGCGCCCTCTTTGGCGGCCAGGAGACCATCCGCGACTACATCGCCTTCCCTAAGAACAACCAGGGACGCGATGTGATGATAGACTCTCCGAGCCTTATCGACCAGGTACAGATGGACGAACTCTGCCTCAAGAGCACAGCAGGGGACAAGAAATGATAAAACGCATTCCCGATTACGATCTGAGCGCGCAGAACACTTTCAGAATGAAGGTGTCCTGCGCCTTGTATATCGAATACGACAGCATAGCTGATTTGCAGAGCCTGGATTTCGAGGCTCTGCCCCAGCCGCTGTTGAGTATTGGGGAGGGTTCCAACCTGCTATTTACAAAAGACTTCGAGGGAACTGTACTGTGCAGCCGCATCAATTACATAAAATATTTTGATGTTGGGGCCGATTCGGTTCCTCTTGCTGTGGGTGCGGGAGTGAAGTGGGATGATCTTGTGCTCAAGACCTGCGAAGACGGCCTCTGGGGTGCGGAGAATCTTTCCCTTATTCCCGGAACCGTGGGCGCGGCCGCAGTGCAGAACATAGGGGCTTATGGCGTTGAGGTAAAGGACATCATTGCGGGAGTTACCTGTTTCGACATCCTCAAAAAGGAAAAGACGGCCTTCAAAGTCCCTGACTGCCGCTATGCCTACCGCGATTCCATTTTCAAGAGCCCTGAATACAAGGGCCGTTACATCATAACCGGCGTGCTTTTCAAACTCTCCCGCAAGCCTGTGCCCAAATTGGAGTACGGTGCTCTCAAGGCTGCTTTTGCCGATGAAGTACCTCACAGTCCGATGCAGGTGAGGGAGAAAATCATTGCCATCCGCGACTCCAAACTGCCACGTCCGCAGGATGTGGGCAGCGCCGGCAGCTTTTTCAAAAATCCGGTAGTGAGTGCCGAGCAGTTCCTCAAGATTTCCGAGGGCTATACTTCTGTACCTCATTACCTTTTGCCACAGGGCTTTATAAAGGTGCCTGCCGCCTGGCTCATCGAGCAGTGCGGCTTCAAGGGAAAAATCAAAGGCAAAGCCGCTGTGTGGGACAAGCAGCCTCTTGTGATAGTGAATAATAGCGGCGACGCTTTGCCCCGGGACATTTTATCTTTGGAACAGGAAATAGTCGAAGCCGTGAAGGCCCGCTTCGGAGTGGAACTCCATCCCGAAGTGGAACATATATAGGAATATGAGTACATTTATCATAGAAGGAGGCCACCCTTTGAGTGGCAGCATTCAGGTTCAAGGCGCCAAGAACGAGGCACTCGAAGTTATTTGCGCGGTCCTTTTGAGCGAGGACAAAGTGCGGATTTCCAATATTCCTGAAATACTCGATACCCTTAATCTCATCAAGTTGCTTCAGGCAATGGGTGTGGAAGTGGAACGTCACGCCAAAGGGGATTACTCCTTCAGGGCCGCCCGGATTGACAGGGATTACATCTGCAGCGCCGACTTTGTGAGCCGTTGTGCAAAACTCAGAGGCTCGGTAATGGTATCGGGTCCGCTGCTCGCCCGCTTCGGCCACAGCTATTTCCCAAAGCCCGGCGGAGACAAAATCGGGCGCCGCAGGGTCGATACCCATATCGAAGGTTTCGTGAAACTGGGTGCAGGCTATTCCTATGACAATGAGCTGAAAGCCTATAGCATAGAGGCTCCCGACGGCTTGCACGGCAGCTATATGCTACTGGATGAAGCCTCGGTTACAGGTACGGCCAATATCATTATGGCAGCAGTTCTTGCAAAAGGTTTCACTACCATATACAATGCCGCCTGTGAGCCTTATGTCCAGCAACTCTGTCTGCTTTTGAGCAGGATGGGTGCACATATCAGTGGAATCGGCTCGAATCTCCTTACAATAGAGGGCGTGGAGAGTCTGCACGGTGCTATTCACCGCATTCTGCCCGATATGATTGAGGTGGGATCGTTTATCGGCCTGGCTGCCATAACACGCAGCACGCTCAGAATCAAGGATGTGCACTACGAACAGCTGGGAATCATCCCCGACTGTTTCCGCAAGCTCGGCGTACGGATCGACCGCGACGGCAACGATATCATTATCCCCGCCCAGGAGAGCTACGAGATAGAATCGTTCATCGACGGCTCCATTATGACTCTGGCCGATGCCCCTTGGCCGGGCCTCACTCCCGATCTGTTGTCGGTTATGCTCGTTGTTGCCACGCAGTGCAAGGGCTCGGTGCTCATCCACCAGAAGATGTTCGAAAGCCGTCTCTTCTTTGTGGACAAACTCATTGACATGGGTGCCCAGATCATCCTCTGCGACCCTCACAGGGCTGTAGTCATCGGGCACAATCACCAGCACAATCTCAAGCCGGGCAAGATGTCGTCGCCCGATATCCGCGCCGGAATTGCCTTGCTTCTTGCGGCTCTGTCCAGCCCGGGACACAGCGAAATCAACAATATCGAACAAATCGACCGCGGCTACGAGGCCATTGACGAACGCCTCAATGCACTTGGTGCAAAAATTATAAGAAAAGACTGAATATGAAGAAGATGCACACTGCAGCCCTTGCGCTGCTGGCAGCTTTTGTCTGCCTGAGTTCCTGCAAAAGCGGGGCAATTGACGAAGCCGTGACCATCCAGGGCGACCACGGACGCCTTGTGGGCCGGGTGCTCAAACCGGAATCGGCCGGAAAATGTCCTCTTACAATAGTTTGCCACGGACTCACAGGCAATCACAATGAAAACCACCTTATGGCGGTGGTGGACTCTCTTTACAGTGCTGGGATTGCTACGGTGCGCTTCGATTTCAACGGTCACGGCCAGAGCGAGGGCCGCTTTTCGCAGATGACTTTGGACAACGAACTGTCCGACCTTCACTGCATCTACGACTATGTCTGCTCCCTCCCTTGGGTTGACAAGCGCAATATCAGCATTGTGGGTCATTCCCAGGGCGGTCTTATAAGCGGTCTTTTCGCCGGCGATATGGGGGCCGATGCCATTTCAACGGCTGTTCTGCTTGCTCCTGCCGCCTGCATTACCGTTCAGGCGCAAAAGGGAAACATGTTCTCCCTTTCCACCCCTCTGAGCAAAATGCCCGACAGCCTTGAGTTTTGGGGAGGGCGCTATCTGGGTAAAGCTTATGTCGAAGGAGCAGCAAAGATTGACTGTTACGCCCGCACCGCCGCCTATTCAGGGCCGATTCTTGTAGTTCAGGGCGACAAGGACGATCCCGGGCTTCTGCACGATGCCCGCAACTATGCTCCGGCAGTGAAGCAGCTCGAATATGTGGAAATCGAGGGCCTGACCCACTGCTTCCCGGAGGACTACGCTACTCCGGCAAAATACACCAAAGATTTTATAGTCAAGAATCTGAGATAATCAGAGATATTTTTCGGCAGGGCCGGTAAGATACACTTCGGTAAAAATCCCATTGCCGGGAGTGAATTCCACCTGCAGGTCGTTTATTCGGGCACGGACTTGGTATTTCATCCTTTCCGCGCCTGATTTTTTGTCCAGCCAGCAGGCAATGGCCGATGCGGTGATTCCTGTGCCGCAGGCGAGAGTCTCCGCTTCTACGCCTTTTTCGAAAGTGCGGATTTTGAAACTGGAGTCCGAAAGTCTTTCCACGAAATTGGCATTCACTCCCAGCGGAGCAAAGTCCGGGTGCTGGCGATAGTGGCGGCCAAGGCTGTTGATATCTATGGCTTCAATGTCCTCAACGAACTTTACATAGTGGCGGGTTCCTGTGTCCACGAACCAGCCCCCGTCCAAAGCCCGATGAAATTCTTTAACATCAATCATCTTCAGGCGGACTTCGCCGTTTGGAAGGATGCTGGCGCAGTGCTCTCCGTCCGGAGCCAGAAAACGATAAGTTCCATCGGAAGAAGGCTCAATGCCCATATCCCTAGCAAAAGCAACAATGCAGCGGCCGCCGTTTCCGCACATCATCCCGGAGGAACCGTCGGAATTGTAATAGTCCATCTCGAAATCATAGCCTTCTGATTCCTTGAGGAGCATCAGCCCGTCGGTGGAGTACTGCCTGCAGAGGGAAGGGATATCGATATCAGGAATTCCGGGCCTTCCGTCCAATATGACAAAGTTGTTTCCTGCACCGGAATACAGATTGATTTTCAGCTCCATAGCTAATCCTCCAGAAGTTTCAGAAAGCGGCTCAGCAGCTCAAAGGAGCGTTGGCCGGCTTCTTTCCAGAATCCGTCATAGGCCTGCTGGTGATTGCAATCCGGACTCTGTACATCGGAAATGAGCCTGAAAGAAAGGAAGGGCACTCCGTAATGCAGGCAGACCTGGGCAATGGCGGCCGATTCCATATCGCAGGCAAGAGCCTGAGGGTAAATGCTTTTTACTCTAATGTCCTCTTCCAAAGTTGTAAGGAACTGGTCTCCTGTGCATATCAGGCCTTTGTGAAGGGTATAGCCTTCGGTATCGAGGGCGGACAACTTGTCCAAAAGCTCTGCCGAGGCTTCGAAACAGCGGGGAAGTCCCTGAACCTGGCCCATCTCGTTGCCTTCGCCGCACCAAACGTCGTGATAAGCAGTTTCCGTTCCGACAACAAAATCGCCCACTTTGAGGCTGGAGTCTATACCTCCTGCAACGCCGCTGCTTATTATGCAGTCAGGATTGTCCTTGAGTATGAATTCCGTGGCATTGCGGGCCGCATTCACCTTGCCTATCCCGGACAGCCTCACGTTTTTGAGCCCTACCCGTTCCAAAGCCTTCAGTTCGGCTTCCATAGCCACCATTATTCCGATCTTCATAATTGTTTTCCTTGTGTTTCAGCCAGCAGAGAGGCCAGCAGTTTGACGCCCGCTTCCATACGCTCATTTTCCATATAGGAGAAGCTCAGCCTCATAGTGTTCCTGTGGCTGTCATCGGCATAGAAATATGAACCAGGCACATAGGCTACGCCTTTTTCAATTGCCACAGGGAAGAGAGCTGTTGCATCCATATTCTCAGGCAGGCTCACGAAAAGGAAAAGTCCGCCTTCTGGTCTTGTCCAACTCACGCCTTCCGGCATATATTTTTCGAGCAGTGACAGAAGCATATCTCTTTTCCCACGGTACAGCTCCAGGCTTTTTTTCAGATTGCTGTCCAATTCCCCGCTTTCGAGAAATTCCAAAGCCAAATACTGGTTCAGCACTCCCGGACAAAGGTCCAGACTTTGCTTGCACACGAATACCGCCTGCAGAACATCCTGAGGAGCCACCATCCAGCCTAGCCTGAGCCCCGGTGCAAATATCTTGGAGAAGGAGCCCAGATGAATGGTCCTTTCCGGGCAGAGGGAATAGATGCTTCCCACACTTTCCCCTTCATAACGGAGTTCGCGGTAAGGAGAATCTTCCACAATCATAAAGTCGTAGCGCTCGGCAAGGCTCACCAGTTCGCTTCTTTGGGCAAGGCTGAGAGTCTGTCCGCTCGGATTCTGGAAGTCGGGGATGACATAGAAGAATTTTATTTTTTTGCCTGCAGCAAGCAGCCTCTCCAGCTGTTCTTCCCTTTTTTTCGAAGCTTCGAAGGAAGGAGTGAGGTCCACGCCCACCAGTTCGGCCCGGTAGCTCCTGAAAGAATTCAGGGCTCCCAGATAGCTCGGATTTTCGCAAAGCACCACATCCCCCGGGTCCAGCAGTATGCGTGCGCAAACGTCTATGCCCTGTTGCGACGACGAAGTGATCTGTATGGAATCGGCCTTTATATCAAAGCGCCTGGCAAGGGCCTCGCGAAGCTCTGCCTGGCCTCTGGTGTCGCCGTACTGGAGCACCTTGCCGCCGTATTTTGCCACAACTTTTTCCGTCAGGGCGGCCAGCCGGTCCAAAGGAAAAGTTTCCGGCGAAGGGTGTCCGCCGGAAAAATAATACAGTTTGCTTATGTCCACTTTTTTCAGGATTTCGCGCACCGGCGAGCTCCTGAAAGCTGAAACATCTTCGGAAAACAGTGTCTTGTAATTCATTATCTCAAGAGTTCCTCCAAACTTACCGAGCCGGAGGTTTTATCGTCACGATATTTGACAATCACCGGGCAGTAAAGGTGTATGCCGCTGCCTGCAGCAGCTCCTTTGACAACAGGCCTGCTGCCGCTTACCACAACCGCACCGCGGGGCACTACCACTCTGCCGGCTTCGTTGCGCGGCACGAACTCGCCTTTGGTGGCATCGTACAGAGGAGTGCTGGAGGTGATGATTACGCCCGATGCTACCACGGCCCCCTCTTCCACTATGGTACCTTCATAAATGCCGCAGTTGCCTCCGATAAAGGCTCCGTCCTCTATGATGGTAGGCAGTGCGCCTGCCGGCTCGAGCACTCCGCCTATCTGCGTGGAGGCTGAGATGTGGATGTGGCTGCCCACCTGCGCGCAGGACCCTATGGTAACGTGGGAATCGACCATTGTCCCTTCGCCAACCCAGGCTCCTACATTGATGTAGGAAGGAGGCATGACTATGCTGCCCTTTGCAAGGTAGGCGCCGCGTCTGATGCTGCTTCCTCCAGGGACTATCCTTACTCCGTCGGCAGCGCTGAATTTGCGTGCAGGGAAGGTGTCCTTGTCATAGAAACTGAACTGTCCCTGACTCATATCCACCACCTGTCCCATGCGGAACCCGGCCAGGATGATTTGCTTTATTTCGCTGTTAACCACCCATTTGCCGTCTATTTTCTGAGCTACTCGAATTTCGCCGGCTTCCAGACGGGCAAGGGTTTCGTTGAAAAGTTCCAAACTTACTTCCATTCCGATAGAATTTCTTTAATTGTTCTTACGGTGTTTTCGCCGGCCGCTGTGAGCGGAATGCGCATTGTGTTGCTGCAAAGTCCCAGTTGCCTGAGTGCTTCTTTTGCCGGGATGGGGTTCGATTCCACAAAGCAGCCTTTGAACAGTGGCTGCAAACGGCTGTCGAGTTCTTCTGCCTTCTCGAAATCTCCTTCAAGACAGAGCTTTACCATTGTGCTTACCTGCTGGGGAAGAATGTTGGAAGCCACTGAAATCACGCCGGCCGCCCCCTCTTTCATAAGGGAGAAGGTCATGTCGTCGTCTCCGCTGAAAAGGCTGAAGCCTTCCGGGGCGCCCTCAAGAATCTGCCTGCACTGCCCGAAATTGCCCGATGCTTCCTTGACTCCTATTATTCCCGGCACTTCGCGTGCAATGCGCAGGCAGGTATCGGCCGTCATATTGCAGCCGGTGCGTCCAGGCACATTGTACATTATGATGGGCACTCCGCTCTCGCGGGCTATGGTCTTGAAATACAGGTAAAGACCTTCCTGGGTGGGTTTGTTGTAGAAAGGCACCACAACAAGGTAGGCATCGGCTCCGGGGAAGGCCTTTATGTTCTCGAGGGTGGCGTTCACGCTGTTGGAGCCGCAACCTGCAAGCAGCGGCAGTCCACAGCCTTTGCAGATGTTCAGAAGACGGTGCTTTTCCCCGCTGCTGAGTGTGGGTGTTTCAGAAGTGGTTGCAAGAGGAACCAGAAAGTCCACCCCGCCGCGGCATTGCCGCTCGAGCAGCGCCTCAAAAGCAGAGTAGTCCACCTCTCCGTTTTCAAGGAAAGGAGTTACCAGGGCAGTTCCGCAAGCTTTGAAAATGCCGTTCATTATTTGAGCAGTTCTTTGAATTCGTGCACACCCTTCATGTTTTCGGTCATAAGGGCTGCAACCACAGCACCTTCGGCCAGACCCTCGCGGGAGAAGGCTTCGTGACTAATCTTGATTTTGTCAACGTCCGATTTGAACTTCACGATGTGGGTACCCACAACTTCGCCCTGCCTCAGGGAGGTGATGTCCGGGTTCACGCCCAATTTGTCCTTCACGGTATGGGCCAGCACCTTGGCGGTGCCGCTCGGAGCATCGAGTTTGTGAATGTGGTGGGTCTCCTCGATATGTGGAATGTAGTTGTAACCGCGAAGGATTTCGCTCACCCTCTCCACTGCTGCGAACATTGCATTCACGCCTATGGAGAAATTTGCGGAGTAAATCATAGGGGTATCGCACATATAGAACTGTCCGATGACCTTGGTCTTGATGTCGTCCCAGCCCGTTGTTCCCACAACAACAGCCTTGAAGTTTTCTGCAAGGAACTGATAGTTGGCCTTGAAGGCATCGGGGGTGGTGAAATCTATGCATACGCATTCCTTTGCCAGGGCAGGGTCTATGCTGCATATGTCTTCGGAAATGGCGGCAATCTCGACGCCGCGTTTGATAAGAACTCCTTCAATGATATGGCCCATTTTGCCATATCCGCTAATCACAACTTTCATAGAATTTCAAATTATTGTTAATTGCTGTTTCAATATCTTTAATGTCAATGCATTCATCGTCACGGTGCGCGGTGAATATGCTTCCCGGGCCGCAGATTATCTTTTTGTCGAAGCCCTGCAGCTGCGGAGCATCACTGCCGAAGGCCACGCTCTTTCCCTTGAAGCCCTCCGGAACAAAATAGCGGGCCGGGGCATCGCCTCCACGCGCGACGATATTGATGTCGGGCCCTTTTTTTCGCTCCATCCATTTCTGCACAGCCTCGTCGCTTGCGAAAGTGGTGCGGAAATAGAGGGTGCAGCTGAGCTGCGGACTGAGTACGTTCTGCGGATTGTTGCTCAGCAGCCTGCCCACATTCCAGGTGGTTTCTCCCAGCAGCGGGTCTTTTTTGAAGTCCGATTCTATCTCCAGCTCAATCATGAAGTCCATCCACATTTCCACCGCGCTGCGTCCCTTTTCGGGGTATCCGCTGTGGAAAGGTTTGCCTTTGAAGGTGAGGTCGAAGCACTTGGTGCCTTTCGATGCGCTTGCGGGAATGTTTTCCGTAGGCTCCCCGACCACGAGCAGGGGCGCCTGAAGCCTGCCGTTGAAGGCTTTGGCTCCGAACGATCCTGTCTCTTCGCCGCTGAGCAGCAGCAGTGCGAAACCGCTTTTTCCCTGCCTTTCAAGCTCTTTGCAGGCGCGGTACATGGAGTAAATCTGTCCTTTGGCATCGCAGGCTCCCCGTCCGCGGACAATGCCGTCGTCCCCGAAAACGGGAGGAATGTATGGAGGAACCGTGTCGAGATGGGTGCAGTACACCACCTTGGGCTGTCCCCAGCTCAAAAGCAGGTTCAAACTGCCGTCACCCACTTCCATAAGTTCCTTGGAAGGTGCCTCGAGCCAGTCGTAGAGCTTGAGGGCCAGTTCCCTTTCCTTTCCGGAAGTGGAGTCTATCTTCAATATCTTTCTGAACAGTTCCATCTATCTGAGTATGTCGTTCAACACTCCCGACGCTGCCATTCTTGCCCCTTCTCCTGCTCCCTGAACAATCAGCGCAGAAGGCTGGAAGGCGCTTCGGATTATTACCATATTTTCCGTACCCTTGAGCCTGAGGGCAGGATGCTCCGGGTCCAGATTCTCAAGGCGGATGCCCGCCCTGTAACCCAAACGCGCGTCTGCATCCTTTTCCAGGGAAGCAACGAAACGCTGGCCCGGAAGAATACGTTCTTCGCTTACCGGTTCTATTTTCACGTCGCTTTCTTCGAGGGCTATTCCGGCTTCACGTGCCAAAATTAACAATTTTCTCAGAGCATCCCTACCGGACAGGTCCTGAGAAGGGTCTTTTTCTGTAAGTTTTATCTCTTTTGCCCTCTCGAGTGCCTCCTTGAAAGGCAGTCCGCTCGTGAGAATATAGTTCAAGGTGCAGCTCACCACAGCCTGCAGTGAGAGAATTTCGTCTGCACTGTTGGTGCTGCTTGCAATGGAGTTGAGTATTGGCAGGGCCGTGCCCACGGTGGTTTCGTAGCGCAAAAAGCAGCGGTTGCGCCTTGCACAGCTTTTAATCCGGGCATAGTCCTTATAGCCGATGCTGAAAGCCCTGCGGTTGGAGCTGACTATATTCACTCCGGCCTCAAGGATGTCGCAGTAGCGCTTCCAGATTTCCTCCGAATCGGTGCAGTCCACAAAAATCCTGGACTCGCCGTCCCCGTGCAGAAGCTGCTGGAAAAAGGCATCGTCCTCGCTTTCGTGGCGGCTTATCGCAACCACCTCCACCTTGGCGGAAGAGCTGTCTATAATCTGCAGCAAAGCCTGCCCTACGGCTCCGCAGCCAGCCAGGTATATTCGCTTTCTGTCTTCGGTTTCGAAGAGCTGTCGGTGCAGTAGTTTCAGGGCCTCGCCTTCATCGTCCCGGGGAAGGGTGCAAGTGCAGCAGTTCCCATCTTCAATGGTCCAGGGGCTGCATGGAATGTTGTATTTGTGCATCCGCCTCTCCAGCTCCCTGCAGTCATCGGGGTCAATTGCCCCGTCGGCTACAAGGCAGATTTGCGACAGGGAGTCTTTTTTCTGCGATGCGATTCCCACCCATTCGCCTTTTTCTCTGGCTTTCTGAGCGCAGATTATGCTGCCGCTCTGGCTGCTGTCCAGAGAATTGAGTATTTCGATGTCGATTCCTGCCTGCCTTGCCGGCTCCACAGTGGGAGCGTAGAGCACTTTGGCCCCGTGGCTTGCCAGGGCAAAGGCCGATTCGTAACTCAGTCTGCCTATGGTGCGAGCCTTCTTCACGTCCTTCGGGTTGCAGGTCATTATGCCGGGCACATCGGTCCAGATCTGGAGCCTGTCCGCCTGCAATGCTGCGGCGTAGATTGCTGCGCTGTAGTCCGATCCGCCCCTTCCCAAAGTGCAGACCTTGCCATCGCTTTTCGAGGCTATGAAGCCGGGTGCCACAAATACTTCGATTTCGGGATGGTCGTGTATGGCCTTGCGGATTCTTTCGTAAGTCAACTTATAATCCACCCCGTTTTCATTGCAGCGGATGAGCTCGCGTGAGTCAATCCACAGGGCACGGACTCCGTCGCAGTTGAGCTTGCCTGCTATGATGCTGGTGGACAGCAGTTCTCCAAAGGCGGGGTAGTCCTCCAAGGGGCTCTGGGACAGGTCGTTGAAAATCTCCTGCAGGCGCTCGCAGGCTTCCGTTCTTTCACGGCCCGTGAACAGGCGTCTGCAGATTTCGAAATGCCTGTTTTTGAGGTCCTCAAGCAGTTTCTGCCTTTTGCCGCTGTCCGATTTTGAGCACTCTATGAGAAGGTCGGTGGCTCCGCTTATGGCCGAACTCACCAGAACCATCCTGCCCCTGCCGGCCGCATCGGACACAATGTCCAATACCCGGGAAATGGCTGTTGCACTCGCAACCGAACTGCCTCCGAACTTGAGAACCTGCATATTATCCTTCTATCTGTACTCTTCGAATTCCGGCATGGCCAGTTCGGAGATAAAATCGTTTACTTTGTTTTCGTCCCTCGGGCAGATGAGCAGCACGTCCGGCGTGTCCACCACGAGGAAGTTGTCGAGGCCTTTTATGGCCATAAGTTTGTGTTTGTCAAGGCAGAAGACCATATTGTTGCTGTCGTCCTTGAACAGGTGTTTGCCTTCGGAGTTGGTGGCATTGCCGTTGGCATCCCGCACTGAGAGATTGTCGTACAAAGCCTCCCAATTGCCCATGTCGGCCCATTTGAAATGGGCAGGAATCACGCTCGCGATGGAGGTTTTCTCCATAACCGCGTAGTCTATTGACACTCTGGCCGAATCGGCGTAAATCTTGTCCAAATCGTCCGATTCTTTCCAGACAGCCGTGATTTCGGGGGCGTACTTGTCGAGCTCCTCGAGAATGAGCGAGGCCTGCCAGATGAAAATTCCGGAGTTCCACAGGAATTCTCCGCTTTTGAGGAAGGCCTGGGCAATCTCCCTGCTCGGTTTTTCGGTGAAGGTCTTCACTTTCACCGGCTGATGGCTCTTGATGGCCTTGCTGCCGCCGCTTACCTGGATGTAGCCGAAATTGGCATCGGCCCTTGTAGGCTTTATGCCCAAGGTTATGAGCTCGCGGTTTTCGGCTGCGTAGTCCAGGGCCAGCCTGATGGTGTCGGCAAAACCCGCTCCCTTTTCAATCCAATGGTCGGCAGGGCAGGCCACCATCACGGCCTGAGGGTCTTTCTTTATGAGATGTTTGGCCGCGTAGCAGATGCACGGGGCCGTGTTTCTGTTGTACACTTCGAGAAGGAGGTTTTCCTCTCTCAACTCGGGGAGCTGCGCCTTGACAATGTCGTGATATTCCCTGAGGCTTACCACGATAATGTGATCTTCGGCAACGACTTCCTTCATCCGGTCGTAGGCCAGCCTGAGCAGGGATGCGTCCGAATCGGAAATCTTCAAAAATTGTTTCGGCAGGGCTTTTCGGCTGATAGGCCAGAAACGGGTTCCGAGGCCTCCTGCCATAATTACGCAGTAATAGTGTTCGTTAAACATAAATCGGTATATATGCTCCCGGATGGTAGTCCACTGTTATGTCCGTGCCTTTGAAGTTCACGCACACCACATCGAAGACTACGTCCAGGTCTGTGGGTAGTTCTTTTCTTTCGGGAGAATTGAGGAAGGCTTTGGCCGCCTTCACCAGATTGTCCCTTTTCTTTCTGTTCACCTTCATCAGGGGGTCTGCAAGTGCGGAACCGAAGATGCTCTTCACTTCCACTATGTGCAGCTGCCCCGGGGAAAGGCTTATTATGTCAATTTCCAGATGGCCGGCTCTCCAGTTCCTTGCCACAATGCTGTGGCCCAGAGCCTGCAGATGCAGGCAAGCCTGCTGCTCGCCTTCCTGTCCGACAATCTGATTGTTGCTCCTCATAAATTATTCCAAAACTGCAATAGTCACGCCACTTCCTCCCTGGCGGATGTCCTCGTCCCTTGCTTCCTTCACTCCCGGCATGGTGCGCAGGTATTTCTGAAGCTCTTCGTGGAGAACTCCGCTGCCTTTGCCGTGGATTATTCTCACAGGGCTGACCCCGAGCATAAGGGCATCGTCAATGAAGTGTGTCACAATGTCAAGTGCTGCATTGAGCCTTTCGCCACGGATGTCGATTTCCGGTTTGAAGTTGAGCTTCCGGGCGGTGATGGCAGGGTCCACCTTCTCGTAAACCGGGGTGAAGGATTTTTTTGCAGCCTGTCTGTATTCGTTGGCCGAAATCCTCTCTACCTTGTCTGGAGAGAGCTTGCTGCTGATGTTGCCTATCACCACCTTTATTTCTTTGGCCGATACCATAACCACCTCTCCAACCATTCCGTTGGCCTTCACTCTCACTTTCTCTCCGATTTTGAGCGGGGCATTCGCCCATTCCTCGTCTCTTTTGCTCTTCGGGGCCTCGCTTTTTTTCTTCCTTTTCTGCAGCTGGTCCAGCTTCCGGTTTATATAGGCATCGTGGTCCTGCTGCTGTTTGGCCTTTGACTCCTCCAAAGCCTGGATAAAGCCCTTAAGTTCAGCCCTTGCGGCCTTTGTCTTGTCTTTGTCGGCCTGGCTTTCGCGGATGGTGCGGATGGTCTGTTCCACCTGTCTGCCGGCGCCCTTTACAATGTCGGCCGCCTCCTTTCGGGCATCTTCAATTATTTGTTTCTTCTGCTCCTGAATGTTCTGGAGCTCCTGTTCGTAGCGTTCCGTTACGGCTTCCAGAGTCTTGTCCGCGTGCTTTACCTTTTGGATTTTTTCGTCCAGTACACGGCGCCCCTTTGCAATGCGCCTAAGGTTTCTCTCTATGTCCACAAATTCTTCCCCGGCTCTCTGCTCAGCATCTTTGACTATGCTCTCCGGGAGTCCGGTCTTGCGGGCCAGTTCGAAGGCGAAAGAATTGCCGGGCATTCCGATCTGGAGTTCGAAGAGTGGAGCTATCTTGTTGCTGTCGAAGAGCATTGCCCCGTTTATTACGTGGGTTTGAGCTCCGGTAGCATAGAGTTTGAGGCGGGTGTAGTGGGTGGTTATCACTCCGTAGCAGAGTCTGTTGTCGAATTCGCTCAGTAGGGCTTCGGCTATGGCACCTCCTGCTGCAGGCTCGGTTCCGGAGCCGAATTCGTCGATAAGAAGCAGGCTCTTTTCGTTGCAGTGTTCCAGCATCTGCTTCATGTCCAGCAGGAAGGAACTGTATGTGCTGAGGTCGTTTTCCAGAGACTGGTCGTCCCCGATGCAGAGCATAATCTCTTCAAATACAGGCATTTCCGAACTTTCGGAGGTAGGCACAAGCATACCCCATTGGAACATATACTGCAGCAGGCCTACAGTTTTCAGACATACTGATTTGCCTCCGGCGTTGGGCCCGGAGATCATCAGAATTCTCTTGTCCGGAGTGAGGCTTATGGTGAGCGGGCAGATTTGCCGGCCTTCCTTTTTCAGGCTCTGTTCCAAAAGCGGATGCCTGGCCTTGCGCAGATGCAGTTCCCCGCAGTTGGAGATTGCCGGCATTCCGGCCACATAGTCCAGTGCCGTCTGTGCTTTGGCCATCAGGAAATCCATCTCTCCCATTTCGGCCGATGCCTCTATGAGCTTTGGCAGGGAAGGGCGTATGAACTCGCTGAAAGAGAAGAGGATGCGGGAAATTTCCTGCTTTTCCCTGAAATGCAGGTCGGCTATTTCGTTTTCGAGGTCTATCACTTCCGCCGGCTCAATGAAGCAGGTTTTTCCGCTTGCGGAAAGGTCGAAGACAAAGCCCTGGATCTTGCGCTTGCTGGAACTGTTTATGGGGATGAGGAACTTTCCTTCACGTATGCTCACCTGCGCGTCGGCATCGGCCAGACCATCGTCCTGCGCTTTTTTGAGAATTGCGGCTGCCCTTTTGGCAATGGATGCCTCCTTTCCGCGCAGTTCGGTGCGGATGTGGAAAAGCTCTTCCGAGGCCGAGTCTTTCATCTGGCCGTATCGGTCGATAATCTCCTCTATCCTGTGGCGGATGTCCGAGAAATTGCCCAGACGGGCTGCACTGCGCTTGAGCAGGGGATAGACGCCGTCTTTTATGGAAAAAAAGAAGGAATTGGTTCTGCGTACGAGCTCGATAAGGGTTCCCAGTTTGCCTATGCTCACCAGGTCTATGCAGCTGCCTTCCTGCTGGAGCGCCTCCAGAAAGGGGAGCGTATCGACATAGCCGGTGGTGGGGAACTTGTCTTCGAACATCAGCACCAGACGCATTTCGTCCGTGATGGCAAGTCTGCGGCGTATTTCGGCTTCGTCGGTGCAAAATTCCTCCTCTGCCACCCTTCCGGCGGCGTATTCCGTCTGGCACTTGTCCTGAATCTGCTCCCGGATCTTGTCAAAGCCCAGCTTCGCTTCCAGTCTTGCTCTCGTCATTGCTGAGTAGAAGTTTTAAAGTATTGGTGTTCTTAACGTTCTTGATTTTTCCTTCCGATACGAACGAGACCGTGCCTCTCTGCTCGCTTACCACTATCACCGAGGCATCGTATTTTTCGCTCAGGCCGATTGCAGCCTTGTGGCGCATTCCGTAGTAGGCGGGGATGTCCGTGCGCTCCGTGATGGGCAGGGTGCATCGTGCGGCCGCAATCCTGTTCTGCCCCATTATCATTGCGCCGTCGTGCAGAGGGGAGTTCTTGAAGAATATGTTTTCTATGAGCGCTTTGCTTATGGTGGCGTCTATTTTGTCCCCGGTGTCTGCAATGCTGTTGAGGCTGGCCGCTCCCGGAATTACTATCAGGGCTCCAACTTTTTGCTCTCCCATCTCAAAGCAGGCCTGGACTATCTCATCTATTTCGTCGTTGGTGAACAGAGTGTTCTTGCTGTTGAGCAACTTCTTGAAAATGGTGGACTTGCCTTTGCCTGAAAAGACCTTCCGGCCTATATTGAAGAGAAAACTGCGGATTTCGGGCTGGAAAATCACCACCAGAGCTACTGTACCCACATCGATTACCGTTCCCAGAATGACCGACATCATTTTCATGTTGAGGGCATCCACCAGCAGGCGCAGAAGCAGCAGGGAAATGATGGCTATGAAGATGTTCACAGCTGCCGAGCCTTTTATCCACTTGAAGAGTATGTATATCACCGCTGCAACCATAACGATGTCCAGCAGATCGACTATGGTGAAGCGCAAGAATCCTATGTTCGTGAGAATCGAATTCATAATGCCACAAATCTAATAAAAAATATGCAGTTTTTCATTATTTTTCTTGTCCGCCTTTGACTGCAAGTTCGCGTGAAAAATTTGGATTTTGCCAAAAAATGTTTATATTTGCAGCCCCTTAAAAAGGGATTTAGAATTTTTAATTTTATAAACAATTAATTATCAAACCAATGCCTGGATTAATTGGAAAGAAAATCGGAATGACTTCCGTTTTCGGTGCCGATGGAAAGAATATTCCATGCACCGTTATCGAGGCTGGTCCGTGCGTTGTTACGCAGCTCCGTACAGTAGAGAAAGATGGTTATGCCGCTGTACAGCTTGCCTATGACGAAACCACAGAAAAGCACACCAGCGCGCCTCTCCAGGGGCACTTCAAAAAGGCAGGAACCACTCCTAAGCGCAAACTCGTCGAGTTCAAGGACGATTTCGCAGGAGAACTCAAGCTCGGCGACACCGTAGCGCTCTCAGATGTTCTCGAGGGTGTAAACTACGTGGATGTTGTCGGTACTTCCAAGGGTAAAGGCTTCCAGGGCGTTGTAAAACGTCACGGATTTGCCGGTGTGGGCGGTCAGACCCATGGTCAGCACAACCGTCTCCGTCACCCGGGTTCAATGGGTGCATCATCTTGGCCTTCACGCGTATTCCCGGGAATGCGTATGGCAGGTCATATGGGCAATGTTAGAGTTAAAGTTGAGAATCTTCAGGTGCTCAAACTCATCCCTGAGAGCAATCTTCTCGTTGTCAAGGGTTCCGTACCGGGAGCCAAGGGTTCTTATGTAATTGTGGAGGCTTAAGAGTATGGTACTTTCAGTTTACAAAATCGACGGAACAGATTCCGGAAAGCAGGTAACTCTCGACGAAAGAGTATTTGGCCTGACCCCTAACGATCACGCTATCTATCTCGATGTTGTCCAGTATCTGGCAAATCAGCGTCAGGGCACATCCAAGACAAAGGACCGCAGTGAGAACGCACACAGCACCAAGAAGCTCGGTCGCCAGAAAGGCGGCGGCGGTGCACGTCACGGTTCTCTCAAGTCCGGTATATTCGTAGGCGGCGGTACCATCCACGGTCCAAAGCCACGCTGCTACTGGCACAAGCTCAACAAGAAGGTTAAATCTTTGGCCCGCTGCTCAGCTCTTTCCTACAAGGCTGCAGAGAACGCCATCACCTTCGTGGAGCCATTCGCTATGGAAGCTCCGAAGACCAAGGAATTCATGCAGATTCTTGCCAACATCAAGGCAGGCGACCGCAAAGTCCTCTTCGTTCTCCCTTCGAATTCGAACAACATTTTCCTTTCATCCCGCAACCTTCCGAACGTGAATGTCATCACTGTTGACGAAATCAACACCTACGCTATCATGAATGCGAACTCACTCGTTCTCGTGGACGGCGTTCAGGACATTCTCTCTTCAAGGGTTAAATAAAACAGACTAAGAGATGGGAATTTTAATTAAGCCAATCGTTACAGAGAAGCTTTCGGCTCAGGGCGAAAAGTTGAACCGTTACGGCTTTGTTGTTGATCGCAAAGCCAACAAGCTTCAGATCAAGGACGCTGTTGAGGCTCTTTACGGAGTTTCAGTTGCAGACGTCAATACAGTCAACTATCACGGCAAGAGAAAACAGCGCTACACAAAGGCCGGTCTTCTCCGTGGCCGTATGAATCACTACAAGAAGGCTTATGTCACTCTTGCCGGTGAGGACAAGATAGATTTTTACGCTAATATCTAGGAGGAATAGACAATGGCAATCAAAAAATTCAAACCAACGACCCCTGGTCAGAGGAACAAGGCTATCAGTGCATTCGACGAAATCACTACAAACAAGCCTCAGAAATCATTGTTGGAGCCTCTCAAGAGAACTGGCGGACGCAACAATACAGGTCAGATGACAATGCGCTATATCGGTGGCGGACACAAGAAGATGTATCGTGTCATCGATTTCCTGCGCAACAAGGACAACGTGCCTGCAGAGGTTCTTACCATCGAGTACGACCCTAACCGCAGTGCCCGCATTGCCCTGGTACAGTATGCCGACGGCGAAAAGCGTTATATCATCGCTCCGGCAGGACTTAAAGTAGGCCAGAAGGTCGAGTCCGGAAGCGGAGTTGCACCTGAGGTCGGTAACACTCTCCCTCTCAGTGAGATTCCGGTAGGTACCATGGTTCACGCCATCGAGCTTCGCCCTGGTCAGGGTGCTGCAATGGCCCGTTCCGCAGGTACTTTTGCACAGCTCGCCGCCCGTGAAGGCAACCACGCTGTTCTCCGCCTGCCTTCAGGTGAGACCCGTATGGTGCTTGTAAGCTGCCGCGCAACCGTTGGTGTGGTATCGAACGGAGACCACAACCTCGAGTCCTACGGCAAGGCTGGCCGCAGCCGCTGGCTGGGCCGTCGCCCTCACAACCGCGGTGTTGTTATGAACCCTCACGATCACCCTATGGGAGGTGGTGAAGGACGTGCATCCGGTGGACATCCTCGTTCACGCAAGGGCTTGCCAGCCAAGGGATACAAGACACGTAATCCTAAGGCTACTTCAAACAAGTTCATTATTGAAAGAAGAAAGAAATAATCGGAATTAAACTTTAGAGATTATGAGTCGTTCATTAAGAAAAGGTCCATACATCCAGGAAGCACTGGAAAAGAAGATTCTTGCTATGAATGATGGTAGCAAGAAAAAAGAGGTGGTCAAGACCTGGTCACGTGCCAGCATGATTTCCCCTGACTTCATCGGACACACAATCGCAGTTCATAACGGAAACAAGTTTATTCCGGTTTATGTAACGGAGCAGATGGTGGGTCACAAACTCGGTGAGTTCGCACCGACACGTATCTTCAGAGGTCACTCTGGCAACAACAAGAAATAAGGAGATAAATTATGGGATCACGTAAAAGACTTATGGCCGAAAAGCTCAAGGAGCAGAAGAAGGCTACAGCTATTGCAAAGCTCAACGACGTTCCTACATCTCCACGTAAGATGCGTCTTGTTGCAGACACAATCAGAGGCGTTGAGGTTAACCGCGCACTCGATCTTCTCAAGTTCTCCAAGAGGGAGGCAGCAGGTCGTCTGGCAGTTCTTCTCAAGAGCGCCATCGCCAACTGGGAGGCAAAGAACCCAGAGAATGCAAAAGAACTGGACAACGGCAACGTTATCGTAAAGACCATTATGGTCGATCCGGGCCGCACGCTCAAGCGTATCCGTCCTTGCCCTCAGGGCAGAGCCGGCCGCATCCGCAAGCGTTCCAACCACGTTACCATTGTTCTTGATGTCAAACAACCAGTAGAGAACAAATAATATGGGACAGAAAACAAATCCTATCAGCAACCGTATCGGTATCACACGTGGTTGGGACTCTAACTGGTGTGGTGGAAATTACGCAGAAAAAATTGCGGAGGACTTCGAAATCCGCAAATACCTCAACAACCGTCTTGCAAAGGCCAGCCTTTCCAAGATCGTTATCGAGAGAACTCTCAAGCTCATCACTGTAACCATCTATGCAGCCCGTCCAGGTTTCATTATCGGCAAGGGTGGCACCGAGGTTGACAAACTCAAGGAAGAGCTTAAGAAGGTAACCAAGAAGGATGTTCAGATCAACATCTATGAGGTTAAGAAGCCGGAAGTTGATGCTCATATTGTGGCAGACTCCATCGCCCGTCAGATTGAGGGCCGTGTAAGCTACCGCAGGGCTATCAAGATGGCTGTTTCCAACACAATGCGTGTAGGCGCAGAAGGTATCAAGGTTCAGATCAGCGGCCGTGTAGGCGGTGCTGAAATGGCCCGCAGCGAGATGTTCAAGGAAGGTCGTACACCTCTCCACACATTCCGTGCAGATATCGACTACGCTCTTGCAGTTGCAAACACCAAAGTTGGTGCACTTGGCATCAAGGTTTGGATTTGCAATGGTGAGAAGTACGGCAGACAGGATCTTACTCCTGCAGCCCTCGCCGCTTCCAACGCTCAGGCAGCCGGTGCCGGCCGTCCTGGACGCAACGACAGAGGCTCCCGCCGTGGCGACCGCCGCTCCCGCAGAGACAGCAAGTAAATCTTGCTTTTGCATAACGAACAAGAGGCTGAGCTTCAAGGCTCAGCCTCTTTTCCGTTTCCACAACAACATTGCTTTCGCTAAAATGAAATAATTTCAGTCAAAATGTATTATACTGAAAAAGGTTGACTCACAAAGCAAGAGTTAACAATGTTCATTTATCAAACAGAGAAGCAAAATAGCGAAAAAAGGCTATATTTTCGCTAAAATGAAGTATTTTCAGTCAAAATAGCGAAAAAAGGCCCTATTTTCGCTAAAATGGCCCCGTAGCAAACCAGTCCCGTAGCTACAACTCTGCTCAAGTCCCGCCATCTAAAATAATGGTCACCTGTCAGAATACATCGAGGATTGTCTCCTGAGCACCTGGACAACTTTATCAAATGGTATCTATACTTCACTGACGAAAAGAAACGTAAAGAAAGGTGACGCAGCCTCGCATTACGCGGCTCGGCTGCTACAGCTCGCCGCTACGGTGGGCTCTGTGGATTGGCCCTCCTCGCGGCGGCTGTCACCAACTATTTATGTCCACATTACCACTATTCGTCCTGCAGGCGGTCGAGCTGGCGCTGCAAGTAGCCGTTGATGTCCTTGAGGCTGCGGATATGCTCCGTTTGAATTTCAAGCAACCTTTCTGTGTCGTTTAGTTTTTCCTGAAGGATATTGAGGCGCGATTCCTTAAACATAAGCTGTTCCTTGTTGTAGTCCAGTTCCCGAAGAATATCTTCGTTGTTCCTGCAGGGATCATAGCCCAAGACAAGGTGGTCTAGACTAATACCGCATTCGTCTGCAATCTTTGGAAGCTGTTTGCAGATGACAGAAGTGCTTCCATGTTCAATTCTGATGTAGGCCTGCCTCGATATTCCCAATCTCGATGCCATCTCTTCTTGTGAGATTTTTCGGGATTCTCTCGCTTTGAGAATATTCCGTTTAATTTGAGTGTTATTCATATTGGTCAGTTTTATAAAATCGACCACAATTTTACTAAGATATATTTTCCCTCAAAATACCAGAATACTTTACTGGGCATTAAATTAGTGCACAAAAGTCTCCCTTTAATTTACATATCTGAAAATTTATCCGCATTTATCTTCATATTCTATCGGTTTTCATCAGGGTTCTCCTCAACTTTTTGCGCGCTCTTGAGGGGCCTTGCCTTCAGAGACTCCTTCCCACTTCGCTACGCTTGTGGGCCCCTTCCTTCCTCAGGAGACGAGGTCTCTTTCGGCAAGGCCCTCAAGCCCGCTTCCCACAGCTTCAACGTACAAATGAAGTAATTTTAGTCAAAATAGCGAAAAAAGGCCCAAATTTCGCTAAAATGAAGTATTTTCAGTCAAAATAGCGAAAAAAAGCCCTATTTTCGCTAAAATGAGGTCTCTTTCGGCAAGGCCCTCAAGCTCGCTTCAAACAGCATCACCGTGCCAGATACCCTCTTCATTGTCCATCATTACATCTGGCACACCCTGCCTCAACTCACTTGTTCCAGCAATACACCACCGTTCCAGATGCAGCGATAAACCTCAAAATTAGTATCTGGAACGGTGATTTTGGAATGCAACAAGTGAAGGAAAGATAGCCATGCCAGATGTCCACAACAGCGAAAGTTATTCTGCCCGGTCGGCGCGCGGAGCCATCCACAGAGCTCAGGCGCGACGACAGTGCGCGGAAATAACTTTCGCCCTGCAGTTGATGATAATGAACACTGCACATAGTTCCAGGACCTCAACCAACGACAGTGCGCGGAAATAACTTTCGCATGTGGCTTATTGCTTACGACATGGCACACAGGGTTTTGCACATGACTCCGGTTTGGCATGGATTATTTCCTTTTTTTGTCTTTTCACCAACAATATTTATATTTGTCGAAATGACAATCCGCACTCTTATGAACAGTAAAAACAACTATGAGCAGCTGCTGAAGCTTTGCGAAGAAAAGCCACTGAGTTCTACAAGCGATGACCTGGACAGGTACTGCGAACTTTGTTCTTTGTGTATCTCTTTGTCCCAAAAGAACCTGCAAGAGCAGGACAATACATGGGAAATTGCCCAAAGAGCGCGGGTTTTTCTTCATTATGCAACATATCTCGAGGGTTTTGAACACCTCGACAATTTCCTCTATTCTGCAGTGGATGATATGCTGGACTGCATATCCGACCACCCGAGGCTCAAACTTGCACTGATGCAGCTCCAGCTCAAAGTTTTAAGGGGTATTGAAGCCAGGCAGATGCACGATTTGTCCATCACGGAAGATGTAGAAAGAGACATTTTCTTTTATCAGCGCAATATCGGCTTTGCCGACAAAGGCCAGCTGGACCAGATAAGGGAATCGGGCTATCTCAAAAGCGACCCTGTGGAATGGACTGCAAAATGGGAGGAAGTGATAGACGAAGCGGATAGGATTGCCTATTCGAATCTGAAAGACATGCCGAGAGGAATGGGCTTTTGCCACGCCTTCTGGACAGAACGCGGCCTTGCCCTGCAGCAATTCGGCATTGACTGGAAATCCCCAAGGAAAATGAATCCCAAAGTACTTTTTGATTAATATCTGAAGAAATGAAAGGAATCGGTAAACTCTTGCTGTTGGCAGCATTCGCTGGCTGCTCTGTCAGCGTATCGGCGCAAATAGTATTGGAAGAACTTGAATCGCACAAGGGGGTATTCACCTATCGTTACGATGACTCCGATTATACGAGAGCCTTCGCCTTCGTGGCGCCCACGTATTTCATATATCCGGACGGAAAAGTGGACAGGGACGGGGCTCAACATCTGCTCGACGAAATGGGTTTCAACCGCGGCGCCCTGAAAGATAATGCCAATGCAATTTTTGTAATCAACCCTCTCGAAGAGCAATATTCCGCCAACCCGGATTTTGAGCGTTTCCGCGATATCTACAACCTTGCCTTCCTTCACGTCAATATCAAAGTTATCGGCATAGGCTCGGGTGCGGATTTCGTGAACTGCAGCATAGCTCCGCAGGCAGAGGGCATTGCCGGTATTGTGAGCATCGGCGCGAAAACAGTCCCGCAAAAGGCAAGTGCTCCAGTCCCTGCATTCATCTGCGGCAGGAAGGCCGAGAAGATAGCACAGACATATATCAATGGCAGTCAGGCTATTCTGCAACAAAAAGACGCCTCTCTCAAAATCTATGAGAACAGGGAGGAAGCACTTTTGAGAGTGGTTGTGGACGGAAAGAGCGACAAAACGCTCGCGAGTGTTATGGAAAGGGCCTGGGACACTCTGCTGAGCAGAAACTACAGGCTTTCCAACCATCAGCACACCTGCTATATGGGAGAAACTCTGGGTTCTCATCCTTTCGAGCTGGCAGAATATATGTATTTGCCGAATCTGGGGATGAAGAAGAATATCGTGGAGCGCAATCTTCTTGCGGGGAAGGGGGATTATCTGTGGTTCGAGTACTATAACGAGGCTGTGGAGAATGCCGAAGCGGGCACAGTCCCTCTTCTTGTTCTGCTTCACGGCAACGGGAACGATCCGCGCACTCAGGCCGAGACATCAGGCTTCGTACAGCTTGCCTCTCGCGAGAACTTTATGGTAATCGACCTTGAATGGCAGGGAACCAACAAGAGGAACGAATGGATGGGGCTCGACGGTATTGAGCTTGTGGTCAATGAAGTGCTTGCAAATTATCCGCAACTCGACCCTGAAAGGGTATATGCCGAAGGCCTTTCCGCCGGGGCATTCTGTGCTACCGCCCTTGGCATTCACAAGTCTTATCTCTTTGCTGCCGTAGGTGCCAATTCGGGAGGAGTGATTTCCGGATCTTTGAACGAAGGAATTATTCATGCTACCGGGTTCAGCCCCAAGTCCCTTTGGGGCGACGCCGGGCAAAAGCGCAGCCATGTGCAGATGCCGTATTTTTCAATCTGCGGAACAATAGACGGGGCAGTGCCTTTCCCTTGCCGTATGGATGTTCGAGACCAGTTCCCGGGAGGTGTGGGCGCTCCGCCGGTGCTTCCTCCGGAGGAAAGTTCAATCTTTCAGGCCTGGAGGCTATACCGTTTTCTGAACGGCGCAGACGATTTGCAGACCTTTGATGTTCAGGCCGATGCTGTATTCGGGCAGCAACTGGAAAAGCGGCGCAGCCAGACAATCAAAGCTTATGATGTGGAAAGCGGGGAGGTCATAGTTGACGGCATTCCTCTTATGAAACTCATCGCCGTTATGGACTACGGCCATTGGAATTTCGCTCCCGGCGCCTCAATGATGTGGGAATTTTTTAAACAGTTCTCAAGAGACCGAAGCACTGGTGAGTTGAAGTTTTGCCCCTCTCTTAAGTAATGCCATGTCCGGAATCCGGCCTTTTTGCCCTGGAAAAGCTTAGCTGCGGGTTTATATAAAATGGGTGCATCCCATTTTGGTGTATGTTGATTATAAGCAAGTTGGCTTAAAAATTAGTTTATATTCTAATTTTGCACCCTTGCGCGGGAGTGGGAGTTCTTTTATTTTTGCTTCAAATAACCAAGGATAAAAGAACCACAAAATAATCCTGTATGAAATCAACATTCACAAAAATTGCTTTGGCAATAGCCGCAATGCTGTTGTTCGTGCAATCGTCTTATGCGCAAGACAAGAAGATTTCAATCAGCGGTACTGTCACCGATTCTGAAAAGAACCCTATCCCTGGAGCCGGCGTTCTTATTCAGGGTACAATGAACGGTACCACAACAGACCTTGACGGACATTTCTATATGACTGTCCCGAGCAAGCAGACTGTAATTGAAATCATAAGTCTCGGCTACAAGACACAAGAAATCACTGTGGGCTCGAAAATCAATTTCGACATTGTTCTTTATGAAGATGCCAGCGAGCTTGACGATGTGATTGTGACCGGTTACGGCCATCAGAAGAGACTCTCGGTCATCGGTTCCATCGAAACCATCGACCCGGGCGAACTCCAGGTGGGCTCCACCCGCTCTCTGAGCAACAACCTCGCAGGTCAGCTCTCGGGTGTGATTGCCTTCCGTCCTTCCGGCGAGCCCGGTTACGACGATTCCAATTTCTGGATTCGCGGTATAGCATCGTTCAGCGGCAACACCTCCCCGCTCGTGCTGGTGGATGGTGTGGAACGCAATCTCAACGATATAGACCCGGCCGAAATCGAATCCTTCTCTGTACTTAAGGATGCATCGGCCAGCGCAATGTACGGCGTACGCGGCGCAAACGGCGTCATCATTATCAACACCAAACGAGGCACGGTGGCTCCGCCGGCAATAGACTTCCGTTTCGAGCAGTCTGTCCAGGCTCCTACCAAACTCCCCGAGTTCATAGGCGCAGCCGAGTACATGTCCCTGCTCAACGATCTCCAGCCCGACCCTTACCTCAAGCCATTCACCAACGAGCAGATTCTCAAAACCTATTATGGTTACGATCCGGACCTCTATCCGGACACAGATTGGCTCGACGTCATCACCAAGGACTATGCCCTTTCATCGCGCGCCAACCTCAATGTGAGCGGCGGTTCCGAAATCCTGCGCTACTCCCTTACCGCATCGTACTATCACGAAGACGGTATCCTTTCGGTGGATGAAACCCTTCCTTACGACACATCCACCAAGCTCAACCGCTACAACATCCGCGCAAATGTGGATTTGGACATTACCCAGACCACAACCCTGCGCCTGAGCGTGGGCGGATATATGCAGCAGCTCCGCAAGGCCTGCAGCTCCACCGACGAGCTCTTCTCCAAGGCCTTCGAAACACCTCCATTCGTGCATCCGGCAATCTATTCCGACGGAACCATTCCTATTGCCAGTACCGCACGTGCAAACCCTTGGGCCCTGTGCACACAGAACGGCTACTACAGAAGCACCAAGAGCAAACTCGAGTCCCTTTTCTCTCTTGAGCAGAACCTCAAGATGATTGCCCCGGGACTCAAGCTCAAGCTCGCCTTCGCTTTCGATACCTTCAATGAGAACTACGTCACCCGCAGCAAGACCCCTGACTACTACACAGTGGCCAAGACCCGTGATGACGAAGGCAACCTGAACCACAATATCCTCATGTACGGCCAGGAATTCCTCGGCCACAGCTCAAATGCCGACTTCGGAAACAACTCTACCTATTTCGAAGCCAACCTGAGCTACAATACCTCAATCAACGAGGTGCACGACATCGATGCCCTGCTCCTCTACAACCAGCGCAGCTATGACTGGGGCGACATCCAGCCGAAAAGGACCCAGGGTATCGCAGGCCGCCTGTCCTACACCTACGACAGACGTTATGTAACGGAGCTCAACTTCGGTTACAACGGCTCCGAGAACTTTGCCAAGGGACAGCGCTTCGGCTTCTTCCCGTCCATAGCCCTCGGCTGGCTTCTTTCCGAAGAGCACTTCATGGAGGAGTACAAGAGCACCCTCTCCAAGTTCAAGGTAAGAGCATCGGCCGGCTCTGTGGGCAACGATGACATCGGAGGCAGCCGCCGCTTCGCCTACCTCACCACCATCAATGCCAATGCCCCCGGCTACAACTTCGGCTACGATGGCAGCACCTATTTCAGCGGTGTGCAGGAAGGCGAAATCGGAGTTCAAGACCTCACCTGGGAGCGCTCCTTCAAAACCAATCTCGGTATAGAGATAGGATTGTGGAACAGCCTGAACATGCAGTTCGACATCTTCAACGAAGACCGCTCGAACATCTTCATGCAGCGCTCCACCATTCCGAGCCAGACCGGTTTCCTTTCAACGCCTTATGCAAACTTCGGCAAGGTGAACAACAGGGGCTTCGAGGCCCAGGCCAATTTCGACAAGCGAATCAACCACGACCTCGCCGTTTCCCTGCGCGGCACCTTTACCTACGCCAAGAACAAAATACTTGAGATAGACGAGCCGGAATCCATCAAAGGCACATACCGCTCTATCACCGGACAGTCCATCGGCACCCTTATGGGACTTACTGCCATCGGCCTTTACACTGAAGAGGATTTCGATTCAGAAGGCAATCTGCTTTCCAGCCTGCCTACTCCGAACCTTGGTGGAGAAGTCCGTCCGGGCGACATCAAGTACAAGGATATGAACGGCGACACTATCATCGACGACCAGGACTACGGTTACATCGGAGGCACATCCATTCCGCCTTGTGTCTATGGCTTCGGCGGCAGCCTCGTATGGAAGCAGTTCGACTTCAACTTCTTCTTCCAGGGACAGGCCGAGACCTACCGCATCATCGGCGGCAGCAACTACTTCATCCCGGGCAGCGGCCAGGGAGTGCTCGGAAACGTGTACAGCAACTACACCGACTGCTGGACCCTCGACAATCCTTCGCAGGAAGTGTTCTGGCCTCGACTTTCCGCTTCAACCAATCCAAACAACAACGTGGCCTCAACCTGGTGGAAAAAGGATATGTCCTTCCTCCGCTGCAAGACCATAGAGTTGGGATACACCGTGCCGGAGAAACTCACCAAGAAGCTCGGTCTTCAGAGCGCCCGTTTCTACATAAGCGGCAACAATCTCTTCTATTTCTCCAAGTTCAAGCTCTGGGACCCGGAACTTGATACGGTGGACGGCCTCAAATATCCGTCAATGAAATCAGTACTGGCAGGTGTGAACATAAAATTCTAAAAGCAGATGAAACTCATTAAGAAAATATTGCTTGTAAGCGCCGCAGCCCTCCTGGCAAGTTCCTGCAACTGGCTTGACAAGGAGACCGACACGGAACTTACCTTAGAGATGGTCTTCAACAACAAGACCCGCGTTGAGGGATGGCTCGGAAATGTCTATTCCGGCGTACCCGACACTTATATGGGTTTTGGCCGATACATCGGTCAGGAAATCCTCGGCGACGATATGACCCCGTCGGAAAGATGGAGGCAGTGGAACTGGGACGTAATCCCATTCATTCTGGGAGAATGGTCCCCGTCCTCGAGCTGGGGAGGCAACTACTGGGCTTATCTGCCGCAGCGCATCCGTGAAGCCTACATTTTCATCGAGAACGCCCACGCTCTTCCGGACCAGGGCCTGCCTGAGGAGGAGATTGAGCTTATGAAACAGGAGTGCCGTTTTATGGCAGCCTACTACTGGTATCTTTTGACCGATACCTACGGGCCGGTGCCTTACACCCCGTATTTCATTGCTTCGACCGATGCCGAAGTCTCAGAGCTCAAAAAGCCGAGAACTCCGTATTACGACATTATCGACGACCTCGATGCCGAACTTCTGGACATCGCCGAGCATCTCCCAAGCTATTATTCCGATGCCAGAAAGTACGGCCGTGCCACCAGCATAATGTGCTACGCCGTAAGGGCAAGGATGCTTCTTTTCGCAGCCAGCCCGCTGGTCAACGGCAACCCTGACTATGCCGACTATGTGGACAACGAGGGCCAGCATCTTTTCAGCACTACCTACGATGCTACCCGCTGGACCAAAGCAGTGGCTGCCTGCAAGCTCCTGATAGAAAAAGCCGAGGCCGCAGGTCACAAGCTTTATGTGGAGCTCGATACCAACGGCAATCCAGACCCTTATCTCTCTGTGCAGAATCTGCTCCTTACCCAATACAATGAGGGCAACAAAGAAATTCTCTTCGCACGTCCGGGCGGCAACGATTACGGGGACTTCGAGAGGCACTGCACCCCTACCAATTCCGGCGGCAACGGCGGCTGGGGAATTACCCAGAGCCTGGTCGATGCCTTCTTTATGGAGAACGGACTGCCGATAAGCGACCCTGAATCGGGCTATGTCGAGACAGGTTTCTCCGACAGCAAGGATGTTCGCGGAAGCCAGTGGGAGAGCCTCTACAACGGTGGCGCCACCACTTATGCCGGAACCTACAACATGTATTGCCACAGGGAGCCGCGCTTCTATATGTGCGTAGGCTTCAACAACGGCTGGTTCAATGCCGAAGAACGCTGCTTCGACTTCCTTATGAACCACCAGGACAATATTCACACCCACGATGCCCCTCAGAACGGCTATCTCAACCGCAAGAAGGTGTCTCCTGAGACCAACGTGAAGGAAGGCACACACAAGTACCGTCCGGGAATCGTCTTCAGACTCGGAGAAGCCTATCTGAATTACGCAGAGGCTCTGAACGAGACCGATCCGGGCAATGCCGACATCCTGGAGTATGTGAACCGCATAAGGGAGCGCGCCGGTGTGAGGAAATATACCACCGGCCCGAGCGATGCGGAACATATCCACGTGGACGATGATCAGGAGGCCATCCGCAAGATTATCAAGATGGAAAGGAGAGTGGAACTCTGCTGCGAAGGCACCCGTTACAACGACCTGCGCAGGTGGAAGGAAGCTGAGCAGACGCTCAACGGGGAATTCTACGGAATGAATTACAACGGAGCCGACAATGAAAGTTTCTATGTCCGCACCGCCTATCAGACCAGAGTCTATAAGAAAGAGTACTACTGGTTCCCTATCCACCAAAGCGAACTGGATAAAAACGAAAACCTTGTTCAAAACCCTTATTGGAATAAATAATGAAAGCAGCAGTTAAAATATTGGTACTGGGTGCCGTATCCCTGTTTTTGGCAGCTGCCTGCCAGCAGGAATCGGTAAGAACAGAAATCCCGACCCCTGAGGACCAGATGCACCTCAGTGTCTCGACAGACGATGTTACTCTCAATTTTTACGACCTCGAAAGCGAGGCTGTCCGCTTCAGTTGGGAGGACTGTGGTTTTGAAGCATCGGACACTCCTTACAATACTTTCTTCAAAATGGACATAGCCGACAACGACTATGCAACGTCTATAGACAAGATCACGGTTACAGGCCGCAACAACATAGCCTTCACCGGTTATGAGCTGGCGACTTTCCTCAACAAATGGGAAATCAGCAACGGCAACAAGGTCACCATCGAGGCCGAAGTGATTGCCGAGCCTGTAGTGAGCGATATTGAAACCCAGAAATACCAGAAACCGGAAGTGTCCAAGGTGCGTTTCTCAGCAGTGTTCATTGCTCCAAGCGAAATACATCTTGTAGGAGACAATTTTGATGTGGAATTCAAGACCGATGACGACTTCTTTATTCTCGACCCCGGAACCTACAGCTTTACCTCTGCCGGCCATCCGTTCATGAGTTTTGAAGTAAGCGAAGGCGGTCTCTGGTATGTGCGCCCGGACTATGCCGAAAGCACTGTCTTCTGCCAAAGGCCTCAGGCCTGGATTGTCGGAAGCGCCTGTCTCTACGGTTGGGATCTCGGCAATATGGAAGAGCTTGTGAGTGCAAACGAAAGCGGCTCTGTACGCCGGTACAAAGGCATTCTTTCAACCTCCGGGGACGCATCTGGTGAGCTGAAGATTGCCCTACGTAAGAACGGCCTCTTTGAAATACCTTACCTCCGCCCACAGGCCGACGGGACCCCGGTAGGAGAAGGAGATATGGTACTCTGGAAATTCGGTGAAGGTGAAGGAGATGACAAATGGATTGTCAACGAGACGGGAGTTTACACCATTACGGTGGACTACGAGAATATGAAGATCAATTTCGAAAAGTCTGAAGTCGAGCTTCCTTGGTACAGAATCTGGATGGTGGGAGATGCCACCCCTGGCGGATGGAACAATCCTTTCCAGGTCAAGCTCCGTTACGACGGTGAAAACGAGAAGGACGGTATCTTTGTATTTGAGGGCTATCTCAAGAACGGAGAGTTCAAGTTCCCGCTTAAGGAGAAAGATTGGGATATACCATACCTTATGCCTAAGAATGTGGACGAGAACAATCACGGAACTTTCCCTGCAGACGGAGACACAAGTGAAGTAATATTAATAGATGGGGGATCTCCTGACCAGAAGTGGTATGTTAGTGCAGAGCAGGCAGGTGAATACATCCTCTATCTGGATGTTTTGGATATGACCCTTACCGTAAAGAAAAAATAATGAAAAAAGTGTTAAAATCGTTTTGTGTGATAGTAAGCCTTCTTGCAGGATTGTCTTCCTGCAAGAAGGATGATGGTACAGGCTGGAAACCGGACAATTTGGGCGGCGACAAGATTGAGACCGAACTGGACGGCAAGATTCACACCTACAAGGCTCCGATGTACTGGTCGGTGTATGAGTATTGCCGCGAGGCGGAGAAGAACGCCAATGTTGCCATCGATATGACCGAAAGCGAGTGGAAGAGAATGATAGCCTGGGTTTCGGAGAATCTGCTTCCTTATGGTTATGATATGATAGTAACCGACGGCTTTATGGCAATGTGGAGCGACAATTCCGAAGAATCCAAGGGTTATATGACCCATTACGGCTCCAACAAGCTCACGGATTTGGTCAAATGGTGCAAGGAAAAGGGCCTCAAACTCGGAATCTATGACAATCCGCTCTGGATTCACGGCGACGACAGTAAAATCATCGAGGGTACGGGCAAAACCTTCGGCTCCCTGCGTTACAACAGTTCCGATAAGGTGCTCAAACCTCAAAGTGAGGATGCTTTCCCTTGGGCAGTGCCAAGCCACAGCGGTTGCAGGGAGTTCATCGACGGCTTCTTCAAATACTACAAGAGCATTGGAGTGGAGTACATCAGAATGGACTTCATGTGCCTTTTCGAGACTGCTGACGGAGCCGGCGGAATGCCCGGCAAGGGTTACGGCCGCGAAGAGTACGAACTGGCTCTGAACTATATCTGCGAATCGGCCCAGAAATACGGCGTATTCACATCCATCGTAATGCCTACCCTCAAGGACAACGGCAGCCTGGAGATCTCGAAATGCAATGAGTTCCGTTTCAGCGCCGATACTTTCGACGGAGGCTGGGGCCACGTATCGGACTGGTGCAGAGGCGAATTCAGACCTGGATTATGGCCTTCTACAAATAACATCTTCGACGGCTACATAGTGTGGTCTCAGTACGTAAACAAGGATACCGCGATTCCGGACGGAGACTTCATTAGGCTGAACACCATGGAAAGCGAGTACGAATGTATGAGCGAAATCACCCTCCATCTTATGGCAGGAGGCCCGCTTCAGGCATCGGATCGTCCCGAAATGATTGAACAGAAGGGCTGGACCTGGCTCTATCAGAACGAAGAGCTGCTCGCGCTCAACAAGGAGCATTTCATCGGCAAGCCGCTTTCGACAGACATTTCGGATCCGCGCTCATCCATCTGGTTCGGGCAGAGGAAAGACGGCAGCTATATGGTGGCTTTGTTCAACAGGGACGATGAAAAAGAGATGTATATCGACTTTGCTTCGCTCGGCATATACGAAGAGATGAAAATCCGTGACCTCTGGTCGCATAAGGACGAAGGTTCCGGAAGAGAAATCAAGGCCATTGTGCCAAGACACGGAGTCAAGGTGGTGCAACTTACAAAATAAGAGAATTGATGAAACACAATAATTATTTAATTGTGATTGCCAGCATTCTTCTGAGCTGCCTTTGTGCGGCTCAGGAGGGTGTGAAGGGCGAACTGCTGTCTCCGGACGGCAATCTAAGGCTTTCCGTCTATGCTCAGGACGGCCTTCCTTACTATGAACTGCAATATAAAGGCAAGCCTGTACTCAAACCTTCGAAACTGGGTTTTGATTTGAGGTACGAGAGGGGCTACAAAGACGGTCTCAGCCTTGTGGATGTGCAGAAGAGCAGCTTCGACCAGACCTGGCAGCCGGTGTGGGGTGAGTACGCACATGTGAGGAACCATTACAACGAGCTCTGCGCCCGTTTTGAGCAGGAGGGGAGCGGACGGGTTCTTCTGCTGCGCTTCCGCCTCTTTGACGACGGGTTGGGTTTCCGCTACGAGTTCCCGGAGCAGCCTACTCTGCATATTTTTCAGGTGAAGGAGGAACTTACGGAGTTCAATCTGGCCCACGATTACACGGCCTATTGCATGCCCGGCGACTACGACACCAATGAATTTACCTACACTACTGCACATATCTCCGAACTTGAGGAAGAACTTGTGAACCAGTCCCTTGCCCACAAGGGCTACGAGGCCAAATCGGAAGGTGGCCTCGTGATTCAAACTCCCGTTATGCTCAAAGGTGACAACGGCCTGTACGTGAACATTCACGAGGCCGCACTCGTTGATTATCCGGCTATGGAACTCAATGTCGATGACAGGAATTTTGTCTTCTCTTCTAACCTCGTTCCAAATAAAAATGGTGAGAAGGCCTTCAAAATGGCTCCTTGCACCACGCCGTGGAGAACCGTTATCGTAAGCGACAAGGCAACGGACATCCTTGCCAGCCGCCTTATCTACAACCTTAACGACCCATGCAAAATCGAAGACACTTCCTGGATTCATCCGGTGAAATACCTTGGAGTATGGTGGGAGTATTTTGTGGGCATCGGTAAAACCTGGAACTACAGCTGGTATCGCAGCGCCGTTCCGGGAGTTACGGATTACAGCACTCTGGAGCCTAACGGCCATCATGGTGCCACCACCGAAAATGTGAAGAAGTACATCGACTTTGCTTCTGAAAACGGCTTTGGAGGGGTGCTTGTGGAAGGCTGGAACGAAGGCTGGGAAGACTGGTCTTCCTATGGAAGGGAACGCCTTTTCCGTTTCGACAAGGCCTACCCCGATTTCGACGTGGAGGACTTGCACGCCTACGCATCGGAGCGCGGGGTCAAGCTCATAATGCATCACGAAACCGGCTCAAATGCAGCGGATTACGAGCGCCAGCTCGACCGTGCCTTCGATTTCATGAATGAGCACGGCTACGATGCAGTAAAGACCGGCTATGTGGGCGGAATCGTCCCGCGCAGCGAATACCACGCCAGCCAGTGGATGGTCAACCACTATCTCTATGTTGCGCAGAAGGCTGCAGAAAAGCATATTATGGTAAACAGCCACGAGGCAGTGCGCCCGACAGGCCTGTGCCGTACCTGGCCTAACTGGATGGCCCAGGAATCGGCCAGAGGAACGGAATTCGAGACAATGGGCGGCAACCCGGCAGACCACACGACCATTTTGCCTTTCACCCGGCTCATGGGCGGTCCGATGGACTACACTCCGGGCGTATTCCAGACCCGTATGGACTATTACGAAGGGGGTTACAAGCCGGACCAGTGGGCCCGCACCACCCTTGCCCGCCAGCTGGGACTCTACCTCACAATGTATTCGCCAATACAGATGGCCTGCGACCTGCCGGAGAACTATCAGCGATTCCCCGATGCCTTCCAGTTCATCAAGGATGTGCCCGTTGACTGGGAAGACAGCCGCTATCTCGAGGCCGAGCCTGGCGACTACATCACCGTGGCCCGCAAATCCAAGGAGGGCGGCAAGTGGTTCGTCGGCTGCACGGCCGATGAGAACGGCCACACGGCCTTCTTCAAGCTGGATTTCCTGCAGAAAGGCCAGCTCTACAAGGTAACAGTCTATGCCGATGCCCCCGATGCCCACTATGAGCACAATCCTCAAGCCTACATCGTCCGCAGCTATGAGCTTTCCCGGGCCGATGCCCTGCGCATAAAGGCTGCTCCGGGCGGTGGTTTTGCTGTTGAGATCGAGCCGGTGGAGGGTTCTGTCAGCCGCAGAAAAGGCAAAACTGTGAATGTGAATTTATAGCACTTGAAATACGGAAGAAAATCGCTACATTTGCCGAACTGCTTTTTAAGGAACGCAAATGTATATGAAACTGCTTGCTGCTTTTCTGGCAATCATTTGCCAGTCCGGGCTTGCCAAACTGTCGGATTTGGACAGGCTGGTGGCGGACTATGCAGATTATGAGCAGATCAGGCTTGAGGAAATCGATTCCTGCAAGGCCTTGCTCAATGATTGTCCCCAGCAGGAACTTCCGCAACTGTACAGCAGGCTTCAGAACCTGTATTATGGATTCCAGATCGACTCTGCTCTTGTTTATGCCCACAGAGGTATAGAGCAGAGCCGTTTGTTTAGAGACAAGGTCCAGGAGTACAATGCAATCCTCAATCTTGCTGCAAGTTACCAGATGTCCGGCTCGAACCAGGAGAGTCTTGCCCTGCTCGACAGTCTGGACAAGAGTCGGCTTTCCAGAGACTTGCTCGTGCGCTACTACTCGATATATAATACGATTTACAGCGCTCTCGAAACTTTGAGCATCGATACCGGCCTCAAACAGCAGTACAGGGATGAGGCAGTGAAATACAAGCGTTTGATGCTCGATCTTGTCCCTGACAATCTTTATGTAATCTGCGACACCCTGCTGCATTGTGGAAAGGCTCAGGAGGCCTACGACACTATGCTTCCGTTTGTCCGCTCCTTACCCCCCCACAATTCCGAGATAGGGCCTGCCGCCTATTCTTTGGCGGATATCTGTCTTGAGCTCGGGCGCGAGGATGAGGCGCTCGAGTATTTGATAGCATCGTCCTGCAGCGATCTTGAAAGAGGTAACAAGGAATACATTTCCCTGGTGCAGCTTTCGCTTATGCTTTACGAGCGCGGAGACGTGCGCAGGGCCTACCGCTATCTCCAGCGTTGCGTGGACGATGCCACTTACTGCGGCGCCAGGCTGCGTATAGATGAGATTGCCCCTTTGGTAAGCACCATCAACGGAGCCTACAACAGGGCGGTGAGGCGTAATTATCTTGCAATGTCGCTTACCATTGTTGTGCTTCTGCTGCTCGCTCTTGTCACTTTTTCTTTGAGCGTGGTGCTCAGAAAACAGAAGAAGAAGCTCAGCGAAAGCAACAGGATGCTGCTTTATGCGCAGGAACTCAAGGATTTGGCCAATCGCAAGACACTGGAGGCCTCCAATATCAAGAATGCCTATATCACAAAGCTCATGCTGGAGTGCATTGCAGGGATAGAGAGGCTGGAGGAGTACCGCAAGGGGCTGAACAGGATGGCCATAGCCAGGGATTTTGAATCGTTGCAGAAAACCTTGAAATCCACCTCTTATGTGGACGATGAATGGAAGTCCTTCTACAACGTGTTCGACTCCACCTTCCTTTCCATCTTCCCGACCTTTGTTGAGGATTTCAATTCACTTCTTCTTCCCGAGCACCGCATCTGTGTGGAACAAAAGAAGATGCTCACTCCGGAACTCAGGATTTACGCTCTTATCAGGCTGGACATAGACAGCACCGAGAAGATAGCCTCCCTGCTGCGCTATTCCAAGGCCACCATCTACGCTTACCGTTCCCGCACCAGACTCAAAGCCCTGTGTCCACAGTCTTTTGAGGAGGATGTGAAGCGGATCGCCTCAATTTAGGTGGGTTTCAGAGGCTTTTCTTTTTTATATTTTTAGACCACGTATTTAAAGTTAAAACATTGATTTTCAGTCTTATAATCCTTGTATTTATTTGTATAATTTTTCGCGCGTGAAAAAGGTATGTGAATACTGTTTAAATTTGCGGATGCCGTTACAAGCACATAATTTCCTGGCAATAAAACACAAAACTATATAATTTATGCAAAAACAAATTTATTCAAGCCCAGCGACGGACATCATAGAGTTGTCCGCCGAAAGCAGCATTCTCACTCTGAGTAGTGCTGTCCAAATGAACAAATATTATGATTTGTATTATGGCGGTGAAGATGGAGAGTTTGAGTAATCTAAATCCTTTGAGCATTATGAAGACAAGAAAATTATTCGCCGCAGCTCTCGCGCTGCCAATGTTGTTCGCCTGCACAAAGGAGAACATCGTCCCTTCAGAAAAACCGGTTGAGGAGGGGAAAGGTTTCGACATTACGGTTACCGTCAATTCCGACAATGAGACCAAGGCTGTCTTTGATGACACTGATGGTATTTTTTGGGTAACTCCGGGTTCTGCCGGCTTGGTAAGCACATCTACTACTGAGGCTGCCAAGAAATCATCTGATGCAACTGTAAGCGAAGGCGGAAGAAAATCAGCTTTCAAATTTGAAGGCATTACCGCCGGAACTTACCGTCTTTTCTATCCTTATTGCGAGACTTCTTATCCGAATATCAAGTTCACCGTACCGGCCAATCAGACACAGGATGCAGCTGGAAAATCCTCTGACATCTTTGCCGGTATGGCTACCAAGGACATTAATGCCGCTGAGGGTGAAAACGTTGTTGATGTAAAATACCGTGCTGTCGGTTCCTACATCCAGTTCCTCGTTTACGGCAAGGAAGGGGAGAAAGTTCGTTTTATCTCTGTAGTATCTGCTGACAGCAAGATAGCGGGAGATTATACTGTTGATGCTACAAGTGAAAGTTTTGCGCACAAAGTCCTCGAAGGAGGAACTGATAGGGTGCTGGTAGCTCTTGGAGATGCTGGCTACACTACTACAGCTACTGTCGATGGTGCAAGCGGTATTTACGCAGCCGTTCTTCCAGGTTCTTCCCAGAACACCTATTATGTTACTACAGACAAGGCTACTTATACTTTCGCATCTTCAGAAGCTAAACCTTTCGAGGCTGGCAAAATCAAGACTGTCAAATTGAATCTTGGAAATTCCAAGGTTGAAGAGCAGAAAGTTCCTACTGAGCTTTATATTGTAGGTAATGTTGCTTATGTAGGCTGGGATTGTACCAAAGCGAAAACGATGGAGAAGAACGGTAATGTCTTCTCTACCGATGTATATCTCAGCACTGATGTGAAGAATTCTGATAATAAGCTAGAAAAGGCTGAAGGCTTCAAGTTCCTTACCCAAAATCAGAACTTTGATACTGGCTATGTAAAAGGCATCGATGGCAAATTGACATATTATTCAGGGACAAATGTTGAAGATAGCAAGTTTACCGTTGAAAAAGCTGGTTATTATCATGTTGTGGCTGACTTCGATTCAGGCGAAGTAACTTGCACCCCTAAGGCTCCGGAGAAACTCTATGTATGGGGCGCTGCAACCACTGCTGGATGGGTAAGCGAGGATGCTATTGAACTCAATCCGACTGAAACAGGCGGATTCGTATTCAGAGCGACTGATGTTCAACTCGCAGCAAATGAGGAATTTAAATTCTTCTCGGAGCATTCTGAATCTACTGCTTATGTAAGCGATGCCGATGGTAATGTAATCTTCTTTGATTCTCCAACGTATTCTGATGCTGATCGGAAATTTAAAGTTGAAAAGGCTGGAAAATATACTATTAGTGTAAATCTGTCAACTGGAGCTCTTACAAAGGATCTTACACAGGAATATCCTCGCATTATTTCTAATAACAAAGCTAACACTTATTATATGATGCCGACAGGCGCTGAAGGTGAGTATTCCGCTGTGGCATACATTGGATTTGATAATGATTATCACGATTTCTTTGTGAAAATTGGCGATAAATCATATAATAGTGGTTGGACAGAGGTTTCTTTTGATACTAATTTGGAATATTCCGTCGATGTAACGGAAGGTGTTGATAATGGTACTGGTTGGTACATCAATGACGCTAATAAAAAGACTAAGAAGTTATATAGAATTACTTTGAATACAAACACCAATAGACTTACCGTCAAATTTGCTCAGGGCAAGAATTTCTGGCTCATTGGTACTCCATTCGATGGTTATAACGCCTTCAATAAGCCTGAAGTATTCAAGGAAACAGCTAATGAGAATGGAATCGTGACCTGGAATGTTACTACCACAAAGACAGGTGATTTCAAGATTTGTGGAGAGTACACGCTTTCTGATTCATTCTATGATGGCGAATGGTATTATTCATCCGCAGATGATGAAAAGTTTAATTGGAGCTGGGAAGGAGACAATAATTACGGAAAAGAATTCCCTGTAGAAGTCTATTGCGACTTAAATGACGCGAAATGGTATTTGAACGAAACCGGAACCTTCGAGATTGTATTCGATACCAAGAATCTTAAGATTAAAGTTACCAAGAAGAACTAATCTCTTCCAAAGACCTTCTTAAAGTATAGAATGGAATCCCCCGGACGCTTCACCGTCCGGGGGATATTGTATCGTAAGCTCTGAAGAAGTCCGCGATGGCCACGAGCGGTTCTCACTGCCCGGGATTTTTATTGTTTTACCACATTAATCTAGGGGAGGGTAAACATTATTTCATCAATTCAATAACATCTTTCGGCAACATGACATTACCGACGTCCTCTTTCGCTTCTTCTTTGAGAAATAAGACTGGGAGTATCTTTCGGTTGCCCACAAATGGTAATAGCTTGGCTTTACGAAGAAGTTCGGCGGTCAACCGTTTCCCATTTTCTTGATTTGTCCATTTGCATTCACCGACTAACAAAAATTTTTTATCAAGCGATTCGGCCATTACATCAATTTCAATTTTTTCCGCTTCTTTCTTATCATTAAGAACTGGTCCCCACCAGCGCTTTGCCTTCCCAAATGCAATCCCGTTGATCATATTTCCCGTTACAGCGTCCCTGCACATTTTTTCCCAATGCATACTCACATATTCCGAAAAGTGAGCAGTCAAGGCCTGCTCCAATGGCAAGTGACGGCCCAGTTCGATAAATGAACGGTTAGGCACAACAAATTGATAGTAGAATGCCATAAATGGATCCGCGATTTTATATAAGCTTTTTTTTGCATTCTTGTCGTCAACTCCGAACGGAACATCTTTCTCCAAAAATCCAAGATCAATCAGTTTTTTCAAAGGCCGTGACAGATTGGTGGCAGGTTCATTGGATCTTGCGGCAATTTCAGAAAGACGATTTGCCCCTGTTCCGATGTATGACATAATTGTGGAAGTCTTTACAATATCTTTTATATCATCCTGATACAATTTTGCCGGCTCTTCGTAGAGTGTTCCATTTACTGACAGCACATTATGCCACAAAGCATCATATAGTGAAGTCCTGTTTTCTCTAAGTTCCCAATATCTGGGCACGCCTCCCCATACAGCATACTCTTCAATGGCACTCACGGCATCGAGCTTCAAAGCCTCTTGAATATACGGCAAGTGTATCGGAGCAAGTTTCATGATTTCATCAGCACGGCCATATAGAGGTGAGGCGGCATCTAAAAACAGCCCGTACATCATATTTTGTGAAGACCCGCATAGAACAAGATTATACTTCAACAGCTTCTCGTCAATCAGTTTTTGCAACACAGAAGGCAATTCGGGGGACTGTTCTACTAAATACGGAAATTCATCAAAGCACATAGTAAAACGTTTATCCGTCCGGTAATTTATTGCACGCAGCATAGATTCCCAATCAGGATAAGTCAGTTTGTCAAAATCGGGAAATACTTGGCTCAACACCTTTGCAAGCAATGACCTTTGATGTGACCCTTCCGAACGGTCGGCAAGAAAATATATATCACTTTCCGACAACACCTTTTTGATAAGTGTTGACTTGCCCAATCGTCTTCGCCCGTATATTACAACTAAGGAAGTCTTTTCTCTAGAAACAGCCTCTTTCAGTCGTGTTGTTTCTTCTGTTCTGTCAACGAAAATCATAACGGATAATTATTATGCTCCACAAACATAATGTTTTTATAGCATAATTCAAAATTCCGAACATATCTTCTTTTTAACCATACATACATTCTTATGAGATAGGGCCCGCAAAATAGAAAGAATTGCCGCAAACTCACTTCCGTTTATTATATTTGCTGAACCAAAACACAAATGCATTATGGAATTCAATGAAGTTATTCTCAAAAGACACAGTGTAAGACACTATACTGGTCAGCCGGTCGAAAGGGAAATCATCGACAGGCTCATCGCGGTAGCGAAGACCGCTCCTTCATCCAAGAACTGCAAGAGTTCGGACTTTATGGTAATCGACAACCCGGACACCATCCACGCCCTTTCGCAGATGCGCACCAGCGGCAGCAAATTTATGGAGAAAGCCCCTGCGGTCATCGTGGTGCTGGGCAACAGCGCCGAAACCGACATGTGGGTCGAAAACTCCTCAATCTCAGCCACCTTCCTTCAGCTCGCAGCAACAGCAAACGGCCTCGGAAGCTGCTGGGTGCAGGTCCGCGGCCGCGAACGGTCCAAGGACGGCTCCGTTCCCGGAACCGCAGAAGAATATGTCAAGCAGCTTCTCGGTATCGTCCCCGGTATGAGTGTCCTCTGCCTCATCGCCTTGGGTTACGAAGCTCCCGCGGAGTGATAGATGCACTGACTTTAGTGCAAAAATCTCAAAGTCACTGCTACCATCGCATAAACGCAACTGTCCGGACCTATCTTGCCCTCGGAGGAGGAGCAGAATAGGCCCGGACGGGTTTCTGTCAATATTTTACTTCACGCGGAACCAGTCCATTGTACGGCCAATGAGGCCTTTCTTGTCCAGAGAGCCGCGAACCTTGAGCACATCACCCTCGACTTTCATCGAGCAGTTGTAGGTTTTGCCGTTGCCCGGATCGTAAATCTTTCCGTCGCCATACTCGGCATTGCCCTTGTCCTTAAGGTCTATAAGAAGATTCAGACCCATAACCTCGCGTGAGCGGAGGGCCTTGTCGGGATTGTTCTCGTCGCGAAGCGGCTTGCCGTCCTGTCCGAGAGGCTCGGCAATCCACACAATTTTGCCACAGAATGCATCCCCTTTCTTGTAGATTTCAACGATGGCGCTGCCATCGTCCATCTTCCATTTGCCCAGTACATCCTGAGCAAATGCAGCTGCACCGCAAAGAGCGAGAGCTGCAAGAGTGCAGATAAATTTTTTCATTTTGTGAGTATTATTCCTCCGGGGAAGCCTGCTCTGTAGGAGCTACAGGGAATTCCACGTTCTGAACGTTCTCAATTTTGTCGGAAAGGTTGATTTCCGTTGATTTGCTGTTGGTAGAGAACGATGCAACGATAGAAACCACTGCAATGAAACAGATGAGACCCCAGGTGATTTTTTCAAGAAGATCTGCGGTCTGGCGTACGCCGAAAGTCTGGTTGCCGGCCACGAAGTTGCTGGCAAACCCATCTCCCTTACCGTTCTGAAGCAGTACAACCAGAATGAGCAGAATGCTTGCAAGAATGATAAGTACAACTAAAGTAGTGAATAATGCGTTCATATTTGTTTATCTATTTTGTCTATAAGGGCTGCAAAGTAAACACTTTTTTCCGGATATCGCAAACTTAGTTTCGAATAAATCTCTTTTGCCTCGGCAGGAAAACCCTGATCGAGGTAAATTTTTGCCATTTCCTCGGTGCAGATTTCGTTGGTGGAAGTCTCAACAGGGGTATAGTTGATTTCGTTCCCCTTTTCGATGGCGTTCACAAGGAAGGATGTAAAAATGTCGTCGTCCTCCCTCTTGGCAGCGGCATACTGCTCAGCGCTGAAATAGTCTCCGCCAATCACATAAACCTGCTGCGGAGCCTTCGGGGCTTTCGGGGCCTTGGCTGGAGCAGCTTTCTTCGGAGTATATTTCAAAATATCATAAATAAGCTTGCGGTTCTCAACGAAGAGGGCCTGTTCGGCATATTTTTCCTTGGTCCACGAAGCGTCCGGCAGTTTTGCCATCCTGCGGCACAACTCCACCCGGGCGCCGGCATACCAGGGGTAGATGCTCACTACTCCAGCAAGCTCGTCCATATTCAGGGAACTGAGGCTCATTGTATCCTTTTTTACCATTGCGCTACGCTTGCGTTGAAAATATCTTCCACCAGTTTTTCTATGATTTCCTCAATCAAGGTGCTCTGCACGGCATCAAGGGAATTGGAGGCATCGAAATCGGAATAGGCCGAGAAGGATTTGGAAGTGAAGTCGTCTTCCGGATGTTTTTTGTTTGTGAACGATACCTTCACGCTCACGGTGAGGCGGTTGCTCGCAGCAGTGTCTCCCGCGGTAATGGCGGCGGCCTTTACGTCGTAGCCCGTAATCTCGCCGGAAATCTCGAGGTCCCCGTCCATATCCACCTGCTCCAGGCTCGTCATCTTGCGGAACTGGCTTCGCAGCGCCTCGGTGAGGTCGTTGCTCAAGGTCGGATTCACAGTTATAGCCTTGTATTCGAAATAGTTGATGGTGATGCTCTTCACATCGCTTTGGATGGAAGTTCCCGAGAAGGAGTAAATCCCGCAGCTGCTGCAGCACAAGGCCACGCCAATGAATATGAGCAGTTTTTTAAACATTCTTCTTCTGTTTTTCGAGCCATCTGTAGATGGTGCGTTCCGAAATTCCAAGTTCCTTGGCGGCATCCTTAGGCTTGCCGTTGTATTTCTCGAGAGTGCGGCGGATGAGCTCGTCGTTGTTGTTCTTGAGCGAAAGCTTCACATCCTGCACATCCTCCGGATACTCTTCCCTTTCCGGGCGGCTTTCCTGCCACTCCGCCTCCTCGAAAGCCGGAGCCTCCACCTTCGGAACAGCTGTGTGCCCGCCCTTGAGCATATCCACTTCCTTCTTGAGCGAGTTTACCTCCTGCTTCAAATCCAGCAGCACCTTTATGATGGCCTTGAGGTTGTCCTGGCTTATGGACGATTCGCCCGATGCCCGGGCGCCGTCCTGCAGTGCCGGCAGCAGGCTGTCCTGCTCCTGCGGCAGATGCGCGGCCAGGCACTCCGTTGAAAGTTCCACCCTTTCCATTCCGGGGCTGGAAGGCCTGCTCTCCAGCACGGTGAGAGCTTCCGTAAAGTTCTTGAGCTGGCGGATGTTGCCCGGCCAGCGGTAAGCCTTGAGCATGGCAATGGCATCGTGCTCGAGCGAAAGTTTGCAAAGATGTGTCTTCTCGGCAAAGTCCGAGCTGAACTTCCTGAACAGGAGATAGATATCGTCCTTGCGCTCCCTCAGGGGCGGCATCTGGATATTGATGGCGTTGAGGCGGTAGTACAAGTCTTCCCTGAACTTGCCTTCGGCCACCAGATGCGGCAGATTGGCGTTGGTCGCAGCCACCACCCTTACGTTTGTTTTTTCCACTTTGGACGATCCCACCTTCATGTATTCCCCGTCCTGCAGCACTCTGAGCAGCAGGGCCTGGGTGTCTTTCGGAAGTTCGCCTATTTCGTCCAGGAAGAGGGTGCCGCCGTCGGCCTCCTCAAAATAGCCCTTTCTCGTGGCGATGGCTCCGGTGAAAGAACCTTTTTCGTGGCCGAAAAGTTCGGCGTTTATGGTTCCCGAAGGGATGGCGCCGCAGTTTATTGCCAGATACGGACCCGAGCGGCGGGTGCTGTTTTCGTGGATGATGCGGGAAATCACGTCTTTTCCCACACCGCTTTCACCACTTACCAACACTGCCAAGTCGCTGGCTGCCACGGCCATCGCAGTCTCCAATGCCAGATTGAGCTGGGCGTTGTTGCCAATGATGTCGTAGCGGTTCTTTATTTTTTGTAAATCTACCGTATTCATTTTTTAAGCTAATCACACAAAGTTAGGAAAAAATCTTAAATTTTGTAGATGTCGGCCTTTTTTATTACATTTGCTGCAATCGTGTACGCAATTTAAAAACGAAAAGTGTTATAATTTTATGAAAATCAAATCAGTTCTCCGCTTTTTTGTAAGCGTTTCTGCATTTTTGCTTTCAATTTGTAGTTTTGCTCAGCTTCCTTCTGTCAAAATTGACAATTTGAAAGGGGAGCAGATTAATACCAACTCTCTGCTCGACGACGGCAAGCCTATGATAATATCTTTTTGGGCCTGCACCTGCAAACCTTGCATACAGGAACTCGATTCCATAAATGAGAATCTTCCCGACTGGTTGGAAGAGGCGGACTTCAAGGTTGTGGCCGTTTCCACAGACGATGCCCGATTCTCCGCAAAGGCCCGCTCCCTTGCCCAGGGACACGGCTGGGAGGATTTCGTGCAACTCTATGACAAAAATCAGGATTTTATGCGCGCCATGAACGTGAGCGTGACACCTCAGGTTTTTGTGCTCGACGGCAAAGGCAACATAGTATATTCCCACACAGGTTATGTGCCGGGTTCTGAGCTTGAATTGTTGGATGCAATAAAAGGAATAGAATGAACAGCGTATTCTTTATAGTTCTGGCGGCAGCTGCCGCACTGGCTCCCGGCAGCTCAAAGAGTTCTGAATCAGGCTCTTGGCTCACGGGCAGTTTCGAGAGTAACACCATTCTCTATCATCAGGACAACAAAACCTCCGCAATTGTGCCGGACAGCCATTTCGGCTCCAACAACTATCTCAAGCTCGATTACAATAGCGGGAAATTCACCGCAGGCCTCCAACTTGAGGCCTACGAGCCTGTGCTTGTAGGATATCCTTCCGAACTTTCATCGGCTGCGCTTACCAATTATTACGTAAGTTGGAATGATGATGATTTCGGCATTACGGCAGGCACTTTTTATGAGCAGTTCGGCAGCGGACTGCTCTTCCGCACTTGGGAGGACAGGGCTCTCGGTATGAACAACGCCCTGATGGGAGCCAGAATCACATACAATTACAAAGACATCCTCAGTGCCAAGGTTATCTATGGCCTTCCTCGCTTTGGAATGGATATTTCCGGAACCCAGGTCAAAGGAGCTGATTTCAGTTTCTCCCCTTCGCGCCTGTTGGGGCTGAACAACATCTACCTGTCGCTCGAGGGCTCCCTGCTCAACCGCTACGAGTGGCTTTCGGCCGACTACGAACTGGACGGCTGCAAGAGCGGCACCACCGGTTTCTCCGGAAGGGTCAATTTTGAAACAGGCGGATTCTATTTCAAAGGTGAATATGTGGATGCCGGAGAAAAATATTATTATGACCCTCTGTACGATGGCAGCGGGAATATGTACCTGAAAAAGCGCGGCAATGCCCAGCTCATTGAGACCGGTTACAATGCCAGGGGCTTGGGAATAGGCCTCAGCCTGCGCCGTCTGGAGTGGATGAGCAGCCAGAATGTCAACGGTAACCCCTCCACCCTCAATATGCTCAACTACATCCCTGCAATGTGCACCCAGTACACCTATATGCTCACCACTCTGCACCCGTATTCTTCCCGTACCGGGGATGTGGGTGTCGGCTTTGTGAACAGCGGCGAAATGGGCGGTCAGCTGGATGTTTACTACAACTTCCGCCGCGGAACCCTTCTCGGAGGCAAGAGGGGCACGAAGGTCCACGCCAATTTCTCCACCTACTACACCATTGCCCGGGAGGGTACTTTCCGTCCCGGAAACCTGCTTTTCAGGGACTTCAGTGCCGATATGGAGAAATACTGGAACAAGCAGTTCAAAACTATTCTGCTTTATTCCTATCAGGAATACAATCCTACCTACGGCGCCGACAACAGCACATGGAAGTCGCACATAGCTGTTGCGGATATGCTCTACAAATTCAGCAAGAGCTTCTCCACCAGGCTTGAACTTCAGTATTTGCACACTCTTTCCGACAAAAAGGACTGGGTTGCGGCTCTTCTTGAAGTTAATTTCGCCCCACGTTGGAGTGTGTATGTGAGCGACATGTACAATCTTGGTCTCACCAAAATCAATTACTACAACGGGGGTTTCGCCTATACCAAATCCAGAACCAGGCTCTCCCTCAGTTATGGCCGCTACAAATCAGGCTACATCTGCTCGGGTGGTGTCTGCCGCCAGATTCCGGCCTATACCGGTTTGAATCTCGCTCTTACAACTTCGTTTTAAATGTGTATGAAACAGCTTAATCCCATTTTTGCACTTGCCGCATTGCTGCTTGCCACCAATGCCTGTGAGCAGAGTCCCGTTCAGGACCAGGACAATCCCCAGGCCCCTTATTACCTTTCGGTGGACAAGTCCGTAATCGAAGCCGACGGCAAAGAAACTGCAACTATCACCCTCAAAGATGCCACAGGCCTCGTCCTCACCGACGAAGCCCATATCAAGAACGTGAGCCTTTATGTAAAGGAAACCGATACATATTTCACCCGCAGGACAAATACTTTCACCTCCATAGACAACGGAAACTTTACAATTGAAGGAATGTATCTTGGTACACCTTGCGAGGCTCCAGTTGTGGTTACGGCCCAGAACCGTGCCAAATACGAGGTTTTCAAAAAGAAGGTGGCCATCTACAGAAATACTGCCACCTGGTGTGTCAACTGTCCTTCGATGACAAGCGCTTTGGACAATGTTGACAATTACACCAAAGAGCGCTCTGCTCTTCTGTGCTTTCACGGTGACCAGTACTACGGTCTGAAGAGCAATGGCAATTTCCTTTCCGAGTACATTCTGAGTACTTTCGGCAACTGGGACGATTTCAACTTCAACTACGGACTTTATTTCTGTCTTTGCGACATTCTCGAAAGGCCCCGCCCTGATTTCGGCACCAAAGCCGCAGCGCCAAGGGATGTGGAAATCTTGTCTTGCACAGGGCCTCAGTTGAAGCCGGGCCGTTTTGGCAATGTGGTTTACCCGTAAAAAGCATTATCTTTGCAGGCTATGAAAAGAAATATACTGTACATACTGTTCGCAGGCATTCTTCTGTCCGCTTGCGCCACACCTCAGGCACAGATGAAAAAGGAACTCGGCCACATTCAGGTCAAGTGCAATCCTGAGGTTCTGGAAGTGCTCAACAACAAGATAGAAGCAAGAGTGAATATCACCTTCCCGGAGGATTATTTCGACAAACAGACGATGATGGTGTTCACCCCCGTGCTTGTTTACGAGGGTGGCCAGCGCACCGGCAAGGCCTTCATCTACCAAGGTGAGGAAATAATGGCAAACTACAAGGTCGTGCCTGTAAGGGGCATCACCCACAGCGAGCTGCTCTCCTTTGATTATCTGGCCGGAATGGAGCAGTGCCGCCTTGAATTGCGCAGCACCCTCATCTCCGGAACCAAGAAAATCACGCTGCCGGCAATCAAGGTGGCTGACGGCTGCAATGCCACCTACCGTCTGGTTCTCAACAGCGGCGAGTACAGCTTCAAGGACGACGGCTACCAGCGCGTGACCACTCTCACCACCGAGACCAGCATCATGTTCGACGTGAATTCGTCCACCGTGCGCAATACCACCCGCAACAATTCCGCCGTGCAGATGTATAAGAGCTATCTGAGCGACCTCGACGAGAATTCCCGCTACAAAGTTACCGGCACCCAGATTGTGGCCTATGCTTCTCCGGAGGGCGGAGAGGAATACAATGCCAAACTTTCCGACAAGCGTGCCCAGGCTGCCGTGAAGACCTGGAAGGAGCTTTCCGGCGGCGACGTGGACAGCCTCGAGGTCCATAGCGTGGGCCAGGACTGGGAGGGTTTCAAGGAGGCTCTCGAGAATTCCGACCTCGAGGACAAGGACCTCATTCTAAGGGTTTTGTCCATGTATTCCGACCCTGCAATGCGCGAGAGCGAAATCCGCAATCTCTCCTTTATCTACGAGGACCTGAAGCGGGAGGTCTTCCCTGATTTGCGCAGGGCCACCTTCATTGTGGAGGCCGAGCACACGGGCTTCAGCGACGAGGAACTTCTCGAGTTGGGCGACAAGCAGCTCGGAATGCTGAGCGAGCAGGAAGTCCTGCGCCTTGCATCCATCAGCCCCGACCGCGAGCACAAGCGCTTCTACTACCGCCTGGCCGCAGAGCGCTACCTCTCCGAAGTGGGTTACTACAATCTTGCGGCAATCGCGCTGGACGACAACATCAACGATGTCGCATCGGCCTATCTCGACCGTATTCCGGACGATCCCGACGTGCTCAACGCCCGCGGTGTGATCGAGCTCCGCAAGGGACGCACGGACCAGGCCCGCAACTATTTCCTGCGTGCCGACAATGCCGATTCCCGCAAGAATCTTGGCACCCTGCTCATTCTCGAGGGCAAGTATGCCGAGGCTGCCGAGCTGCTCAAGGGCAGCGGGGGAGCCAACGAAGTGCTGGCCTGCATCCTTACCGGACAGATAGACGAAGCCATTGCCGCATCGTCCCTTGAAAGCCCGCGCGATGCCTATCTGGCAGCAGTGGCCTACGCCCGGAAGGGAGATGCCGAAAATGTAAAGAAGGCACTTTCCATTGCCAGTGAAGATGAACTTTATGCCCAAAAGGCTGCAAAAGATGTTGAGTTTGTGGATTTTCGTTAGGAAATTCAAAAATTATTCTTATCTTTGCAGCCCCAAAATTGGGACAAAATATTTTTTATTAACAACATTTTATGCCAACAATTCAACAATTAGTTCGCAAAGGACGCGAGGTTATTGACGTTCAGTCAAAGTCTCGTGCGTTGGATGCTTGTCCTCAGAAGCGTGGCGTTTGCGTGCGTGTTTACACAACATCACCTAAGAAACCTAACTCCGCTATGCGTAAGGTTGCACGTGTACGTCTTTCAAACGCAAAAGAGGTCAATGCCTACATCCCTGGTGAGGGTCACAACCTCCAGGAGCACTCAATCGTGCTCGTTCGCGGTGGCCGTGTAAAGGACCTTCCAGGTGTACGTTACCACATCCTTAGAGGCGCTTTGGATACAGCTGGCGTGGAAGGCAGGACCCAGTCCCGCTCTCTCTACGGAGCCAAGAGACCAAAGAAGTAGTCTGAAGGATGGTTTTTAACTTTTTAATTCTTTTACAAAATGAGAAAATCGAAGCCTAAAAAGAGGATTCTACTTCCTGATCCTAAGTTTCACGATGTGAATGTAACACGCTTCGTGAATAACCTTATGTTGCAGGGGAAGAAGAGTATCGCGTATTCTATTTTTTACGATGCCATTGATATGGTAGGCGAGAAGATGAAAGATTCTGACAAGGCTCCTCTGGATATTTGGAGGAAGGCGCTCGAGAACGTAACTCCTCAGATTGAGGTTAAGTCACGTCGTATCGGCGGTGCCAACTTCCAGGTGCCTACAGAGTTGCGTCCTGAAAGAAAGGTATCCCTTTCGATGAAGAACCTTATCAATTTCGCCCGCAAGCGTTCAGGCCACTCTATGGCAGAAAAATTGTGCGCTGAGATCATTGCAGCCTACAACAACGAAGGTGGTGCATTCAAACGCAAGGAAGATATGCACAGAATGGCCGAGGCCAACAAGGCATTTGCCCACTTCCGTTTTTAAAATTTAGTTAGTAGTTAGTATTCAATGGCTAAAAGAGATCTTAAGTTCACAAGAAATATCGGTATCATGGCTCACATCGATGCCGGTAAGACAACCACCTCGGAACGTATTCTGTACTACACCGGAAAGACTCACAAAATCGGTGAAGTGCATGAAGGTGCGGCCACAATGGACTGGATGGTTCAGGAGCAGGAGCGCGGTATCACCATCACTTCTGCTGCTACAACTGCTTTCTGGCATTACAACGGAGACACATATCAGATCAACCTGATCGATACTCCGGGCCACGTAGATTTTACCGTTGAGGTAGAGCGCTCCCTGCGCGTGCTCGACGGAACAGTTGCCACCTTCTGTGCAGTAGGTCGCGTACAGCCTCAGTCTGAAACCGTATGGCGTCAGGCCGACAAGTACAAGGTGCCGAAAATCGCCTACATCAACAAGATGGACCGCGTGGGTGCCGACTTCCTTGCAGTGGTTGAGGAAATCAAGACTAAACTTGGAGCTACAGCAGTGCCGCTCTGTCTGCCGATCGGTTCGGAAGACAAGTTCCGCGGTATTGTTGACCTTATCGATAAGAAGGCTATTTATTACAATCAGTCAGACGCTCTGGTAAACTACGAGATCAAGGACATCCCTGAAGATATGGCAGACGAAGTGGCTATCTGGCGAGACAAACTCGTTGAGACAGCTGCCGAGTGTGACGATGCCCTTATGGAGAAGTACTTCGAGGATCCTGACTCCCTCACCAACGAGGAGATTATCGCTGCTCTGCGCAAGGGTACAATCGAAATGCAGATTGTTCCTGCCTGCTGCGGTTCTTCCTTCAAGAACAAGGGTGTGCAGTTCCTTCTCGACGCAGTAATGCGTTACCTTCCTTCTCCTATCGACAAGGGTGCCGTAAAGGGAACCGACCCGAACACCGGAAATGAAGTCGAGCGCAAGCCGTCTGCTTCCGAGCCGTTCTGCGGACTTGTGTTCAAGATTGCTACCGATCCATTCGTGGGCCGTCTCGCATTCTTGCGCGCATATTCGGGCCGTCTCGATGCCGGAACCTACGTTTACAATGTCCGTTCAGGCAAGAAGGAGAGAGTTGCCCGTCTGTATCAGATGCACTCCAACCACCAGAATCCTATCGATTTTGTGGAGGCTGGTGACATCTGCGCAGCAGTGGGCTTCAAGGACCTCCGTACAGGTGATACCATCTGCGTGGAGAACTCTCCTATAACACTCGAGTCAATGGAATTCCCGGATCCTGTAATCGGTATCGCAGTGGAGCCTAAGACCCAGGGCGATCTTGACAAACTTGGAATCGCACTCGCAAAACTGGCCGAGGAAGACCCTACCTTCACCGTGAAGTCAGACCACGAAACAGGTCAGACCGTTATCAGCGGTATGGGTGAGCTTCACCTCGACATCATCGTTGACCGTCTCCGTCGTGAATTCGGCGTGGAAATCAACCAGGGTGCGCCACAGGTTAACTACAAGGAGGCAATCACCGCCACAACCCAGCACCGTGAGCTCTTCAAGAAGCAGACCGGCGGTCGTGGTAAGTTTGCCGACATTATCGTTGAAATCGGACCAGCCGATCCTGGTGTCAGCGGACTTCAGTTCGACAATCAGGTCAAGGGCGGAAACGTTCCGAAGGAATTCATCCCTTGTGTTCAGAAGGGCTTCCAGTCTGCAATGGCCAACGGCGTACTTGCAGGTTATGAGGTCCAGAGCCTCAAGGTAACCCTCCTCGACGGTTCTTACCACCCGGTTGACTCTGACCAGTTGTCATTCGAACTTGCAGCACGTATGGCTTTCCGCCACGCCTGCCCTAAGTGCAAGCCTGTCCTTCTCGAGCCTATCATGAACCTTGAGGTGGTTACACCTGAGGATTATATGGGTGACATCGTGGGCGATTTGAACCGCCGTCGTGGACAGATTGTCGCTATGGACTCCAGCGCAAACGGTGCACGTATTGTCAAGGCATACGTTCCGCTTGCAGAGCAGTTCGGATATGTGACAGTTCTCCGTACCCTTTCTTCCGGCCGTGCCACCAGCACAATGTCTTTCGACCACTATTCAGAAGTTCCTGCAACAATGGCCAAGGACATCATCGAGAAGAGCGGCTACAAGCTGTCCGATGAGGATGAGTAATAGTAAAAAATTGTTAATATGAGCCAAAAAATCAGAATTAAACTCAAATCATTCGATCACATGCTTGTGGACAAGTCTGCCAGCAAGATCGTTGAGACAGTGAAATCTACAGGCGCAAAGGTAAACGGTCCTATTCCGCTTCCTACCAACAAGAAGATTTTCACAGTCAACCGCTCCACCTTCGTAAACAAGAAGAGCCGCGAGCAGTTTGAGCTTGACACATACTGCAGACTTCTCGATATCGAAGAGAGCAACGCAAAGACCGTTGATTCTCTTATGAAACTCGAACTCCCTGCAGGTGTTGATGTTGAGATCAAAGTTTGATAAATCAAAAAGAAGTAGTATCTTTGTTTAATGAAGATACTGCTCTTCCCGGTCCCTTAGCTCAGTTGGTTAGAGCATCTGACTCATAATCAGAGGGTCGCAGGATCATGCCCTGCAGGGACCACTTTTAAGGTTTTTCAATGAAACCCAAACACCACAAAAAACCCTTACAGACACACTCTGTAGGGGTTTTCTCTTTTTAGTTCAAACTCTTTGAAAGTAACCAAAAGTAAAAAATGTTCCACCTATGTTCCACCTGTTTGGTGGAACATTTGGGAAAATTACTATCTTTGCATTGAACCAAATAACAATGCAATATGATTACTTACCATTATGAACTCAAGCCGACACCAAACGGACAGGGCAGATTTCCCATTTATTTAAGACTGACAGAGAACAGGAAACACACTCTTATAAAAACCTCTGTGGCCCTTGCAAAGGTTAAGGATTGGAACAAGGATGCAGAACAGGTTAGGAAAAGTGAACCCTTTGCAGAGGTGTGGAACAATGCCCTTGCTCAATACCTTGAAAGGGCCAAAGCCATTGAAAGGAAATTGACTGATGAGGATGGAACACCCACAATTGGACAGGTTGCAAACAAACTCAAGGACAAGGAACACAAGGCCACCCTGTTGGCCTTTGCAAAGGAATGTATGCAGGCAAAGGACAATTTAGGAACACAGGACAGGTGGGGGCAGTCAATAAACAAACTGCAGGCCTACCTTACCAAAGGGGGCAGGGTTGTAGATATTGCTTTCAAAGAGGTAACACCTGCCTTTGTGGATGGCTATGAGGATTTCCTGCAGAGGTGGCAAAACTCAAGGGACAGGTCAAGGGGATTAAGTGCCAACACCATTGCAAAGGAATTTAAGACCTTGAGGGCAATTCTCAATAAAGCGGTTGAGGCCGGATTGATGCAGGAAAGAAATATGCCTGCCAACCTCAAGGCAAAGGTCAAGGAAACCCCCACCGCCATTGTTGGCCTTGAGGATTGGGAACTGCAAAAGATAGCACAGGCCGACCTGCAGACAGGTTCACACCTGTGGAACGCAAGAAACCTCTACCTCTTTGCAATGTATGCTCAAGGAATGAGGTTGGGGGATGCCTTGCAGTTGAGGTGGCAGAATATAGAGGGGGACAGGTTGAGGTATCAAATGGACAAGGTGGACAAGCCAACAGATATAAAGGTCCTGCCTGTTATGCAGGAAATTTTGGACCTCTACAGGACAGAGGCCACCGCCCCCACAGATTACATTTTCCCCTACCTCAACAATACTGCCATATATGCACCATTTGCAACCTATGAGGAAAGGCAGACAATGCCTGCAGAGGTGGCAAAGAAACTTCATTGTGCCAAAAAAGCAAGGGAACACAAAATAGATATTGCAATCAAGGAACTTGCAGAGGTTGCAGGGGTTAGGCGGTTCACTTTCCACTCAGGCAGACACTCTTTTGCAATGAAAGCAATTGACAAGGGGGTAGATGCCTATACCACAATGAAAATGCTTAACCACTCAAGTTTGGCAGTTACTGAAAGATACCTCAACAGGTTGAACACAGAGAAAGAGGACACCGCCCTGCAGAAAATCTTTGGGGAACAGGGAAAGTTGGAACAGGCCACAAAGTTGGTTGAGGCCCTCAAGGGGTTAGGATTGGATAAGGAAACAATTGCAGGCCTGTTGGACAGGTAGGGGGGTAGGTATGAAGATATTGAGCAATGGGGATGGGTATTTAACCCCACAGGAATTGCAGGAACTGCAGGACCTTATGCACAGGGTTGAGGAACTTGCAGAGAGGGCCGACCAAATGGACAGAGAGAGGCAGGGCCTGTGGTGGCTACCTCAACAAAAGCAGTCCTGCAGTTAGCACCATAACAAAGCAAAAACAATGAGAGAGGGCAGGGTTTCCTGTCCTCTGTTTGTGCCTACCCTTTGTAATACCTACCTATAAGCATAGGATTTTATATGCACATACCAACAGGGGACAGGTAGCCACCTCAACCCTGTTGCCTCAACCTGTTCCGGCCACAGATAGAAAATAATTTCAATTTTTTACTACCTGTGTGCCAATAACTTACCCCTCAAATAATCCCAAATACCTGCAAAAATGGCAAAATACACTTTACAGATTTCAATGAAATTATATTTCCATAGTGAAAGGTGCAAAATAAGAATTAGAACCCCTTTCACAAAGGCAAATGAACGAAACAGAAAGAACACAGGCAGGGGTGCAAATGGTAGTAATCCCCACCTCAACCCTTGAGGCCC